>NZ_VXCX01000011.1:0-225255 GCF_052850745.1 Pseudomonas sp. 1121_17
GGAGGGCGCGGCAACACCGGCTACTGCATTTCAAAGCCTGAAACCACCCATCTGCCGCGCCAGGTCATCGGCCAAGCGGCGCAGTGTCTGGCATTCCTCGCGACAATCAAGCACCTCGGCGGCGGTCTGCCGAGCCAGGTCGGAAATCCCCTGCACGTTGCGATTGATCTCTTCAGTCACCGCTGACTGCTGCTCGGTCGCGGTGGCCACCTGCTGGTTCATGTCACTGATGCGCTCGACCTGATCGGTGATCGCCCCCAGCGAGGCGCCGGTGCGCTGGCTTGCTTCAACCCCGCTACCGGTGGCCAGCTGGCCTGCCTGCATGGACGTCACAGCCACGCCGGCGCCCTGCTTGAGGCGCTGAATCATCTGCTGCACCTGATCGGTAGACAGCTGCGTGCGCCGGGCCAGGGTGCGCACTTCATCGGCGACCACGGCAAAGCCGCGGCCCATTTCACCGGCGCGGGCCGCCTCGATGGCCGCATTGAGGGCGAGCAGGTTGGTCTGCTCGGAAACGCTGCGAATCACCGCCAGCACCTCATCGATCGAGGCCACTTCCTGCGCCAATTGGCCCACCGCCTCGGCGGCCCGGCTGATTTCACCGGACATGCCGTGGATGCCCTGTACCGACTGGCGCACCTGCTCGCGCGCCTGCACCGCTTCGTCACGTGCCGACTGCGAGGCGTACGCCGCATGCCCTGCGTTTTGCGCAACGTCCTGCACAGTCAGGCCCATCTGGTGCACGGCGGTGGCAACCATCTCGGTCATCTGTTGCTGACGCTCCGAGCGGTCGGCGGTGTTACCGACTACCTGCGTCACCTGTTCGACCGAACGGTGCAGGCGCTCGGTAGTGCTCAGCACCTCAGCGATCAGCGCCCTCTGGCTGTCGAGAAAGCGGTTGAACCCGCGAGCCAGGTCGCCCAGTTCATCCTCGCGGGAATCATCCAGGCGATGGCTCAGGTCGCCGGCGCCGCCACCAATCTGCACCAGCGCCGTGGTCACCTGACGGATCGGGCGCACCAACCCGCGCGCCAGCAGCACCACCAGCAGCAACGAGAGCAAGGCTACTGCCCCACCAATCAAGCTGGTCAGCCACACCGCCTGGTGCATCTGCGCGTAGATCTGCGCCTGCGGCACTTCGGCTACCAGCGTCCAGTTGAGATCACGCAGCGGCAGGCTCAGGGCCAGATACTGCTCGCCGTCACGTTCGAACTGGCTACGCTGCAGGCCGGCGCCCTGCCCCAGTAAAAGCTTGGCGGCGTCGCCACCGACCTGTTCGGCGAGCGTGCGTTTGGCGCTGTATTGATTGTCCGGGTGGACCTGGATCAGGCCGTCGTTGCGCACCAGCATGACCCTGCCCTGCTCGCCAAAGCTGAAGTCGTGGATCAGCTTGGACAACTCGGTCAGGCGCAAGCCCATGCCGGCGATGCCGACCAGCTGCCCGGCCTTTTCGATGCGGTAGTCGATGAACAGCGCCACCTCGCCGGTGGCGCCATCCACGTCGATATTGATCAGCCGCTCGGCACCACTGTCGATGTAGCCATAGAACCACTGGTCCTTGGGGTTCTGCCGGCTAAGGGTGCGATCCAGGCCTTTCTCGTTGTAGTAGTGGCCGCTCGCAGTGGCGGCGAATAACGCGGTAAACGCATGGTTGCGCTGCTTGGCAGCGTCCAGGTATTCGATGAAGCGCGCCGCCTCGGCGGGATTCTCACCGGCAGCGAGCCAGTCACGCAGCAGGGTATTGCCAGCAATATCGGCGGCCGCCACCAGCGGCTGGCTAAGCATGCGCTCGATATCGTTGCGAATGGCCTCGATGCTGGCCGGCAGAGCGGTGTCGAGCAAATAGCGCTCGGTCAGGCGATTGACCGCCACGGTATAGATCGCAACCACCACCAGGATGCTCACCAACAGGGCCGCGCCCATGCCTGCGATCAACTGCAACTGGATACTTCGCCGCCAGATACGCATACGTTTTCCTCCCCAGGATTCTTGTTTTGGGAGATTGTATACACTTACGTATCCATTCAATCCAGCAAATCATCGACAAACGCTGAGCGCAAAAACGGGGAACAGCCACGCGTCACCGCATGGCTGTTCCCCGCTCGAAATTTGCCGTTGGCTGGTGCTTTACTGCTCGCCGATGGTGCGTGCGATGGCATCTACCGTGGCATCGATCTGCGCCTGAGTGCGGGCGAGCGTCACTTGATGCTCTTTTTGCAGTTCGATCTGCCGCGAGCACAGATTCAGCGCCGCCAGCACCAGCAGCTTGTCACCGATCAGGGTCGGGTACTGGCGCTTGGTTTCGTTGAGGGCGGTGTTGAGCATCCGCACAGCCTGCGAGAGGGTCTCTTCCTGGCCTTCAGGGGCCTTGATCGAATAGTCGATACCCAGAATCGACACGACATTGATCGGCTGCGCTTGCAGTTTCATGCGTTGACGACACCTGCGCTGGCGCGCTCAACCAGCGCCTGGATACGCGCAGCAGCGGCGCCGTGTTTCTCTTCCTGCTCCATCAGCGACAGCTGCAGGCTGTCGTTGTCTTCCTTGGCCTGGGCCAGTTCCTGAGCGATGGCAGCGTTCTGCTCGCTCAGCTGGGTGTTTTTCTGCATCAGGTCGTTGACCAGCTGCTCGAGTTGATTCAGGGAAGTTTCCAACATGGGGTATGTCTATCTCGGGTTGTTGCAGAGGGCGCACACGATAAAGAAAAGCACGCGCTCCCGCCATTAAATATCGGGTCAAAAGGCTTCAGCCAGGCCAGATTGACAGAGGATCGGCCACCTTGTTCCGGCCTGGGTCAACCGCCGGTCAGGATTTGTCGCGGCCAGCTCGGGCTTTTGCTCATCGAACTCAAGACTGGCCGGTCATGACCGATAGCCATACAGGTCTTATCCCGACGCAAGGATTGCGCGCCACCTTACCTTGCCTGGATTGTCCAAATCATGTCCCTACGCAATATGAATATCGCCCCGCGCGCCTTGCTCGGGTTTGCCTTGATCGGTGCATTGATGCTTGGCCTTGGCGTATTTTCGCTGGTCCAGATGGGCAAGATTCGCCAGGCGGGTGTCGCCATCGAAAGCATCAACGTGCCGAGCATCAAGACCCTCGATGAGCTGACCGCGCTGAGCCTGCGCTTGCGCACGCTGTCCTATCGTCTGCTGGTCAATCGTGACCCGGCCACTCAGCAAGAGACCCTGCGCCTGCTGGACGAGCGCAACGCGCAAATCGACAAGGCCCAGAGCCGTTACCAGACGTTTATCGTCGCCGCCGAAGAACAAGACGCGTTCGACCAGTACGGCCAGTTGCTGACCCAGTACCGCCAGCTGGAAACCCGCATGCGCAACCTGAGCCAGGCCAACCGTATCGACGAACTGGCCGACCTGCTCAACCGCGACCTGCTGACCAACTCCGAGCAGATCAACAAGGTCATGAACACCTTGCTGGAAATGAACACCGAGCAGGCGCGCAACGCCAACGCCACCGCCGCCAACCAGTACAGCACGGCGTTCACCCTGGTGATCGGCCTGCTCATCGCCGCCACCGTGCTGACCCTGATCTGCGCATTGCTGCTGACCCGCAGCATCGTCAAGCCGATCGAAGAAGCCTTGCAGGCAGCTGAACAGGTAGCCGACGGCGACCTCACCCACACCATTCGCGCCGAAGGCAGCGACGAAGCAGCGCGCCTGCAGCGCGCCATGGCCCGCATGCAGGAAAAGCTGCGCGACACCCTGCACCTGATCGCCGGCTCCTCTACCCAGCTGGCCTCGGCGGCCGAAGAGCTCAACAGCGTGACCGACGAGAGCGCGCGCGGCCTGCAGCAGCAGAACGCCGAAATCGAACAGGCCGCCACTGCCGTTACCGAGATGACCAGCGCGGTCGAAGAAGTGGCGCGCAATGCCGTCAGCACCTCGGAGGCTTCGGCTGAAGCCAGCCGTTCCACCAGCGATGGCCGTGACCTGGTACTGGAAACCGTCAGCGCCATCGAGCGCATGAGCGGTGACGTGCAGGGTACTGCCAAGCTGATCACTCACCTGGCCGAACAGTCGCGTGATATCGGCAAGGTACTCGACGTGATTCGCGGCCTGGCCGATCAGACCAACCTGCTCGCCCTCAACGCCGCCATCGAGGCAGCGCGGGCCGGTGAGGCCGGGCGTGGTTTTGCCGTGGTGGCTGACGAAGTGCGTGCACTGGCGCATCGCACCCAGCAGTCGACCAGCGAGATCGAGCGCATGATCGGCACCATCCAGGGCGGCACCGGCCAGGCGGTCGAGTCGATGCGCACCAGTACCGAACGCGCCGAATCGACCCTGAACATCGCCCGCGGCGCGGGCTTGGCGCTGGACACCATCGCCACGGCCGTAGCACACATCAACGAGCGTAACCTGGTCATCGCCAGTGCGGCCGAAGAACAGGCTCAGGTCGCCCGCGAAGTTGACCGCAATCTGGTCAACATCAACGACCTGTCGGTGCAAAGCGCCACGGGTGCACACCAGACCAGCGCGGCGAGTGCCGAGCTGTCCCGCCTGGCCGTTGATCTCAGCAGCCTGGTTGCACGCTTCCGCGTCTAATCCAGGCCGCTGGGTTGCGGCGGCCTCGACTTAGTACTCGATACGAACGTCGCCGCGCGGCACGCTGCAGCAGGAGAGGATGTAGCCCTCGGCTTCATCCTCTTCAGTGATGCCGCCGTTGTGCTCCATGTCCACTTCGCCGCCCAGCTTGAGCACCTTGCAGGTACCGCAGATGCCCATGCCGCAGGCTTTCGGGATCATCAGGCCAACCTTGGCCGCCGCCGCATGCACGGTCTCGCCCGGGGCCACGCGGATGCTCTTCTCGCTGCCGACGAACTCCACCAGGTTCAGATCGGACAGATCCACTTCCGGTGCATCGGCTGCCTGTTCGGCGTGCTCGACAGCGTCGGCCTTGGCCTCCGCCGGGGTCGCGCCAAACGACTCCTCGTGGTAGTTCTTCATGTCGAAGCCGACCGCCTCGAGCATGCGTTTGACCGCGCTCATGTACGGCGTAGGCCCGCAGCAGAACACCACGCGCTCCATGTAATCCGGGGCGATCAACTCCATCAGACGCTGGTTCAGATAACCCCGGTAGCCTGCCCACGGCTCGCCCAGCCCGTGCTTTTCACAAATGATGTGCAGGCTGAAGTTGGGGATGCGCGAGGCCATCTGTTCGAGCTCGCGGTGGTAGATGATGTCCTTCGGTGAACGCGCGCTGTGGACGAACACCATGTCGACATTGGCGTTGGTGTCGTAGAACCAGCGCGCCATCGACATCACCGGGGTAATGCCCACGCCACCACTGAGGTAGAGCACCTTCGGCGCCGGGAAATCAATGGCGTTGAACAAGCCGACCGGGCCGTGCACCGGCAGTTCGGCGCCTTCGTGCATGGTGTCGTGCAGGTAGTTGGAAACATGCCCACCCGGTACCCGCTTGACCGTGATCGAGAAGCTGTACGGCACCGACGGCGAACTGGAGATGGTGTACGAGCGCATCACCTGCTTGCCTTCGATTTCAAGCTCCAGGGTGACGAACTGGCCGGGCTTGAAGAAGAACATGATCGGCTGGTCGGCCATGAAGCAGAAGGTGCGCACATCCCAGGTTTCCTGGATGACCTTGACGCAGCGCACGATGTGGCGGCCGTTGGCCCAGGTCTGGGTGCTGACCGGGTTGAGGAATGTTTCGGACATGTTGTTCTCCAGCGGCCGACTACCGGCCTTTTATGGCTCCGATAATGCTCAAGGCCGTGGCCCGGCACATTCCCATCAGCGACATCGGCGTGCTTATCGCGACCAGCCCCGCACGACAAGGGCTGGCGCGTCGGAATTCGATTCGGCCATGTCGCCCATGGATACGGCTCAAGGCGCCCTTGATCGCACACTCCACGGCAAATAGACCTGATGTTTTCTGCACCTGCCTTGCGGCACTAAAACAACGATTAGCCACCTTTCGCCGGCCTTTATCGGCCTTGAGGATTACAACGATGGACGTCACCGCAACCCTGAGCCTGGGCGATCCACTGGAAGCTGCACGCAAGGCCACCGCCGAGATGCTGCAGACCCGCGAGCGCACCTACTCGCTGCCCCAGCCGTTCTACACTGACGAGCGTCTGTTTCAGATCGACATGCAGGAAATTTTCCAGAAGGAATGGCTGATCGCGGGCATGACCTGCGAGATCCCGACCAAGGGCAACTTCCTCACCCTGCAAGTCGGCAAAAACCCGATCATTGTCATCCGCGGCGCCGAAGGCAAGGTGCATGCATTCCACAACGTCTGCCGCCACCGCGGTTCGCGGCTGTGCACCAGCGAGAAGGGCAAGGTCGCCAAGCTGGTCTGCCATTACCACCAGTGGACCTACGAGCTTGACGGTCGCCTGCTGTTTGCCGGCACCGAAATGGGCGATGACTTCGACATGAAGGAGTACGGCCTCAAGCCGGTCAACGTCAAAGTCGCTGGTGGCTACATCTTCATCAGCCTGGCGCAGAACCCGCCGGCGATCGACGAGTTCCTGGCTACGCTCGACCACTACATGGAACCGTACGACATGGAGAACACCAAGGTGGCGGTGCAAACCACCTTGCTGGAGAAAGCCAACTGGAAGCTGGTGCTGGAGAACAACCGCGAGTGCTACCACTGCTCGGGCTCGCACCCAGAGCTGCTCAAGACCCTGCTCGAGTGGGACGACACCAACGACCCGCGTGCCGATCAGTCGTTCAAGGACCACGTCGCCGCCTGCGCTACGGCCTGGGAAGCGGAGAAGATCCCTTACCTGCACAAGAGCCACGGCCTGCGTAACCGCATCGTGCGCATGCCGCTGCTCAAGGGCACCGTGTCGATGACCATGGACGGCAAGCAGGCGAGCAAGAAGCTCATGGGCCGCATCCAGAACCCGGACCTGGGCTCGATGCGCATCCTGCACCTGCCGCACTCTTGGAACCACTGCATGGGCGATCATATGATTGTCTTCACGGTGTGGCCGATCAGTGCTCAGGAGACCCTGGTCAGCACCAAGTGGCTGGTCCACAAGGACGCTGTTGAAGGCGTTGATTACGACCCAGAGCAGATGCGCAAAGTGTGGGACGCGACCAACGACCAGGACCGCCGTCTGGCTGAAGAGAACCAGCGCGGGATCAACTCCACTGCTTATCAGCCTGGGCCGTACTCCAAGACTTACGAGTTTGGTGTGGTCAACTTCATCGACTGGTACAGCCAACGCGTGCTGGAAAACCTCGGGGCGGAACCTGCGCCTTATCTGAAAGAAGTCGTTACGCAGTAATTAACCTGCCGGGCATGCCTATGGGTGTGCCCGGCAAGTTGTCCACAGGTACCCGGTAGCATCTTTAGACCTCGCTCCACTCCCTCCTGATCAATTATTGATCAATTCCATGCAGGCCTTTAAATACATGGCTTGCAGCGGATGCCGAACATGTTGTCCACAGAAGCGCCAACAGACTTTGTGAACAACGTTCGCTACACATGTGGATAAGCTATCGAGAGCCCTGAATCTCAGGCATCTGGGCATCTTCTGACGATGATTGATCGAATTTTGATCAACTCCAGGTAAGCCACGGAATACGTGGCCTAGCGAGTTAGCCGAACAGTTTATCCACAGGCCGGTTAACAGCGATTGTGGGCAACTTTAAAGCTTGAACACGCAAAAAAGCCATGAAAATCCATGGCTTAGGCTGATCAATTATTGTACAGCTGGCTGTACGCCGCTAATTCAAAGGGCTGCAGGCATGAGCGAACACTTTATCCACAGCCTGGCTAACAGCAAATGTGCGTAACACCACTGCCCTTGTAGGAGCGGCCTTGTGTCGCGAAAGGCCCGCAGAGCGGGCCCAACGATGTCAGCGGTGAAGTTGAAAATGCAGGGCCGCTTCGCCGCCCTTTCGCGACACAAGGCCGACGGTATTTACAGGGACCGCGCGCCACCGCCGTACTCGCATGAGTCGGGAGGCCGCTATTAGCGCAGCACTCCTTCCTCTACCAGCAACTTGAGGATGGCCTCAGCGCCTTCCTGGGGGGAAACATCCTTCAGCACCTTGCCGCCACCACCGCTGGCCTTGGCTGTTGCAGCCTTCATCCGATCCGCGCCGCTCTTGGCCTTGATCACCTTGAGCCGCTTGGGCCGGGGCCGGGCCGGTTGCAGTTCGGCATCCGCCAGCAGCTCATCTTCGACAATCGCCACATCTCGCGCTGCCAGCACGCCACGCCGCGCAGGTCCGAACGCGCTTTGACGTGGCTTGGGCGCTGCGTTATCCACAGTGGCCAGCAATGGCAAACGCACTTTCAACCGGCGCCGCTGACCACGCGGCAGCGCCTGCAATACCTGGGCGGTGCCATTCTCGATCGACTCGACCTCGGCCAGCCCGACAATTAATGGCCAACCCAGCTTCTCGGCGAGCAAGAACGGCAACATACCGGAACCCTCGCCGGTCTCGGCCTGGCTGCCGGTCAACACCAACTGGGCGCCAGCATCACGTAGATAGTTGCCAAGCACCTCGAGCACGTCAGCCCCTTCCGGTTGCTCAAGTACATCCAGATGATCCAGGCCCATGCCCAGATAAGCGCGCAGCGCCTCCTGGCGGTGATCGCCAGCATGCACGACCTGCAAGTTATCGCCAGCCAGCTGCAACCCCAGCTCGACCGCACGGGCATCCTGCTCGGCCCGGCGACTACGGCCAGAGCCGGGATGAGCACCAATGGAAACCAGGCTAATGACCTTTGTACTCATGTTGGAACCCTTATGCCGCGTCGCGCTGGCCGCCGCTGCGGTAGTTATCCACAGCTTCGATCAGAGCCTGAAGAATCGCCGCGCTGTCGCCAATCACTGACAGGTCGGCCCGTTTGATCATGTCGCAGCCAGGGTCCATGTTCACCGCCACCACCTTGTCACAGGCACCAATGCCCTGCAGGTGCTGGATCGCGCCAGAGATGCCGACCGCGACGTACACCCGTGCGGTAACCCAGGTACCGGTGGCACCCACCTGGCGCGTACGCGGCATGAAGCCGTCGTCGACCGCCACCCGCGAGGCACCTTCGGTGGCGCCCAATGCAGCGGTGGCACGGTGGAATAGCTCCCAGTCCTTGACGCCGTTACCGCCAGAGACGATGAATTCAGACTCGGCCATGGCAATGGCGGCCGGGTCGACCGCCACCGAGCCAAGATCTTCGATGCGCGACAAGCTGCGCGCAACGCTTGTGGACAACTCGACCGGCAGCGCCTCATGGCGGGTTTCACTGACCGGCTCGGCGCACTCGGCAGCGGCCAGAATCAGCCGTGCCATGCCCCGTTGCAGGTCTTGTTGGCCCGCGCCAGCACGGCCGATGCACTGGCCATCCTTGATCTGCCAGACCCGCGTCGCCGGGCGTTCACCCAGTGATGCAGCAAAGCGCCGGCCAAGCTCACCGCCACCGGTGCGGCTGTCCGGCAGCAGCCAGTGCTGCGGCGCAAACTGGTTATCCACAGCGCGCAGGCCCTGCACCAGTTGCTCAGGTGCATAACCCTGGAATGCCTCGCCTTCGATCACCAGCAGACGATCGACACCGGCGGCGCCGAAATTTCCTTCCTTGTGCTCGCCAAAAACAATCGCCAGCACCGCGCCATCCTTGCCGGCCAGGCTGTGGGCCAGGCCGAGCAAGTCGCGGTCGTGAGGGCCAAGGCGGCCGCCGACCATATCGGGTACCACAGCGATGTAGAACGCAGGATCTGCCACCTGATGTAGCGGCAACTGCACTTCAGCTGCAGCCGTACGCCGGCCCCCGGTAGCGGTGCCTTGCTGCGCACCGCTGCGGTCCAGGCGTTTGAGGCCGCTGGCCGCAATGAAGCCTGCGGCAATTGCGTGGGGGTTCTTGCGGATGATGCCGTTAGGCCCCATCCAGCTGGTTTGCTGGGTTTGCATCGCTGCGTGCAGCGGATGCAGACGGTTACGGGCGATCCACTCGGCGCGTGGGTCGCGGCGGATGATGTCGCTCATCAATGCACCTCCGCAGGTTCACGTTTGGCTGCTGCAGCTTTCGCAGTAGCTGGAGCATCGGCTTCGATCAGCACATCGGCGACCAACTCGGCGAGGTCCTTGATCAGTGGCCGTGGTTCGACCACGCCTTCAAGCATCGCGGTGCACTGCGGGCAACCCACGGCGACCACTTCGGCCTCGGTTTCGCGAATGTCGTCCATACGCATATCGGGGATCCGTTGCTTACCCGGGATGTCGGTGATCGGTGCACCGCCACCGCCGCCACAGCAGCGTGAACGGAAGCCCGAGCGCTGCATCTCGCGTACTTCGATGCCCAGCGCCTTGAGCACTTCGCGCGGCGCCTCGTACTCGCCGTTGTAGCGGCCCAGGTAGCACGGGTCGTGATAGGTCACGCTGGAACCTTTGTGCTGGCCGAGGTTGAGCTTGTTGGCGGCGATCAGCTCGGCGATATAAGTGCTGTGGTGCAGCACCTGATAATCACCACCGAGCGCACCGTATTCATTCTTCAGCACATGGAAGCTGTGCGGGTCGCAGGTGACGATGCGCTTGAAGCGGTACTGCGCCAGGGTCTGAATATTGCGTTTGGCCAGTTGCTGGAAAGTAGCTTCATCGCCCAGGCGACGGGCGACGTCGCCGCTGTCGCGTTCTTCCAGGCCAAGCACGGCAAAGTCCACGCCTGCCGCCTTGAGCACTTTGACGAAAGCACGCAGGGTGCGCTGGTTGCGCATGTCGAAAGCACCATCACCGACCCAGAACAGCACCTCGGTGGTTTTCACCTCGCTGAGCAGTTGCAGGTTGAGGTCGGCGGCCCAGTTCATCCGCCCGCCCGGATTGAAGCCGCCGGGGTTGTCGGTAGCGATCAGGTTGTCGAGCACCTCGGCGCCCTTGTTCGGCGTGGCGCCGCGTTCCAAAGTCAGGTGACGGCGCATGTCGACGATGGCATCGACGTGCTCGATCATCATCGGGCATTCCTCGACGCAGGCACGGCAGGTGGTGCAGGACCACAGCGTGTCGGCATCGACCAGGCCATTGACGATCGGCTGATGCGGATGGCCGCCATGCTCGCCCAGCGGCTTGCCCGGATACGGGCTGCCGGCGAACTTGGCGTCGGTGCCACCGGCCAGGCCGATGACCATGTCCTGGATCAGCTTCTTCGGGTTCAGCGGCTGGCCGGCGGCAAACGCCGGGCACATCGCCTCACACTTGCCGCACTGCACGCAGGCGTCAAAACCGAGCAGCTGGTTCCAGGTGAAGTCGGCAGGCTTTTCCACACCGAGCAGTGCGTTTGGATCTTCCAGATCGATTGGCTTGAGCCCGGTCGAGCGGCCACCGCCAAAGCGTTCGGCGCGGCGGTGCCAGGCCAGGTGCAGGGCACCGGCAAAGGCATGCTTCATCGGCCCGCCCCAGGTCATGCCGAAGAACAGCTCGGACACGCCCCACAACACGCCAAGACCCAGTACAGCGACCATCACCCAGCCGCCAGTATTGGCGGGCAGGATGCCGGCCACCGGCAGCGTCGCAATGAAGAAGCTTGCAGCGAATACCAACAGGCTTTTCGGCAAGCGCATCCACGGCCCTTTGGACAGCCGCGCAGGCGGATTGAGGCGCCGCTTGAAGACGAACAGTGCGCCGCTGAACATGATCACGGTGGCGACCAGCAGGGCGTAGCCAAGGATCTTGCTCTGCAGGCCAAAGCCATGCACCAGAATCGCCAGCGCTGCCGACAACACAAAGCCGCCTGCAGTGGCGACGTGGGTGTTGGACATGTACTTGTCGCGCTCGACCACATGGTGCAGATCCACCAGGTAGCGCCGCGGCATGGCCAGCAGACCGCCGAGCAGGTTGACCTTGGACGGCCGGCCACGACGCCACATGCGCACCCGGCGCAACGCGCCGAGCACTGCCAGGCCAAGGGCCGCGAACAGCAGAATGGGTAGAAGGGTGTTCAACATGGGAGGCTCCCACAACAGCTGAAATCGTGCGCCGCTCTCAAGCAAGCGCGGCGCGGCCCCCTGTAGGAGCGGCCTTGCGTGGCGAAAGGGCTGCAAAGCAGCCCCAGGATCTATGTAGCGTCACAAGATCGCCGGGGCCGCTTCGCGACCCTTTCGCGACACAAGGCCGCTCCTACAGGAGGGCCAGTTCATGTGCGATCGATCAGAAGTCCTTGCACAGGCGCAAGGCGTCGTAGATCGCCGCGTGCACGTTGCGCTGGGCCACGCAGTCACCAATGCGATAGAGCAAGTAGCCTTCGCCCGGCTGGCTGAGGATCGGCTGTGGCTTGATGGCAAACAGCGCCTCCACATCGATCTGGCCCTTGTTGCGCGACCCCTCTTTGAGCCCGTAGTACAGCTCTTCGTCAGGACGCACACCGTTCTCGATTACCACCTGGTCAACCACCCGCTCTTCCTTGGCGCCGGTGTATTCGTTTTCCAGCACCGCGATCAGTTTGTCGCCTTCGCGGTAGACCTTTTCCAGCATCAGGTCGCCGGTCATGATCACTTCTTTCGGGTACATGCTGCGGTAGTAGGTCGGGAAGGTGGTGCCGCCCATGGCTACGCCTGGCTTGATGTCGTCGGTGACGATCTCGACCTGGCTGCCCTTGTCGGCAATGAAGTCCGCGGTCGACATACCGGTGAATTCGCAGATGGTGTCGTACACCAGCACATTCTTGCCCGGCGCAACCTTGCCATCGAGCACGTCCCAACTGCTGACCACCAGGCCTTCGGCAGCGCCCCAATGCTCGTTCTGCTCGACGAACGGATGGCCACCGACCGCCAGCACGATCACGTCCGGGCGCAGGTCCTGGATGGTCGCGATGTCAGCCGCAGTGCCCAGGCGCAGGTCGATCTTCAAGCGGGCGAATTCGAGCTGGTACCAGCGGGTGATACCGGCAATCTGGTCGCGTTGCGGAGCCTTGGCAGCAATGGTGATCTGCCCGCCCATCTGCTCTTTCTTCTCGAACACGGTAACGTCGTGGCCACGCTCGGCGGCAACCCGCGCCGCTTCCATGCCGGCAGGGCCGGCACCGACCACCACTACCTTGCGTTTGACGCCGGTAGTCTTCTCGATGATGTGCGGCACGCCCATGTATTCACGGGAGGTTGCGGCGTTCTGGATGCACAGCACATCCAGCCCTTGATACTGGCGGTCGATGCAGTAGTTGGCACCGACGCATTGTTTGATCTGGTCGATCTGGCCCATCTTGATCTTGGCGATCAGATGCGGGTCAGCCATGTGCGCCCGAGTCATGCCGACCATGTCGACATAGCCGCCTTCGAGGATGCGCTGCGCCTGGTTCGGGTCCTTGATGTTCTGCGCGTGCAGCACCGGGACCTTGACCACTTCCTTGATGCCGGCTGCCAGGTGCAGGAACGGCTCCGGCGGGAAGCTCATGTTGGGGATGACGTTGGCCAGGGTGTTGTGGGTGTCGCAGCCGGAACCGATCACACCAAAGAAATCGAGCATGCCGGTCGCATCGTAGTACGCGGCGATCTGCTTCATGTCTTCGTGGCTGAGGCCATCGGGGTGGAACTCGTCACCACAGATGCGCATGCCCACGCAGAAATCGTCACCAACCTCGGCGCGCACGGCTTTGAGCACTTCCATGCCGAACTTCATCCGGCCTTCGAAGCTGCCGCCCCATTCGTCGGTACGCTTGTTGACCCGCGGGCTCCAGAACTGGTCGATCATGTGCTGGTGCACAGCCGACAGTTCGACGCCATCCAGGCCACCTTCCTTGGCCCGGCGCGCAGCTTGCGCATAGTTGCCGATCACCCGCCAGATCTCTTCCGGCTCGATGGTCTTGCAGGTAGCACGGTGCACTGGCTCACGCACGCCCGACGGCGACATCAGGGTTGGCCAGTTGAAACCGTCCCAGCGTGAGCGACGGCCCATGTGGGTAATCTGAATCATGATCTTGGCGCCGTGCTTGTGCATGGCGTCGGCAAGGTTCTGGAAGTGCGGGATGATCCGGTCGGTCGACAGGTTGACCGAAGCCCACCACTCCTGCGGACTGTCGATGGCGACCACCGACGAGCCACCACAGATGGCCAGGCCGATACCGCCCTTGGCCTTCTCTTCGTAGTATTTGACGTAACGGTCGGTGGTCATGCCGCCGTCGGTGGCATACACCTCGGCGTGAGCAGTACTCAACACACGGTTACGGATGGTCAGTTTGCCGATCTGGATCGGCTGGAACATTGCTTCGAAGGCCATGACGCTATCTCCGGCTCAGGCTTACAACGGCTTTGTAACGAACAGGCCATCTTCGTGGCCCTCTTCCGACCCGCCGTAGACCTGCTCTGCCACGGTGCGCAGCGAGCTGCCACGGGCGGCGAGAATCTGGTCCATGGCGCCGGCAAACCAGCCGGTGAACATGTAGTCGACCTTGCGGCCAACCTTGCCGTACACATAGACGAACGCCGAGTGCTTGAGCCTGACGCTGCAGGTGCCCTTGTCGAGGTCGATGGCTTCGATTTCAAACAGGCCCCAGCCGCGCTGGGACAGGCGCTTCATGTAGTGTTCGAACACCGCCACGCCTTCCAGGCCATGGCATTCGGCTTCTTTTTCACACCAGTGCCAGGCCGACTTGTAGCCGGCCTTGTAAAGGATCTCGGCGTAGGCGTCGGCGCCCAGTACTTCTTCGATACCCATGTGGTTGTTGACGAAGAAATGGCGTGGCACATACAGCATCGGCAGCGCGTCGGAAGTCCAGACACCGGTCTCGCTGTCGACTTCGATTGGCAATTGCGGGGCGATCTTGGCCATGGAAACTTAACTCCAGAAATTTTTGAGAGATGGCCCAGACTGTTTTGGCCTGGGCAGAACGGTTTGGAGTGCGGCTTACTCGCCCCACACATCCTTGAGCACGTTGACCCAGTTCTCGCCCATGATCTTGCGCACCACGCGTTCGCTGTGGCCGCGCTTGAGCAGGGTTTCGGTGAGGTTGGGGAACTCCCCCACAGTGCGGATGCCAAGCGGGTTGATGATCTTGCCGAAGTTGGTCAGACGGCGGGCATAGCCCTTGTCGTGGGTCAGGTATTCGAAGAACTCCTGGCCGTGACCCTGGGTAAAGTCGGTGCCGATGCCGATGGAATCTTCACCGACGATGTTCATGGTGTATTCGATCGCCTCGGCATAATCGTCGATGGTCGAATCGATGCCCTTGGTCAGGAACGGCGCAAACATGGTCACGCCAACGAAGCCGCCGTGGTCGGCGATGAACTTGAGTTCTGCATCGGACTTGTTGCGCGGGTGTTCTTTCAGGCCCGACGGCAGGCAGTGCGAGTAGCACACCGGCTTCTTCGATTCGAGGATGACTTCTTCGGAGGTTTTCGAGCCGACATGGGACAGATCGCACATGATCCCGACGCGGTTCATCTCGGCGACGATTTCGCGACCGAAACCGGACAGGCCGCCATCACGCTCGTAGCAACCGGTGCCGACCAGGTTCTGGGTGTTGTAGCACATCTGCACGATGCCGACGCCGAGCTGCTTGAACACATCGACGTAGGCGATCTGGTCCTCGAAGGCGTGGGCGTTCTGGAAGCCGAAGAGGATGCCGGTCTTGCCCAGCTCCTTGGCCTTGCGGATGTCGGCGGTGGTGCGTACCGGCATCACCAGGTCACTGTTGTCGCGGATCAGCTTCTGGCTGGCGGCGATCTGGTCGACGGTGGCCTTGAACCCTTCCCACACCGACACTGTGCAGTTGGCTGCGGTCAGGCCGCCTTTGCGCATGTCCTCGAACAGCTCGCGGTTCCACTTGGCGATAATCAGGCCATCGATGACGATGCTGTCGGCGTGTAATTCGGCTGGGCTCATCAGGCTGTCCCCTTTTTGATATGGGTTGCGCCGAATCAGGTGTCGGCGTTTAGGGCCAGCATATGCCTGCGCGAACGACGAGCCGGATGCAAAAACGACAAGGGCCATACCGAAAGCGTCAAAGCCCTCATCGCGACAGTTGGCTTCATGACAAATGTCGCTCAAGCCTGTTCAAGGGGGCAGCGCTGAGCGAGAATTGCCCGACTTTTTCATGGGAAGTGAACATGCTGCGGATCAATTCATTGATAGGCCTGACTTTATTGTTGAGCGCGCCGTTCGCGTTCGCCGCCGACGATGAGTCCACCCCATGCGACAACGTCGACAGCGATGCCCAGGGCTACGCCTGCGCCGCTTACAACAAGCAAACCGCAGAACGCGAGCTGCAAGCGGCGTTCGATGACCTGATCCAGCGGATTCGCGACCAGTACCCGGATGAGGGCGACAAGGTACAGAGCCTGTCCGAGCGTTTCCGCGCTGCGCAGACCCTGTGGACGCAACTACGCGATGCCGACTGCAAGGTCGAGACCGCCGCTGAAAAACCCGGCAGCAAGGCCTTCGAAGCCGCCTGGAACACCTGCGTGGCGCAGCGCAGCGATGATCGCTCCGAATACCTGCAGTCGATCGGCCAGCAATAACCCGCCGCCTTCATGACGCCGCACTGGTGTGGCGGTCGGCCCGCGGGCAGCGCTCGAAGCGCGCCCGGTAACAGCGGGTGAAGTACGACGCCGAGTCAAAGCCGCAGGCGATGCTGACCTGCAGCACGCTCATGTCGGTCTGGCGCAGCAACTGGCGCGCCTTGTCCAGCCGCAGGCGCAGATAGAAGCCGCTCGGCGTGTCGTTCAGGTGCAGCCGGAACAACCGCTCCAACTGGCGTCGGGTGACCTGGATCAGGTCGGCCAGCACCTGGGTATGCAGCGGCTCCTCGGTATTGCGCTCCATCTCGCCGATCACCTTGACCAGCTTCTTGTTGCTCAGCCCGTAGCGCGCGGCAATCTGCATGCGCTGGTGATCCTGGCGTGGGCGGATACGGCCGAGCACGAACTGCTCTGAGACCTGTACCGCCAACTCGCTGCCATGGGCCTGGGCGATCAGATCCAGCATCAGGTCGATCGAGGCCGTACCACCGGCACAGGTGATCCGCCGCCGGTCGATCTCGAACAACTCCTGCGTGGCCTGCAAGCGTGGGTAGCGCTCCTTGAACGCCTCCAGCGCTTCCCAGTGCAAAGTCGCCCGATAGCCTTCGAGCAAGCCGGCTTCAGCCAGCAGCATCGCGCCGGTATCGATCCCGCCGAGGATCACTCCTTCATGCTCGAGCCGGCGCAGTGCCTGCTGCAACCCCAGGCTGTAGTGCGCCAGCGGGTCAAAGCCGGCCACCACCAACAGCATCTGCGGCGCTGCCTCCCCCGCCAATGCAGCATCGGCATTGACCGACATGCCATTGCTCGCCTGCACCGCGCCGCCGTCCAGGCTGAGCACGCGCCAGCGATACAACGCCCCGCGAAAGCGGTTGGCCACCCGCAACGGCTCCAGGGCACTGATAAAGCCCATCGCGGAAAAACCCGGCAACAGCAGAAAGTGAATGGTAACGGCCATCGAGGGCTCCCGCACAAGGTAGTCGCCAGGGTGCAAATGTTGGTCGCCAGCGTGCGACTTTTGCCTGGGCTTGCCGGGTAGCTTAGTCACACGGCCCGCAGAGGTCGCCCACCATAACAACATGCACTGCCGATGGAGAGCCACCATGCACAGCTTGATCCGCCGCAGCCTGTTACCCCTTGTGTTGAGTACCAGCTTTGCCCTGCCAGCATTTGCTGGCGAACCTGCGGTGTGCCAGAAGGTCCGCCTCGGCGTGGTCAACTGGACCGACGTCATCGCCACCAGCGCCATGGCTCAGGTATTGCTCGATGGCCTTGGTTACCAGACCAAACAGACCAGTGCCTCGCAACAGATCATCTTTGCCGGCATCCGCGACAAGCGCCTGGACATGTTCCTCGGTTACTGGAACCCGATCATGAACCAGACCATCACCCCGTTCGTCGAGGCCAAGCAGGTCAAGGTGCTCGCTGAGCCGAGCCTGAACGATGCCCGCGCTACCCTGGCGGTGCCCAAGTACCTGGCCGATCAGGGCCTGCAAAGCTTTGCCGACATCCATAAGTTCGAGAAGCAGCTGGGCGGCAAGATCTACGGCATAGAGCCCGGCTCAGGTGCCAATACCCAGATCAAGGCAATGATCGCCAAGAACCAGTTCGGCCTGGGCAAGTTCCAGCTGGTCGAGTCCAGCGAGGCCGGCATGCTCGCGGCGGTTGACCGCGCGGTACGGCGCAAGGAAGCGGTGGTGTTCTTCGGTTGGACCCCACACCCGATGAACGTCAACATCGACATGGTCTACCTGGGCGCCAGTGAAGACGCCCTCGGCCCGGACGAAGGCCGCGCCACAGTGTGGACGGTGACCGCGCCTGACTATGCCGAGCGCTGCCCCAACGCCAGCCGGCTGCTGGCCAACCTGACCTTCAGCGCCGAGACCGAGAGCCGCATGATGCAGCCGCTGCTCGAGCACAAGGACGCGCTGGAATCAGCCCGCAAATGGCTGCAGGAGCACCCCGAAGACAAAGCCCGCTGGCTTGAAGGGGTAACCACTTTCGACGGCAAGCCGGCTGCCGACAACCTCAAGCTCAGTGCCAACTAAGCGACCTACGCGGTCCTTGTAGGACCGCGTACAGCCCCCGCCATCCAGACTTCTAGCCAGGAACCCCAGCATGAACCACGACGTCATCATTACCTGCGCCCTCACCGGCGCTGGCGACACGGTCGCCAAAAGCCGCCTGGTGCCGATCACCCCGGCGCAGATCGCCGCCGCCGCGGTCGAGGCCGCCAAGGCCGGCGCCACGGTCGTCCACTGCCATGTCCGCGACCCGCAGACCGGCCGCTTCAGCCGTGACGTCGAGCTGTACCGCGAAGTCATGCAGCGCATCCGCGAGGCCGACGTCGACATCATCGTCAACCTCACCGCCGGCATGGGTGGCGACCTGGAAATCGGCCCTGGCGAGTCGCCGATGGCGTTCGGCCCCGGCACCGACCTGATCGGTCCGCTGGAGCGGCTGGCGCACATCGAGGCGCTGCTGCCGGAAATCTGCACGCTGGACTGCGGCACGCTCAACTTCGGTGATGGCAACGCCATCTACGTATCGACCCCGGCGCAACTGCGCGCGGGCGCCAAACGGATCACCGAGCTGGGGGTCAAGGCCGAGCTGGAAATCTTCGACACCGGCCACCTGTGGTTCGCCAAGCAGATGATCAAGGAAGGCCTGCTCGATGACCCGCTGTTCCAGCTGTGCCTGGGCATCCCCTGGGGCGCGCCAGCCGACACCGGGACCATGAAGGCAATGGTCGACAACCTGCCGCCGGGCGCGACCTGGGCTGGCTTCGGCATTGGCCGCATGCAGATGCCGATGGCCGCGCAAGCGGTGCTGCTCGGCGGCAACGTGCGGGTCGGCCTGGAAGACAACCTGTACCTGGACAAAGGCGTGCTGGCCAGCAACGGCCAGCTGGTCGAGCGTGCAGTGGAGATCCTCAGCCGGCTCGGTGCCCGCGTGCTCACGCCGGCTGAAGGTCGGGCAAAAATGAACCTCAAGCGCCGGTAATTTCCTCAGGAGTCGAACATGCCTTTCATTACCGATATCAAGATTTTTGCCGCGCTTGGCAGTGGCGTCATCGGCAGCGGCTGGGTCGCCCGCGCCCTCGCCCACGGCCTTGATGTAGTCGCCTGGGACCCAGCCCCCGGTGCCGAACAAGCCCTGCGCCAACGGGTCGCCAATGCCTGGCCCGCGCTTGAGAAGCAAGGCCTTGGCGCAGGTGCCGCGCAACAGCGGCTGCGCTTTGTCGACAGCATCGAAGACTGCGTGCGCAACGCCGACTTCATCCAGGAAAGCGCACCCGAGCGACTGGAGCTCAAGCTCGATCTGCATGCGCGCATCAGCGCTGCCGCCAAGCCCGCTGCAATCATCGCCTCGAGCACCTCAGGGCTGCTGCCGAGTGAATTCTACGAGTCGGCCAGCCACCCCGAACGCTGCGTGGTCGGCCACCCGTTCAACCCGGTCTATTTGCTGCCGCTGGTCGAAATCGTTGGCGGCCGCAATACCGCTGCCGAAGCCATCGAAGCCGCCAAGGTCATTTACACCGCACTCGGCATGCGCCCGCTGCACGTGCGCAAGGAAGTTCCCGGTTTTATCGCCGACCGCCTGCTAGAAGCGCTCTGGCGCGAGGCCTTGCACCTGGTCAACGACGGCGTCGCCACCACCGGCGAGATCGACGATGCGATCCGCTTTGGCGCCGGCCTGCGCTGGTCGTTCATGGGCACCTTCCTTACCTACACCCTGGCGGGTGGCGACGCTGGCATGCGCCACTTCATGGCCCAGTTCGGCCCGGCGCTGAAGCTGCCCTGGACCTACCTAGCCGCGCCGGAGCTCAGCAAACAGTTGATCGAAGACGTGGTTGCAGGCACCTCGGAGCAACTCGGCGAGCGCAGTATCGCGGCCCTTGAACGCTACCGTGACGACACCCTGCTGGCCGTGCTGGAAGCGGTGAAAACCAGCAAAGCCCAGCACGGCATGAGCTTTGCGGACTGAGGAGCAGACGATGCCTGCCCAGATTACCTACCGCACCCCAGTCCAGACGGACTGGGTCGACTACAACGGCCACCTGCGCGATGCTTATTACCTGTTGATCTTCAGCTACGCCACCGATGCGCTGATGGAGCAGATCGGCCTGGACGCCGACGCGCGTGGGCACAGCGGCCATTCGCTGTTTACCCTCGAGGCACATATCAACTACCTGCACGAGGTCAAACTGGGCAGCGAGGTGTGGGTGCAAACCCACATCCTCGGCTTTGACAACAAACGCCTGCACCTTTACCACAGCCTGCACCGGACAGACCTCGAACAGGCACTGGCGGCCAGCGAGCAGATGCTGTTGCACGTGGACCTGGCCGGGCCGAGTTCGGTGCCGTTCAGCGACTACAGCCGGTCGCAACTGCAGGCCATGGTTGCGGCTCAAGCGCCATTGCCAGCAGATACATGGATCGGTCGTACCTTGCAGCTACCGGGCAAAAAAAACCCCGACAAGCCGTGAGCTGTCGGGGCGGGAGAGTGAGCGATATTCACTGTGACGAGTCAGGGTGACCAAACCCCACGTTGCGGTGAATGACCCCAGTGTGCGGGCCCATTGGTTGATCGAGTTAGCCATGAGCGACCTGTTCATAGCCAAAGCAGCCATGTCGGCATTCTGTTGTTGCGGGCATGTCGCGGTCGTCACAGAATCGGTCGTAAATCACAGCAGCACTCTCTTGGCGATAAGAAGGGACAACAACCATGATGCATGCGGATTTGATTGATCAGGACGACCTGCTGGGGCAAATGCGCGCTCGCGGCTTTGATATTCCCGCCGGCGCCAGCGCCGAGCAAGCCTGCGAAGTGGTCGTGCGCGGGCTGACCGAACCCAACGCACGTGCACTCAAGGGCATGGTCGAGCAGATGTACACCGGCAGCGCGACGATCCTCCCGGCAGTGCGCCAGGCCATCGAAAAACAGCTGCTGCCGGCGTTGGCGCAGTTCAACAACCGCGCCTGATTCGGCTCATGCGGGCTGGGGCTGGGGCTCCAGCTCCAGCGTGCGCTCGAACAATTCGCCGAGGCCGACCTGGTGGGTCACCCCTACCACGGTACACTGCGGCAACTCGCGACGGAGCATGCGCAACAGGCCATAGGCGGCGTTGAAGTCGAGCTGGCTGGTGGCTTCGTCCAGGTACAGCGTGTCGGGTTGGTACAGCAACGCCCGCGCCAGGCTCAGGCGCTGTTGTTCACCGCCACTGAGCACCCGCTCCCACTCTGCTTCGTCACCCAGGCGGCTGACCAGTTCGCTCAAACCGACCTTGACCAGTACGTCGATCAACAGCACATCGTCGAAGCGCTGCAACTGCGGATACGCCAGCAGTTCATGCAGGCGCATCTGCGGCAGATACGGCTTTTGCGGCAGCAGCAGGCTGCGCCCGGGCGGCAACTGCCAATTACCCCGGCAGTACGGCCACAAGCCTTGCAGGGTGCGCAGCAGGGTCGACTTGCCCAATCCGCTGCGGCCGGCCAGGCGCAGCCACTGGCCCTGGCCCACCCGCAGATCGAGATTGCTCAGCAGCGCGCTGCCATCTGGCCGGCACAGGGTCAGCCCTTGCGCGCACAGGCAACTACCCTGCGGCGCACTGACTACCTGCTGCCGGCTGGCTTCGATGGCCCGCTCGAACTGATCCAGCCGCTCCATTGCCGCGCTCCAGCGCACCAGCTTGTTGTACAGCTTGATGAACCAGCTCAACGAATCGTGCACAGCGCTGAAGGCGCTGCGGATCTGCATCAAGCCACCCAGGGTGATGGCTTTGCTCATGAACGCCGGCATGGCCGCGAACACCGGAATGATCAGGCTCAAGCGCTGATAGGCGACGGTAAACAAGCTCAGGTCGCGCTCACGGCCAATCAACTGCCGCCAGTTGCTCGCAATCGCCTGAAAACGCCGGGCCAGTTGCTCGCGCTCAACCCCTTCGCCGCGGTACAGGGCGATCTGCTCGGCATGGTCGCGCTTGCGCAGCAAGCTCGCGCGAAAGTCCGCTTCACGATGCTCGCGTTCATAGTTCAGAGCGTGCAGCGGCTTGCCGATCAGGTGCGTGAGGACACTACCGGTCAGGGTGTAGATGACCACGATCCACAGTAAATAGCCGTGTACGGTGAAGGTCTCGCCGAACAGGCTGAAGGTCTGCACCCCGGACAGGTTCCACAGGATCAGCGCAAAGGCACCGACCTGGGCCAGGTTGATCACCAGTGACGCCACCAGCTCGATGCTCAGCCCCACCATCAGGTCGACGTCCTGAGCGATACGCTGGTCAGGGTTGTCCGGCTCGCCGCTCAGGCCCAGCCGATAGAAGGCGTGATCGGCCAGCCAGGCATCGGTCAGGCGTGCGGTCATCGCCTGGCGCCAGCGCAGTTCTAGACGTTTGCGGATGTAATCGAGGCCGACGATGATCAGCACGTAGGCGCCCAGGTACAGCGCGTACTGGCCCACCAGCCCATACAAGGCAGCGGTATCGAACGCCGCCAGGGTGTCGTAGAAAGCCTTGCTCCAGCTGTTGATCAGCACGTTGATCTGCACCACCAGCAAGCCCAGGCCGATCACTGCCGCCAGCATCAACCAGCCCTGCCACTGGCCGCGATCATGCCAAAAAGGGCGGCTCAGACGGACGAATCTGCGCAGCGTATTCACAGCGCCTGCTCCAGCGCAGTCACCGACGGCAGCAAGCGCAACTGCACCTGATTGGCCTGAGGGAACAACTGCCGCGCCTGCTGCTGCAGGGCCGGCAAGCTTAGCGCTGCCGGTAATTGTGCCTGGGTACGCAGGTAGCGTGGGTCTTGCCAGTGACGCTCGCTGAGGATCAAGCGCTTGAACTGGGTTTGCGGGTCGTCACGGCGCTTGGCTTCCTGGCGGGACAGCTCTCGCCGCTGCGCAGCAACCCATTGCCCGTCGACGTCCAGCTCGGCCAGGGTCTGCTGCGCCAGCGCCCACAGCTCATCGACCCGGGCCGGGTCGCAGGTGAAGTTCAAGCGGCTCTCGATGCGCTGGGTCTGTGGGTTGAGTTCGCTGTCGAACTGCAAGCGGTAGATCCCCGAGGCTTCCCCGCGCAGGCGCTGCTTGAGGCGCTGGTTGGCCAGATCACGCAGGGTGGCCACGCGCATGGCCGCTTCAGGGCTCCAGGCCTGCGGCTGATAACTGCTGGCCTCGAGCACCGCCCTGGGCTCCAGCGCGATGGCCAGGTCATGCCGACGCTGGCCGGGTTGCTGCATAACCGGCTTGCTCGGCAAGGCGGACGTGCGCGGCACGCTGGCGAGCTGCTCACGCACCAGCGGCTCCAGTTGGGCAGGGTCAATGTCGGCCATCAGGTAATAGGTTACTGGCGCACCTGCCAAGCGCTGCCAATCAGCACGCAGTTGCTCGCTGGTCAACGCTTGCAGCGTGGCAGGCGTTGGCGACTGCCAGGCATCGGCGCCGAACTTGAGCCGGCGCTGCTGGCTGTCCTGCTGGCTGCGCACATCATCAGGGCGGCTGTTGCTGCGTGCCAGCAGGTCAGCGCGTGCCTCGCTGAACAGCGCCGGGTCGATGTTCGCCTGCTGGTTCAGGCGATAGCTCTGAAACAGGCTTGGCAGCTGCTCGGGCGCTGCGCTGAGGTTCATCTGCAGGCGCTGCGGTGAGTGCTCCAGGCTGATGGTGGCGCGCTGCTGTCTGCGCCACTCGGCCAACGCCTGGCTTGCGCCTGCCTGCGGGGCGCTGGCCAGCGCCAGTTGCGCCGCCATCTGCAAGCGCCAAGCCGGCGCACCGCCGATGTTATAGCCCGCCGATGATTCCGCTTGCAGCAACCACTTGCCGTCCGGGCCGTTGCGGCGCAGCCAGACCAGCCGATCACCGTTGCTCAACTGCCAGTGCTCGACCTGCTCTTGAGCAAAAGCCTTGCGCGCAACGATGGTGCCGGCCGGGCCGGGTGCAGGCAGCTCGAAGCGAGGCGTTGCAGCGACCTTGGGCGCTTCGCTGACGGGTGCCGACAGGCGTGTCTGGGCAATGCTTGCCTGCAGCGCTTCGACTTGCGCGACCGTCGGCAGGCGCACCAGGCTGGCCTCTGGCGCGCTGATCTGCAGCACCCGGTCACGGCTGGCGAGCCAGCGCTGCAGGCGCTGCTCAAGGTCGCTGCGATCGATCTGCTCAAGCACTTCAAGATAACGCCCGGCGGTGGCCTGACGATCAGTCACCCGCCCTTCAGGGGCAGTAGCGTTGCTCAGTTGCTCGACCCACTGTTCGAAGCTGCGCGCTTTGGTATTGGCCACCGTCTTCTTACCGAGGCCGCGAATATGCGCCTGCTCACGTTGGAAATCGGCCTCGCTGAACCCATGCTGGCGCAGCCGCTCGATCTCGCTGAGCAACTGGCGTAGCGCCTGATCGTGGGCCTGGCCCTCGACACCGGCGGCGATACCCAGCACGGTCGACTGACTGCCAATCAGGGTCTTCTGCGCAATCAGGCTACGCACGCCCGGTTGCAGCGGTTGGCGGCGCAGGCTGTCGAGCAGGACGGCCAGGGTCATGCGGTCGATCAGCCGCTCACGCAAGGCATTGCGGCTGCTGCCGCGGCTGTCCGGCTCATGCAGGCGCAGCAGCAGCGAGACTTGATTGCTGCCCGACTGCGGGTCGTGCAGGTGGAAGACCTTGAGGCTGTTGTCCAGCGGCAGGTCGCGATAGGCCCGCGCCGGGCTGCCAGTGCCAGCGGCCTTGCCGAAGGTCTGCTCGATCTGCGCCAGCATCGCCGCCGGTTCAAAGTCACCGACCGCCGAGATGACCATGTTGCCAGGCTGGTACCACTTCGCCTGGTACGCCTGCAGGCTGCCCAGGCTGGCACTGCGGATCGCCGCTTCATTGCCGATGGTGCGGTGTTCGGGGTAGCGCGAGCCGACCCGCTGCGACGCCGTGCGTTGCTGGTTCATGCGCTGGGCCACGCCAAGGCCGCCGCGCCATTCCTCGATGACAATCGGCCGCTCGCGCTCAAGGTCCGCCGCCGTGTAGTCAGCCGCAAAAACCATGTCTGCAAGTACCTGCAAGGCCTGCGGCGTCTGCTTCACGCCAGCCGGCGGGCTGAGCATGTACTGGGTGCGTTCATAGTTGGTCATGGCATTGAAGTGCCTGCCCTGCACCCAGCCCAGCTCGGTCATGCGCTCGCGCACGTTGCTGTTCTGCCCGGCGCGGCTGTGGAACAGCAAGTGCTCGACCATGTGCGCGACGCCAACCTGGTCTTCAGCTTCGTCGATGGAGCCGGCGTTGACCGCCAGGCGCAAATCGAGCCGGCCAGGCTGGCTGGTCTCGCGCACCAGCCGGTATTGCAGGCCGTTGGCCAGGGTGCCTTGGCTGACTGCCGTGTCCCACGGCAGCGGTGTATCGGCGTCAGGCAGCGCTGCGCAGGCGCCGAGCAGCAGCGGGCCAAGCAGGCCGGCAATGAGCTTTTTCATCAGGGTGTCCACGGTTTTTTATAGGAGGATCAGAAGCGGTAGCCGACTTCCAGCCAGTACTGGCGGCCGACTTCGTAGCTGACCAGGCTGACCGACTCGCGGCTGGCGATCTTGTTGACCCGGTCAGTGACGTTGGTCACGTCGACATTGACGAACATCGCCTGGTCCTTGCCAGTCGGGATCTCCCAGGCCACACGCATGTCCCAGGTTGGCGCGCCGGGGGTGGCCACGGTTTCGTAACGCTTGAGCACCTCACCGTCGACCTCGGCATCCGGGCTGACCCCGACCACCTGGTCGTACGGGCCGCGGTAGCGGAAGAAGTTGCTTACCGACAGGTTCCACTGAGGGATGTCGGTGATGGTGGTCAGGCGCCCGGTCCACGGCCGGTTGAAATCGCTGGCCGGCAACTCGTGATAGGCGATGCGCTTGCCGTCGAGAACCACGTCTTCGTTGTCCAGCTGGTCGCCGTCCAGGCCCGCTTCATAGGTCGCACCATAAGCATTTTTGGAACGCGACCAGTCCAGTGCCAATTGCACGCTGGTGCTGGTGCCATGGAAACGCAGCGGCTGCATCGGCGTCACCGTCAGGCTGAGGTTTTCACTCTCGCTGGTGCCCGCATTGAGATAGGTGTAGTAATCCTTGCTGTAGCCTTCGGGGATATCCTTGGCGTCAAGGTAGTAATACGGACGAGTCCGGTAGATCTGCCCCTTGCCGGTACGGTTGACGTACTTGAGCTGGAACTCGGTGTTGAACCAGCGTTGATTGAGACCCAGCATCCACTCATCGTCGTAGGGGATGTCCATCGTCGAGAACTTGCTCAGGTTCGGGTTGCGGCTGGCCAGGGTCCAGTCGTCAGCCTGGGCAGTGCGGGTATAACGATTGGTAAAACCCTGGCGCCCATCGGCAAGTCGGTACTTGAACAGGTTGCGACCGTAGTAACGGTTGGCGCCGAACACCAGCACGGTGCTGCGATCACCGAAGAAGTCGTAGTCGCCGGCAAAGCGCGGCGCCAGGCTTTTCTTCTCCATGTAGTCGTCACCCTCATAGCGCAGACCCGGGCGCAGGGTGAGGTTGCCGTAGCCGATTTCATCCTGAATGAACAAGGCGTACTTCTTCTGCGTCATGTCGATCTTGCCGGCACCGTAGTTCATCATCGCCGAACCCCATTGGCGATTCTGACCAGTAAGCAGCAACCCGTTGGAGCACCATGGGTCGCTGCCGCCGCAGGCGCCGTTGTCGCGTTTGAGGGTGGTGATCGACAACGCCGAGTCTTCCCGCTCCCAAGTGGCTTGCTGGTAGCCAAGTTCAAGGCCTGTGGTCAGGCTGTGGGTACTGCTGCCCAGGTTGAAGGTCTGCCAGTCGGCCTTGAGCTTGTAGTCGAGGCTGCGCTGGGTCTGGTAGATATCACCAAAACCACCCTCCGAGCTGCGCGCATTGTTCAGGCCCGGGTTGCCCCAGTCCTTGCTATCGGACCAGTACCACTTGATCTCCTGATCGCGATCAGACTCGCGCGACGCATACAGATCGCTCATAGCCAGTTGCTGAGTCCAGCGCGCGTTGTCGCCCTCATAGATGGCCTTGAACGAGCCCTGCCAGCCGCCATTGATATTGGTGTAGCCGGAGTCCCGGTAGTCTTCCCGGTAGTAGGTGTTTTCCTGCGGGGCGTAGACGATCGAGGTGTCCAGGGTCAGGCGGTCGTTGACCGTCCAGTAGGTCTTGAGCAGGAAGTTGTCGAGCTGGCGGGTCTGCTCCTGGTCGTTGTCGCTGGTGGGGCTGCTGTAGCCATTGGCGTAGCCGCGCAGGGGCAGGTACGAGCGCTTCTGCGAGAAGTTCAGCAACGCGCCGAAGTTGTCGGTGAGGTGGCCCTCGAGGGTGCCGCGCAATGTCGTCTTGGTGAACTCCGGCTGGTTTTTCTCGTTTGACGAGGTCTCGAAGTTCTCTTTGTTTTCCCGGGTGATGTGGTAGCTGGTCCACTCCGAACGGGTCATGGCGTAGGAAATCTTGCCGTGCAGATCCTGGCTTGGGCGGCGGGTGATGGCATCGACCACACCGCCATTGAAGCCGCCAAACTCGACCGGCACGTTGCTGTCGTAGACCTTCACTTCTTCAAGCAGGTCGGCGTCCAGCGCGATGCCGTGGGAGCGGCTTGGCGCCGAGTCGAACTGGCGGGTTTCGTTGTAACCGTGGGCGCCGGGGTCGAGGTCATTGTTGATCGAGATGCCATCGATCATGAAGTTGTTCTGATAGAACCTGGCGCCGTTGATGCTGATGTCGGCCGGGTCGATTTCGCCGGGCGTGTTCGAGCTTTTCTGGTCGGTGCTGAACTGCACGTTGGGGTGCATCTGCAGCAGCGTGGTGATGTCGCCGTTAGCGCCGGGGAAGGCTTTGATCGCCTTGCGGTCGATGACCGTGGCGCCCATGTAGCTGTTTTCTTCGGTATCGCCGAGAACTACCGTGTTATGCAGCTCCAGCGCGCCGTCGGCGGCGCTTTGCAGGCGACGAAAGACCAGCGCGCCGTACTCGTAGTCCCAGGCCAGGCCGCTGCCCTGGAGCAAGCGCGACAGGGCGATTTCGCTGCTGAACTGGCCGCTGATGGCACTCGATTGCAGGCCGTCGAGCAGGTCTGGGTCGACCGTCACCTGCAGGTTGCTCTGCTGGCCGAAGTTGATCAGCGCGATAGCGAGGTTCTGCGCGGGGATGTCGAACATGTGCACCTGGCTCAACAGCGTGCGCTCGGCGGCCTCTTCAGCATACGCTGGCAGCGCGCCAAACAAGCAGCACAACCCAAGCATGCCGCTACCTGCGGCGTTCTTCAGGCGCAACGACCAACCCCGCGCTGGGCGCGACCTACGGCTTGCTACTACAGTCATCCCACGTCCCCGCCCCGAACACAGTCCGGGTAGCAAATAGAATACGAATCGATCTCAGTTATTGCGCGCGGGGTAGAAGACGAGGTGGTTCGCGGATTTTTCAGAAAATTTTGAAATATTTTTTCTGGGAGCGGCTTCAGGGCTGTCGCTCAGCCCCGAACAGGCCTCAAGGGCGGCTGACGACAAGCAACCAGGGACCAAAATTTTCGACCTTGCCACCATGTGGCCGCAACACGGCATTGAGCGCCGCCTGGGGTTTGCGCAGGTCATACACGCCGGTCACGCGTTTGCTGCCCAAGCTCTGGTCGCGTAACAGCACCTTGCCTGGCAGGTAACGCTCAAGCTCACCGATCAGCTCGGCTATCGAGACGTCATCGGCAATCAACTGGCCCTTGCGCCAGGCGGCCGCCTGCGACGGCTGGAAAGTGCGGACCTGGACCAACCCGTCGATATAGCGCAGGCGCTCCCCTGCCGTCAGCGCGCTGGACAACACCCGCGCCTGGCTGGCATCAGCGACGCGCACCGAACCGTGCTCGACCTCGACGTCCACCTGCTGCGGGCGCAGCTCAACATTGAAGGCAGTGCCGGTAACCGTCACCTGCACAGCGTCGGCGCGGACATGAAACGGCCTGGTAGCGTCCGGGGTGACTTTGAAGAAGGCCTGCCCGGCGAGCAGACGCACATCGCGTTGAGTGCCGGCGTACTGGACGGCGATGGCGCTGTCGCTGTCCATCTGCACCACACTGCCATCGGCCAGGGTGACGTCACGGGTTTCGCCCTGGCCGGTGCGGTAGTCGGCCTGCATGCGCAAGCTGAGCGAAGGAGCCAGCGCCACCAGCAAGCAGGCAGCTACTGCCGCGCCGAGCCAGCGCCGCCGGCGCCGCGTTGGCCGAGCCGCTGGCGGCAGTGAAACGGGATTGCTGGTTACCGGCAGCGGCCACTGGGCGGCGCTAGTCGGCCTCAGTTGAGCGGTCAGGCGCCAGACCCGCTCGGCCTTGCCATAGGCCTCGGCATTGGCCACATCGCTGGCGCACCACTGCGCAAGCTCAGCCCGCAGCTGAATGTCGTCGGGCGCCTGCTGCACACGCAGGAGCCAGTACAGCGCCTGATCACGACGGCTGGAAGCGGGGTCTGCTGACGTCATGTGCGGCCAGTCTCCTGTGGATTAGCGGGCGCGAAGGGTCGCATAGAGTCGGCCCGTTGAGCAAAAGACGCGGCAGCGCGTGGTTTTTTCACAGATGCTTTCAAAGATCGCCCTCCAGCCGCTCCAGACAATGGCGCAGGGCATCGTGCACCAGCTGATGGACGAGGCTGACCGAGACATTCAGGTGGTTGGCCACCTGCTGCAAGGTGAAGCCGCCGAGACGATGCATCTCAAACGCCAGACGCGTGCGCTCGGGCAGCTCTTCCAGCGCGCGGCTGATGGCTGCCAGCTCATTCTGCTGGCTGACGGATTGCTCCGGGGAGGCGCTGCTCGAGGGTATATCGGCAAGCAGCTCATCGCCGCCGGGCTGGGCCTTTTCGGTGGCATTGCGGCGGGTTTGATCGAGCGCCAGGTTGCGCACGATGCGGTACAGGTAGCTGGCTGGGTGGCGGATGTCGGCGCTGTCGTCCTGGCGGCTGAAACGCAACCAGGCCTCCTGCACAACATCCTCGGCGCGGGCGCGGCAACCTACGATCGGCGCGGCGTAATCAAGCAACGCCGCCCGGTGGCTCAGGTACAGCTGCAGTTTGTCGTCCGCCACGGGGTGGTATGCCAGCAATGCTCGGGGCGGCGATGTTACCTGTAGTCGAGAATCATTATCAACAGATTCACGCTACTTGCCCCCGCCTTCGCGGAAAGCCGCGAAGGCCTGCTGAGAATTACAGCCTTACGCTGGCAAACGTCGACTCGTTGCGCGCCTGGCTCAGTGCAGCCAACGGCCCACTGTGCGGCGACAGGGTCATGGCCTGCGGAATCGGCATCATTGCCACCTGCTGGGTGGTGTTGGAACCGACACGCTCATCGCGCGGCGGAATGCCGAAGTACTCGCGGTAGCACTTGGAGAAGTGCGGCGTGGAAACGAAACCGCATACCGAAGCCACTTCGATGATCGACATCGGCGTCTGTTTGAGCAACTGGCGGGCGCGGATCAGGCGGAGCTTGAGGTAATAACGCGACGGCGAGCAATGCAGGTACTTCTGGAACAGGCGCTCGAGCTGACGGCGCGAAACGGCGACATAGACTGCCAGCTCGTCGAGATCGATCGGCTCTTCAAGGTTGGCTTCCATCAGCGCGACGATCTCTTGCAGCTTCGGCTGGTTGGTGCCGAGCATGTGCTTGAGTGGCACGCGCTGGTGGTCCTGTTCGTTGCGGATGCGCTCGTAGACAAACATCTCGGAGATGGCTGCCGACAGCTCACGGCCGTGATCACGGCTGATCAGGTGCAGCATCATGTCCAGCGGCGCAGTGCCACCGGAGCTGGTGAAGCGGTTGCGGTCGAGGGTGAACAGACGGGTGCTCATGTTGGCCCGCGGGAACGCCTCCTGCATCGACGCCAGGCACTCCCAGTGCACGCTGCAATCAAAGCCGTCGAGCAAGCCGGCACAAGCCAGGGCCCAGCTGCCGGTGCACACCGCACCGAGGCGACGCGACTGACGCGCTTGCGCCTGCAGCCAGGTGACGTGCTCGCGGGTAACCGTGCGCTGAATGCCGACACCGCCGCAGACAATCACCGTATCGATCTGCGGCGCGGCGTGCATGGAGGCATCCGGGGTGATCTGCAAGCCATCGCTGGCCCACACCTGGCCGCCATCGACAGTCAGGGTATGCCAGCGATACAGCTCGCGACCCGACAGTTGGTTGGCCATGCGCAGCGGCTCTACCGCCGACGCCAGTGATATCAGGGTGAAGTTGTCCAGGAGAAGAAATCCGATGGACTGTGGTGCGCTGCGGTTCTGGGTTTGGGTCCCGGAAGTGTACGACGTCATCGCGATTTCTCCTCACTCAAATACAGGGGTGCCTCAGGCGGGCACTGGTTCTTGTCATGGCCCCAGTTCGTATGCGGGGGCTCTGTTGATAGCACTAGCGATTACAACGCAATTGGCATGCCTAAATTGAATGGCCCGCCAACAAAGTCCAAAAACGACCTTGCGCACCAGCGACCATGGGCTTCTGCTACAGCGATGGTTCTAGCCGCAAGCCCCGTCGTAGGGCTTTTCCTTATCGCCAGTGAGCATTTAAGTAGCAGTGCCGGGAAACATGTCTCTAAACGACATGTAACCTTGTCACCGCTCCAGTATCAGCCTGTTAAACAATTTGTTTGAAAATGCAGATGACCGGCGCACCAAAAAGAGGCGCAGTGGTCATTAGTGGCAATTTCGAGTTGTGCGAGGTGCGCATTCGGCTGCAAAAAAGGGCCGCATGCGGCCCTTGGGAATCAACGCTGAATCAGCATTCGATGACGCTGACGGCAAGACCTCCGCGGGAGGTCTCCTTGTACTTGTCGTGCATGTCGGCGCCGGTATCGCGCATGGTGCGGATTACCTGATCGAGCGAGATGAAGTGCTCGCCATCACCGCGCAAGGCCATCTGCACTGCGTTGATTGCCTTCACTGCGGCAATTGCATTGCGCTCGATGCACGGCACCTGAACCAACCCGCCGACCGGGTCGCAGGTCAGGCCGAGGTTATGCTCCAGAGCAATTTCGGCGGCGTTTTCCAGTTGCGCCGGAGTTGCCCCAAGCACTTGAGCCAGGCCGGCGGCGGCCATTGCGCAGGCGGAGCCGACTTCACCCTGGCAGCCCACTTCGGCGCCCGAGATCGAGGCGTTCTTCTTGCACAGAATGCCTACCGCAGCTGCAGCCAGCAGGAAATCAACGACGTGGCTTTCATCGACCACGTCGGAGAAGCGCATGAAGTAATGCAGCACCGCCGGGATGATCCCGGCAGCGCCATTGGTAGGCGCGGTGACCATGCGCCCGCCGGCGGCGTTTTCTTCGTTGACCGCCAGGGCGAACAGGTTGACCCACTCCATTGCACTGAGGGTCGAGCCGATCACGTTGGGCTTGCCCAGCTCTTGCAGGCTGCGGTGCAGCTTGGCTGCCCGGCGACGCACATTGAGCCCGCCAGGCAGGATCCCTTCATGCTTCAAGCCGTTGTTGACGCAGTCCTGCATGGCGCTCCAGAGCTTGATCAGGCCGGCGCGAATTTCTGCCTCGCTGCGCCAGACCTTCTCGTTGGCCAGCATCAATTGCGACACGCTGAGGTCGTTTTGCTTGCACAGCCGGAGCAACTCGGCAGCGCTGTTGAAATCGTACGGCAGCTCGGTTTGATCAGCATCGAGCACACCGCTGGCAGCCTGCTTGGCGTCGACCACAAAGCCGCCGCCAACCGAGTAATAAGTGTCCTGGTGCAGCTCGCCGTGCGCGCCCTCGGCCTTCAAGGTCATGGCGTTGGGGTGGTACGGCAGGTTCTCGTCGAGCAGCAGCATGTCGCGCGCCCAGACAAATTCGACCGGCAGGCGGTTGTCCAGCAATAGGGTATTGGTTTCGCGCAGATCGGCGATGCGCGGGACGATCTGGCTTGGGTCAATGGCGTCTGGCCATTCGCCCATCAGGCCCATGATGGTGGCGTGATCGGTGCCATGGCCGATGCCGGTGGCCGACAGCGAGCCATACAGGCGCACCTCGATACGCGCCACTTGTTCAAGCTCGCCGCGCTCACGCAAACCCTCGACGAACAGCGCTGCGGCGCGCATTGGGCCGACAGTGTGCGAGCTGGAAGGCCCTACACCAATCTTGAACAGGTCGAACACGCTGATGGCCATGGTCGGAACACCTCTTGCTGGGCTTGTCTGGCCGCGCCATGTGGCGCGTCTGGCAACTGCTAGGCTGAACCTGCGAGCTGCCGCTATTACCTGCATCATCAGCCTTTTGCGCCGCCACTCGCCGTCTGCAACCGACGTACTTTTGTCCGGCCGCGCCGCGATGTGCTGGCGCAGCTTAGGCCCTGTTCCAGCCGTTTTCGGCTGGGTAAATGCCGCAAAGAGGGGGTGCAGCGGGTGGAAAAATCCATATGCGACATTGCCCGTACTGGATACGACCCATCCTGTACTGGATGCGACTCAGGCAGTAGGCGATTGCCCGGCGCTGGAGGATTATCGAAAGCGACTCGTATTGCACGGCCCCGCAACCTGCCCTCTGCAGGCCTGGTCGACCGGACCCTGAGAAGCCCCGGCGACCCACGCGAACCCGAAGAAAAAACTACAGGAGTCCACCTATGAAAGGTTCACCCTCGCTGTTGCTGGTTGCGATGCTCACGGCACCGTTGCTGGCTCAGGCTGCAGAGCCGGAACAGTGTCAGACGGTACGTTTTTCCGATGTCGGCTGGACCGACATCACGGTAACCACTGCGGTTACCAGTGCGGTGCTCGAAGCGCTGGGTTACAAGACCCACACCACCATGATCTCGGTCCCGGTGACCTACAAGTCGCTGGCCGCAGGCAAGGATCTGGATGTATTCCTCGGCAACTGGATGCCGACCATGGAAAACGACATCAAACAGTACCGCGACGCCGGTACCGTCGAGACCGTGCGCGCCAACCTGGAAGACGCCAAGTACACCCTGGCAGTGCCACAGGCGCTGTATGACAAGGGCCTGAAAGACTTCGCCGACATCGCCAAATTCAAAGACGAACTGGGCGGCAAGATCTACGGCATCGAGCCTGGCAACGATGGCAACCGCACCATCCAGAGCATGATCGACAAGGACGCCTTCGGCCTCAAGACGGCCGGCTTCAAGATCGTCCAGTCCAGTGAAGCAGGCATGCTGTCGCAGGTCGATCGCTCGCAGAAGCGCGGTGAAGCGGTGGTGTTCCTCGGCTGGGAACCACACCCGATGAACAAGCGCTTCAAGATGCAGTACCTGACCGGTGGCGACGACTTCTTCGGCCCTGATTTTGGCAAGGCCACCGTGCTGACCAACACCCGCAAGGGTTACACCCAGGAGTGCAGCAACGTTGGCCAGTTGCTGAAGAACCTGTCGTTCTCGCTCGACATGGAAAGCGAGCTGATGGGCAATGTTCTCGACGACAAGATGAAGCCTGATGCCGCGGCCAAGGCGTGGCTGAAAAACAACCCACAAGTGCTCGATACCTGGCTCGCCGGAGTCACCACCGTAGATGGCAAACCAGGGCTGGAGGCAGCCAAGGCCAAGTTGGCGCAATAACCAACACACAACCGGCACTCTCTCGGGGCAGGACCGTGCCTGCCCCGGACTGATTCCAATCTATGCAGGTGGAAGCTCGCTATCATGCTTATTGATCAGAAAATACCTCTGGGGCAGTACATCGCGTCGTTCGTCGAATGGCTGACTCAGAACGGCGCAGATTATTTCGATGCCATCGCTCAAGGCCTGGAGTTCATGATTCACGGGGTGACCAGCGCCCTGACCTGGTTCAACCCACTGGTGCTGATCGCACTGTTCGCCGCGCTGGCGCACTTGATCCAGCGCAAATGGTCGCTGACGGCCTTTGTTGCACTGTCGTTTCTGCTGATTCTCAACCTGGGCTACTGGCAGGAAACCATGGAGACCCTCGCCCAGGTCACCTTCGCCACGGTGGTGTGCGTTGCCATCGGCGTGCCGGTGGGCATTCTTGCCGCGCACAAACCGATGTTCTACACCGGCCTGCGCCCGGTACTCGACCTGATGCAGACGGTACCCACCTTCGTCTACCTGATCCCAACCTTGACCCTGTTCGGCCTCGGCGTTGTGCCGGGGCTGATCTCTACCGTGGTGTTTGCGATTGCCGCGCCGATTCGCCTGACCTACCTGGGCATCTGTGACGTACCGCAAGAGCTGCTCGATGCCGGCAAGGCCTTTGGCTGCTCGCGCCGGCAACTGCTGACGCGCATCGAACTGCCGCACGCAATGCCGAGCATTGCCGCTGGCGTCACCCAATGCATCATGCTGTCGCTGTCGATGGTGGTGATCGCCGCCCTGGTCGGCGCTGACGGCCTGGGCAAACCTGTGGTCAACGCACTGAACACCGCTGATATCTCCCTGGGCTTCGAAGCAGGCCTGGCGATCGTGCTGCTGGCAATCATGCTCGACCGTATCTGCAAGCAACCTGAAGCTACGGCAAGGAGTGAGGCATGAGCATCATTCGATTCGAAGACGTCGACGTCATCTTCACCAACAAGCCGCGCGAGGCGCTGTCGCTGCTCGACCAGGGCCAGACTCGCGAGCAGATCCTCAAGCAGACCGGCCTGGTGGTTGGCGTCGAAAAGGCCAACCTGGATATCGAGAAAGGCGAAATCTGCGTGCTGATGGGCTTGTCCGGTTCGGGCAAGTCGAGCCTGCTGCGCTGCATCAACGGCCTTAACACGGTCAGCCGCGGCAAACTTTTCGTCGAGCACGAAGGCAAGCACATCGACATCGCCCACTGCACACCGGCCGAACTGAAGATGATGCGCACCAAGCGCATCGCCATGGTGTTCCAGAAGTTCGCCCTGATGCCGTGGCTGACAGTGCGGGAAAACATCAGCTTTGGCCTGGAGATGCAAGGCCGCCCCGAGAAGGACCGGCGCAAGCTGGTGGACGAGAAGCTTGAGCTGGTCGGCCTGACCCAATGGCGCAATAAAAAGCCTGACGAGCTCTCTGGCGGCATGCAGCAGCGCGTCGGCCTGGCCCGCGCCCTGGCCATGGATGCCGACATTCTGCTGATGGACGAACCGTTCTCGGCCCTCGACCCGCTGATCCGCCAGGGCCTGCAGGACGAGCTGCTGGCGCTGCAGAGCAAGCTGAACAAGACCATCGTGTTCGTCAGCCACGACCTCGACGAGGCGCTCAAGCTGGGCAGCCGCATCGCGATCATGAAAGACGGCCGCATCATCCAGTACAGCAAGCCCGAAGAAATCGTGCTGAACCCAGCGGATGAATATGTGCGCACCTTCGTTGCCCACACCAACCCACTCAACGTGCTGTGCGGACGCAGCCTGATGCGCACCCTGGACAAGTGCAAGCGCGTCAATGGCTCAGTGTGTCTGGACCCGAGTGGCGATTCCTGGCTCGACCTGGGCGAAGGTAACTCGTTGACCCGCGCACGCCAGGGCCAGAACGGCATGGACATGCAGAACTGGGCGCCGGGGCAGGATGTGGCGTTGCTCGACCGCCGCCCGACCGTGGTGCACGCCGATATCGGCATGCGCGAAGCGCTGCAGATTCGCTATCAGACCGGCAACAAGCTGGTGTTGCAGGATAACGACAAGGTAGTCGGGATTCTTGGCGATACCGAGCTGTATCACGCGTTGCTCGGCAAGAACCACGGTTGATGACAGTGGGGCCGTCTGGCGGCCCCACTCGGGTGCATCAGCGTACGACGATTCCGCGCGCGGCCATGTAAGCCTTGGCTTCAGGCACGGTGTATTCGCCAAAGTGGAAGATACTCGCTGCCAGCACCGCGCTGGCATGCCCTTCCAGAATGCCGTCCGCCAGGTGCTGCAGATTGCCCACACCACCTGAGGCAATCACCGGAATCCCCAGCGCATCGCTGATGGCCCGGGTCACGCCCAGATCAAAGCCGTTTTTCATGCCGTCCTGATCCATGCTGGTCAGCAGAATCTCACCGGCACCCAGGCCTTCCATCTTCTTTGCCCACTCGACTGCATCGAGCCCGGTCGGCTTGCGCCCGCCGTGGGTGAAAATCTCCCAGCGCGGGGTTTCGCCCGGGCCAGAGACCTTCTTCGCGTCAATAGCGACCACGATGCACTGCGAGCCGAAACGCTGCGCAGCCTCGCCCACGAACTCGGGGTTGAACACCGCCGCAGTATTGATCGAGACCTTGTCGGCACCAGCATTGAGCAGGTTGCGAATATCCTGCACGGTGCGCACGCCACCGCCCACGGTCAGCGGGATGAACACCTGGCTGGCCATGCGCTCGACGGTATGCAAGGTCGTGTCACGGCCATCGACGCTGGCGGTGATGTCGAGAAAGGTAATCTCGTCGGCGCCCTGCTCATCGTAACGACGGGCGATTTCTACCGGGTCACCGGCATCGCGGATGTTCTCGAACTTGACGCCCTTGACCACCCGGCCGTTGTCCACGTCCAGGCAAGGGATGATGCGCTTGGCCAGTGCCATGGGTTGCTCCTCAGCCTTGGTAGGTGTCGCAGAAGGCCTGGGCCTCGGCGACGTCCAGGGTACCCTCGTAGATCGCCCGGCCAGTGATGGCACCGACGATGCCCGGCGCCTTGGCGTCGAGCAGGGCACGAATGTCACCCAGGTTGTGGATGCCGCCCGAGGCGATCACCGGGATGCGCGTGGCTTCGGCCAGGGCTTTGGTGAAGGGCACGTTGCAGCCCTGCATCATGCCGTCCTTGGCGATGTCGGTGTAGACGATTGCCGACACGCCATCAGCCTCGAAGCGCTTGGCCAGGTCGATCACCTGCACCGAGCTGACTTCAGCCCAGCCGTCGGTGGCGACGAAACCGTCCTTGGCGTCCAGGCCAACGATGACCTTGCCCGGAAACGCCTTGCACGCTTCGGCGACGAACTCAGGCTGCTTGACCGCCTTGGTGCCGATGATCACGTAGCTGACGCCGGCCTTGATGTAGTGCTCGATGGTTTCCAGCGAACGGATACCGCCGCCGATCTGGATCGGCAGTTGTGGGTAGCGTTTGGCGATGGCAGTAACCACTTCGCCGTTGACCGGCTGGCCTTCGAAGGCGCCGTTGAGGTCAACCAGGTGCAGGCGGCGGCAGCCACCCTCGACCCATTTGGCGGCCATGCTCACCGGGTCATCGGAGAACACCGTGGAGTCTTCCATGCGGCCCTGACGCAGGCGCACGCAAGCACCGTCCTTGAGATCGATAGCGGGAATAATCAGCATCTTGGCAACCTGTCTAATCGTTGGGGTTCAGGGCTTCTCGAGCGCCCACAGGTCGCTTTCGATGCTCTCGAACCGCTCCTTGAGGTGCAGCTGAACATCGGCAATCGCCCTGTTGTAGTAATACGGAGCCACTTCTCGGGAAAACAGGTCGAGGACCTCGGCCACCTCGAACGACCCCAGCTCAAGCTCGAAGCGGTCTTCAAGAAAGCGCTTGAGCTTGTCCAGGGCCTCGCGCTCCTGTTCGGGGGCGAGGGTCAGGATCGGTGGTTTGGTCCGCGACTTGCTCATTTACCAGCGGCCATCCCAGGCGGCGAAGTTCTGCAGCAACTGCAGGCCATGGGTATGGCTCTTCTCCGGGTGGAACTGCACGGCAAAGCGCGAGCCTTCGGCCAGCGCAGCAGCGAAGTCGACGCCGTAGTGGCCGCGACCGACTACCTGGCCAGGCTTGCCGGCATTGATGTAGTAGCTGTGCACGAAGTAGAACCGGGCACGGTCGGGAATGTCATGCCAGAGCGGGTGCTCGATGGCATGGCTGACTTCGTTCCAGCCCATGTGCGGCACCTTGAGGTGCTCGCCCTGCTCTTCCAGGTCCTTGCCGAAGAAGCGCACCTGGCCGGGGAACAAGCCGATGCAATCGACGCCGTCGTTTTCTTCGCTGTGATCGAGCAGCGCTTGCATGCCGACACAGATGCCGAGAAACGGCCGGTCCTGGCTGACTTCACGGACCAGGCTGTCAAAGCCCAGCCGGCGAATCTCGGCCATGCAGTCGCGAATAGCGCCTACACCGGGGAACACCACGCGATCGGCCTCGCGGATCACCGCAGCGTCGCTGGTGACCAGCACCTTGCCGGCGCCTACATGCTCAAGCGCCTTGGCCACCGAGTGCAGGTTGCCCATGCCATAGTCGATTACGGCTACGGTCTGCATTTACAGGCATCCCTTGGTCGACGGCATTTGCCCGGCCATGCGCTCGTCCTGCTCGACCGCCATGCGCAGGGCACGGCCGAAGGCTTTGAACACGGTCTCGATCTGGTGGTGGGTGTTGTGCCCGCGCAGGTTATCGATGTGCAGGGTGACCAGCGCATGGTTGACGAAGCCCTGGAAGAACTCCTGGAACAGGTCGACATCGAAGCCACCAACCGAAGCCCGGGTGTAGGGCACGTGCATTGACAGGCCTGGGCGGCCGGAGAAGTCGATGACCACACGCGACAAGGCTTCATCGAGCGGCACATAGGCGTGACCGTAACGATAGATGCCTTTTTTGTCGCCAACGGCCTTGGCAAACGCCTGGCCAAGGGTGATGCCGACGTCTTCGACGGTGTGGTGATCATCGATATGCAGGTCGCCCTTGCATTCGATGTCCAGATCGATCAGCCCGTGCCGGGCGATCTGGTCGAGCATGTGTTCAAGGAAGGGCACGCCGATATCGAATCGGGCCTTGCCACTGCCATCGAGGTTGATCGAGGCCTTCACCTGGGTTTCCAGGGTATTGCGCTCGACGGAAGCCTTACGTTCGACCATCACCAGCTCCGCAAAATCATTGGGCGAAAAGGTCGACATTATAGGCCTAGAACGCGTCAGCTTGAAACGCGGATGACATATGGCAACTCGCCGGGGCAATGCAAACGCGGGTAAACCCGCTGGCACCAGGGCTATAAGCCCCCTGCGACAGCGAATTTACCCGCGTTTGGCCCGGTTTGGCTGGCATGCAAGCCAGCCAGCGCGGTTGTCAGTGGAACAGTACGGCAGTCTTTTGCAGGGTAATCCAGATACCCCACGCCAGCGGAATCACCACCACGGCCCAGGCCAGCAGCACCAGCGGCAGGCTGCCCGGCGCGGCGTGCCACTCCAGCGAACGGGCGTTGTCGACGCCTTTGTCGTGGCTCAGCGCGCGCTCGGCCGCAAGCTCGGCATCGGTCATGAAGTACTTGTCGGCTACTGGACGCACCAGGGCGTTGCAGATAAAGCCCAGCACCAGCAGACCGGCGAGGATGTACAAGGTCATGTCGTAGGCCGCCGCACGGGCAACCCCGGCCGCCAGCTGCGACTCGCGCAGGTAGGTGATCAGCACCGGACCGAGCACGCCGGCAGCAGCCCAGGCGGTCAGCAGGCGACCATGGATCGCACCGACCATCTGCGTACCGAACAGGTCAGCCAGGTAAGCCGGCACCGTCGCAAAACCACCGCCGTACATCGACAGGATGATGCAGAACGCCGCCACGAACAGCGCCACGTTGCCCAGATGGCCCATGTTCGGCACCAGGCTGTAGAGGCCAACGCCGAGGGCGAAGAAGGCAAAGTAGGTGTTCTTGCGGCCGATATAGTCGGAGAACGAAGCCCAGAAGAACCGTCCGCCAATGTTGAACAGGCTGAGCAGGCCGGTGAAGCCGGCGGCGATTGCCGCGATCTGCGCCAGTTGCGCGCTGTTCAGCTCGCTGAAGCTCAGCTCGTTGCCGATCAGCTTGCCGGCGAACACTTCCTGCAGCAGTGGCGAAGCCATGCCGAGGATGCCGATACCGGCCGAAACGTTCAGGCACAGCACCAGCCAGACCAGCGCGAACTGTGGGGTTTTCCAGGCAACGCTGACATGCACGTGACGGTCGGTGACCATCGCGTTGGCTTTTTTCGCCGGCGGCGTCCAGCCCTCAGGCTTCCAGCCGGTTGGCGGTACGCGGTAGGTCAAGGCGCCAGCCGTCATGAACACGAAGTAGATCGCCGCCATGACCACAAAGCTCTGCCATACGCCGACTTCAACCGAGCTGCCGAAATGGCCCATTAGCGCAGTGGCCAAAGGCGCACCGACCATCGCGCCGCCACCAAAGCCCATGATTGCCATGCCGGTAGCCATGCCGCGCTTGTCCGGGAACCACTTGATCAGGGTCGACACTGGCGAGATATAGCCCAGGCCCAGGCCGATACCACCGATCACCCCCGAGCCGAGCCACATCAGCCACAGCTGGTGGGTCTTGATGCCGATCGCCGAGATCAGCAGGCCACCGCACCAGCACAGCGCCGAAACCAGGCCAGCCTTGCGTGGGCCGGCGTGTTCCAGCCAGCCGCCGAGCACGGCAGCCGAGCAGCCGAGGAAGACGAAGAACAGCGTGTAGATCCAGCTCAGCATCGAGATCGGCCAGTCACACTCGGCGCTGAACATCCGCGCGATGAAGCCCATGTCCGCCGAACAGGCAACCGGTGCGGTGATGCCGATAGCTTGCGACAACGGCAGCCAGAACACCGAGAAACCATACGCCATGCCGATGCACAGATGGATTGCCAGCGCTGCTGGGGGCACCAGCCAACGGTTGAAGCCCGGCCGGGCAATGATGCGCTCCTTGGACAGGAAGCCCGGCGCGCGCGCCGCTTCTCCCGCAGTACTGCTGCTCATGGTGTTTCCTCTTATAAGTAGACGTTGCCCTCGGCTCTTCGGCCGAGTTGGCTGCACGCACGCTGTGGTCGGATATTCACGGCATCCGCGACAATCGGTCGCGTAATGCGGCGAAAGCGGCGCAAGGTTAACCAGCTGAAACGCTCAATGGAAGCAATCTGACATCGTTATTTTTTTGCCACCTGCGCAAGCCAGCTGAACTGTAGAGTAGCTGGCGGTCAGAAACTGATCAGCCTGAGTAGAACCAGGCTGCGCAACCCGGCGAAACCGATACTTAGGTAGGAAATAACCTATATCTACCGGCGGGTACTCAGGCTAACCAGCCACAGCGCTATACTCTGGCGCTTGAATTTTCATTTCGGACTACAAGGACTCGCCCATGAAAGCGTTCGGCAAAATCCTGGGGCTGGGGCTTCTCGGGTTGCTGCTGATCATCGTGGCACTGGGCTTTGCCCTGACCCACCTCTTCGATCCCAACGACTATAAAGACGAGATTCGCCAGCTGGCACGGGACAAGGCTCATGTCGAGCTGACCCTCAACGGTGACATTGGCTGGAGCCTGTTCCCGTGGCTGGGCCTGGAGCTGCATGAAGCCAGCATCGCCACCCTGAACAAACCCACCGAACCGTTTGCAGACCTGCAGATGCTCGGCCTGTCGGTGCGCGTGCTGCCATTGCTGCGCCGTGAAGTGCAGATGAGCGACGTACGCGTCGAGGGGCTCAACCTGAGCCTGATGCGTGACGAAAACGGCCACGGCAACTGGCAGGACATCGGCAAACCACTGCCGACCCAGGCCAGCACCACGCCTGGCCAGCCTGCGCCGGCGCCGAGCGAACCGAAGCGCAGTGAAGAAAGCGCCAGCGAGCGCTCGGTCAAGCTGGATATCGACAGCCTGACCGTGAACAACGCCCGCGTGCAGTACACCGATGCCAAGACTGGCCAGAGCCTGACCGCCGAGAGCATCCAGCTGAGCACCGGCGCGGTCCACGAAGGGGCGAACATCCCGCTCAAGGCCAGCGCCTTCATCAGCGCCGCGCAGCCGAACATCAAGGTGCGCAGCGAACTGGCCGGCGAACTGCGCTTTGATCGCAAGCTCAAGCGCTACAACCTCGAAGACATGCGCCTGTCCGGCGAAGCCTCGGGCGAGCCGTTTGCCGGCAAGACCATGACCTTTGCTGCTCAGGGCCAATTGCTGGTCGACATGGCAGCCAATGTCGCGTCCTGGAATGGCCTGAAGGTTTCCGCCAACCAGTTGCGTGCACTGGGTGAGCTGAACGTGCGCGAGCTGGACAAGACGCCGCTGGTCGGCGGCGGTATCTCCATCGCCCAGTTCGACCTGCGCACCTTCCTCGACAGCATTGGCCAGCCATTGCCAGCCACTGCCGACCCGGCCGCCTTCAGCAAACTGGAACTGGTCAGCCGGCTCAGCGCCAGCCCGACCAGCCTGGCTCTGGAAGGCCTGGCAGTGAAACTGGATGACAGCAGCTTCAGTGGTCGCGTAGCTATTGAAGACTTCGCCAAGCAAGCCCTGCGCATTCAGCTCAAAGGCGACAAGTTCGACGCCGATCGCTACTTCCCGGCCAAAAGCGAGCAGGCCAAGGGCGCCAAGGCGGCGCGTCAGGCCGAGGTCCAGCAGCAGGAAGCAACCGCCGTTGCCGGTGCCGGCAGCTCGCCGCTGCCAAGCGCACCGACCCAGGTTGCCTGGAGCACCGACAAACTGCTGCCGGTCGACCGCCTGCGTGCCCTCGACCTGCAAGCCGACCTGAGCTTTGGCGCACTGACCCTGGACAAACTGCCGATCAGCGATGCCCAACTCAAGGCCAGCGGCCAGGGCGGTTTGATTGCTCTGCAAAGCCTGCGCGGCGAGTTGTATAACGGCACCTTTGAAGCAACGGGCAGCGTCGACGTACGCCCGGCCGTGCCGCAGATCGGCATCAACACCAAGATCAACCGGGTCCCGGTCGAGCACTTCATCAAGTCCGACAACCCGGAACAGGCGCCGCCAGTCAAAGGCCTGCTGACCCTGAGCAGCGACCTCACCGCCAGCGGCAACAGTCAGAAAGCGCTGATCGACACCCTCAACGGCAACGCCAACTTCACCATCAATGATGGGGTGCTGGTCAATGCCAACCTTGAGCAGCAGCTGTGTCAGGCCATCGCCACCCTCAACCGCAAACAGTTGAGCGGCGACCCGCGTGGCAAGGACACTCCATTCGAAGAGCTGCGCGGCAGCCTTGTAGTGCGTAACGGCGTGGCCAGCAACCCTGACCTGAAAGCGCGCATCCCCGGCCTGACGGTCAACGGCCAGGGCGATCTGGACCTGCGCGTGCTCGGCATGGACTACCGCGTTGGCGTGGTGATCGAAGGTGACCAGCGCGCCATGCCGGACCCTGCCTGCCAGGTCAACGAGCGCTTTGTCGGCGTCGAGCTGCCACTGCGCTGCCGTGGCCCGTTGGAACTGGGTGCCAAAGCCTGCCGCCTGGATCAGGACGGCCTGGGCAAGGTCGCCGCCAAGCTGGCCGGCAACCGCCTGAAGGACAAGATCGACGAGAAACTCGATGAGAAGCTGGGCGACAAGGTCAGCCCGGAACTCAAAGACGCGTTCAAGGGGCTGTTCAAACGATGAGCCCCGAGCAATTCTCCGGCGCCGTGCTGGCATGGTATGACCAGCACGGCCGCCACGACCTGCCCTGGCAGCAAGGCATCAACCCGTACCGGGTATGGGTCTCGGAAATCATGCTGCAGCAGACCCAGGTCAGCACCGTGCTGAACTACTTCGACCGCTTCATGCAGGCCCTGCCCACCGTGCAGGCGCTGGCCGAAGCGCCGGAAGACGAAGTGCTGCACCTGTGGACCGGGCTCGGTTACTACACCCGCGCCCGCAACCTGCAGAAGGCCGCGCAGATCGTCGTCAGCCAACATGGGGGGGAGTTCCCGCGTAGTGTCGAGCAGCTCACCGAGCTGCCCGGCATTGGCCGCTCCACAGCCGGCGCGATCGCCAGCATCAGCATGGGTATCCGCGCGCCGATCCTCGACGGCAACGTCAAGCGCGTGCTGGCCCGTTTCACCGCTCAGGGCGGTTATCCGGGCGAACCCAAGGTTGCCAACGCCTTGTGGGCGACCGCCGAGCGCTACACCCCACAAGCCCGGGCCAACCACTACACCCAGGCGATGATGGACCTTGGCGCCACCCTGTGTACCCGCAGCAAGCCCAAATGCCTGATCTGCCCGCTGCAGCGCGGCTGCGAAGCGCACCTGCTCGGCCAGGAAACCCACTACCCCGAGCCCAAGCCACGCAAGGCGCTGCCACAGCGGCGCACGCTGATGCCGATGCTGGCCAACCGCGAGGGCGCCATCCTGCTCTACCGGCGCCCGTCTAGCGGCCTGTGGGGCGGTTTGTGGAGCCTGCCTGAGCTGGATGACCTCGAGCAGCTCGATGACCTTGCCTATCAGCACGGCCTGCGCCTGAACGGCACACAGGCGCTGGACGGCCTTACCCATACCTTCAGCCATTTCCAGTTGGCCATCGAGCCCTGGCTGGTGCGCGTCGACCCACTGGGTACGCACGTGGCCGAGCCTGACTGGCTCTGGTATAACCTCGCCACCCCGCCGCGCCTGGGCCTCGCCGCCCCGGTCAAGAAGCTGCTGAAACGCGCGGCCGACGAATTGATTGCAGGAGAGCCGCAATGACCCGCACCGTGAACTGCCGCAAATACCACCAGGAACTGCCCGGCCTCGAGCGCCCACCGTACCCGGGTGCCAAGGGCCAGGACATCTTCGATAACATCTCCCAGCAAGCCTGGGGTGATTGGCTCAAGCACCAGACCCTGCTGATCAACGAGAAGCGCCTGAACATGATGAACGCCGAGGACCGCAAATTCCTCCAGTTGGAGATGGACAAGTACTTCTCCGGCGAGGACTACGCCAAGGCCGAAGGCTACGTTCCGCCGAGCGAATGACCCCGTAAAAGCGTAAGCGACGGAATTAATTTAAAAAATTTTCAAAAAGTCGTTGACGCAAACCTGAAAAAGTCTTTTAATGCGCCCCGTTGCCCAGATAGCTCAGTCGGTAGAGCAGAGGATTGAAAATCCTCGTGTCGGCGGTTCGACTCCGTCTCTGGGCACCAAAACACTAAAACCCTGAATCGAAAGATTCAGGGTTTTTTTATGCCTGGGATTTAATCAGCAGGCCGCAGAGCATGTGTGGCCCCGTGCTATCATCCGCGCCGCATCTGCCATCCCTGAGCAGATAGCCCCCAAGGACGATGGTTGAGCATGGACTGCCTCCCAAGACACGCAATGCCTCAGCCCGTTTTTCACACTCGAAAATCGGAAGCGCTATGACATCCCCAAGCGAACTCATGAACAAGGTCAACCGCAAGACGCTGCACATGGTGCTGCTGACCATGGCGACCGGCGGCCTGTACCTGCTGCTGTGGCTGTACAAGACCAATCAGCACCTGCGTGAAGCCACCGGCCAAGAGGCGTGCAGTGAGACCTACATTATCTGGATGTTTGTCTGCACGGGCCTGAGCGGCCTGTTCATCAACGATGAGCAACTGGCCTTGGAAATTGCAGCCGGCTTGCTGAGCATTGCTGCCCTTGTGCTGCAAATCGTCTGGGCATTCAATGCCCGACGCATACTGCTGGCCTTCGCCCACGCCAACAACCAGATCCACTTCCGCATGAACGGCTTCAACACCTTCGTGCTCAACCTGTACTACATCAACTACTGCATCAACGAGTTGGGCGAGACTGACCAACGCCAGCAGCCCGTATACAGCCAGGCCATGCAGCCTTGACCAGCCAGTAACAGCGTATCCGCTGCGCCCGGCCGCCTGGCAGCCGTGGCGCAACGCACGCGTCGTTGACCAGTATCAACAAGCCATTTGCGCAATATCCTTAGCATGATCGGTGGACACTCGAACCGACCCGCAAGGATTTCCATGAGCGACGAATCCACCCCGCTTCTCTCCCCCGCCCCTACTGCCGACACCAGCGCCACCCTCAGCGCAAGCGCCACACCAGCCCCGCGCAGCCGTCGCCCACGCCAGCGCAAGCCGGCCGCCAAGGTCAGCGCCGAGCCGGCGATCCTCAGCATCAGCCAGCAGCCCGCCGCGCTGCAGGTGGCTACCGCACGCAAAGGCAGCAACGAGGACAGCACTTCGGCACGTCTGCCCGCGAGCTATCCGTACCGCACCCGGCTGCGCCGCAACGAATACGAGAAGGCCAAGACCGAGCTACAGATCGAGCTGCTCAAGGTGCAGAGCTGGGCCAAGGACACCGGCCAGCGCATTGTGGTGCTGTTCGAGGGCCGTGACGCGGCCGGCAAGGGTGGCACCATCAAACGCTTCATGGAGCATCTGAACCCGCGTGGCGCGCGCATCGTAGCGCTGGAGAAGCCATCCGAGCAGGAACAGGGCCAGTGGTATTTCCAGCGTTACATCCAGCACCTGCCGACCGCCGGGGAAATGGTCTTCTTCGACCGCTCCTGGTACAACCGCGCCGGGGTCGAGCGGGTGATGGACTTCTGCACCCCGATGCAATACCTGGAGTTCATGCGCCAGGCGCCAGACCTTGAGCGGATGCTCACCAACAGCGGCATCCTGCTGTTCAAGTACTGGTTCTCGGTCAACCGCGAAGAGCAGCTGCGCCGTTTCGTCTCGCGCCGGGACGACCCGCTCAAGCACTGGAAGCTGTCGCCGATCGACATCAAGTCGCTGGACAAGTGGGACGACTACACCGGCGCCAAAGAGGCGATGTTCTTCCATACCGACACCGGCGATGCGCCGTGGACGGTGATCAAGTCGGATGACAAGAAGCGCGCGCGGATCAACTGCATCCGCCACTTCCTGCATTCGCTGGAGTACCCCGGCAAGGACCTGCGCGTGGCCCATGCGCCCGACCCGCTGCTGGTCGGCCGGGCATCGCGTGGCTTTGAAGAAGATGAGGCGCCGACCGCCTGATCGCGACGCGTGCCTCTTGGGTTTGTCGGGCAAGTGCGATTCAATACGCGCACTTTTGCCCTCCAAGGATTTCAGGCCCCATGGCTTCCAACACCAAGCAGCAAAAACGCGCCAAGCGCGCCGCCAGCAAAGCCAAGCAAAACCGCATGGTGCGCAGCGGCCAGGCAGTCAAGGCGAGCGCCGGTGACAGCGCCAGCGTCGAGCAGATTTTCAACAAGGCGCTGGAGTCGGACAGCTACAGCGAGCTGTTCAGCAAGATGAAAGCCGCCCAGGAAACCGGCCTGGTAGCGATGATCGCGGTGTTCCTGGTCGACCCGTTGCTGACCCTGGTGCTCAAAGGCCACAAGGAAGAGCACGCCACCGACTACATCGTGCTGGTGTTCACCGCCTACCGCACCTGGCTGGACGGCGCCGACGAAGAAACCACCATGGCCTGGCTGGAGAGCGACGAGTTCCAGGAAGCCTACGTAGCGGCCTCTGAAGTGGTCGCCAAGCAGCAGCTGCAACAGAAGCAGTTCGGCTAAATCTGCCTCAGCCGCCCCTGTAGAGCGGCCTTGTGTCGCGAAAGGGCTGCGCAGCGGCCCCTGATTCTCAGCTTCGCCGCCGAAATTGCCGGGCCCGCTACGCGGGCCTTTCGCGACACAAGGCCGCTCCTACACCGGCAGCGTTGCGACATTAAAAAGGCCGCGCCCTAATCCAGAGCGCGGCCTTTTTGCATTCAGCTCAACGAGCCGGCAGATCAGTTACTCAGCACAACCCGCCCAGCTGCCACGGCGGCCTTGCGCTTGCGCTGCACCAGCAGGCCGGCAGCGACCACAGCCAGGCTCAGCAGCGCGGTGGCGATGATCTCGATGCGGTGGTCTGGACGAATCGCCATCACCACCAACACGGCGACGATAAAGGCGATGGTCACCCAGGTCAGGCCAGGGAACAGCCACATTTTGAACTCGATCTTCTCGCCGCGGGCTTCACGCTGGCTGCGCATGCGCAGTTGCGACACGGCAATCACCAGATACACCAGCAAGGCAATGGCGCCGGAGCTGGCCAGCAGGAACTCGAACACCTGCGCTGGCGCGACGAAGTTGGCAAATACGCAGAGGAACGCTGCAGCGGTCGACAGCAGCACTGCCCAATGCGGCGTACCCGCCCTGGTGGTGCGCTGGGCAACGGCCGGCGCATCGCCACGCTTGCTCAGCGAGAACAGCATGCGCGAGGACGTGTACAGCGCCGAGTTGAGGCAGCTGGTCACGGCGATCAGGACGACGATGTCGACGATCAGCTTGGCATTCGGCACGCCGATCATGCTCAGCACGGTCTGGTACGAACCGGTGGCCGCCAGGGCTGGGTCGTTCCATGGCACCAGGGCCACGACCAGGAAGATCGACACCAGGTAGAACAGGCAGATCCGCCAGATCACTGAGTTGGTGGCCTTGCTGATCTGTTTGCCCGGGTCTTTCGATTCAGCGGCGGCAATGGTGACGATTTCAGTACCCATGAACGAGAACATGGTGGTCAGCATGGCTGCCAGCACTGCGCCGAGGCCGTTTGGCATGAAGCCCTGGGTGTCGAACAGGTGGCTGACGCCGCTGACCTGGCTGCCCGGCACCATGCCGAACATGGCCGCACAACCGACCACGATGAAGCCGATGATCGCCAGCACCTTGAGCAGTGCGAACCAGAACTCGAATTCGCCGTAGTTCTTCACGCTGAACAAGTTGGTAACGGTCAGCGCCAGAGTGATCAACAGCGAGAACGCCCACAGATCAACCGCCGGGAACCAGGCATTGAGGATCGCGGCCGCAGCATTGGCTTCGAGCGGGATCACCAGGACCCAGAACCACCAGTACAGCCAGCCGATGGTAAAGCCCGCCCAGTGGCCGATCGAGCGATCAGCGTAAGTCGAGAACGAACCGGTGTCGGGCGAGGCGATCGCCATTTCGCCAAGCATACGCATCACCAGCACCACCAGGGTACCGGCTGCCGCGTAGGCCAACAGCACCGCAGGGCCGGCCGCCGCAATGGCGTGGCCGGAGCCAACGAACAGCCCCGCGCCGATCACACCGGCGATGGACAACATGGTGACGTGACGCGATTTGAGCCCCTGAGCGAGGTCATTGGAATTGTGCTTACCGCTCATAAAACTACCTTTGTAAGGAGGTGGACTACCTGAATGACTGGCCAGCGCACCCGGGATTTAGGTAGGCGTCGCTGCATTCTGGAAATATCCTGTGGCAATTACCGCGCCATCTGCGTGCTTGGCTCATCAGCGCCAGGCCCGATATCAATCACGGCGGGGCCTGCAGGGCATTCGGCCAAGGCTTGACCGAATGCACATTAAATCGGCTTATGCCGAGCAGATTACTGAAATACCCACTTACAAATGCACCAAAGGTGCTCCTTGGTAACACCCGCGCACAAAATCGAAGCGCTCAGGTGCAACCGTCAGCGCAACCTCCCTTCAAGCGAGAAAGAGGGCAGTAGCCACTACGGCTAAAAACGGCTTCCCAGTGCGGTGCAAAACTGGCACCATCGCGCCTTTTTTCATCAAGGCTCTGGTGCTGGGCACAAGGCCGGCGGACATCCTCGCGACGTTGCACTGCAACGATGCGACAAACTGCCCCGCCAGCGACCCGAGCCCCTTGCGACCCCGTTGGCTGTCAATGAGCCGCTATGCTAGCGTGGCGCTCGCCAGGAAGGCCGCCAACAGCTGGGAACGCACCCGAACCGAAGAGGACCGCACATGGCCCAGGCCACGCCCGCGCTGGAAATCCGCAATCTGCACAAGCGCTACGGCACCCAGGAAATTCTCAAGGGCATTTCCCTGACCGCGCGCGATGGTGACGTGATCTCGATCCTCGGATCGTCCGGTTCCGGCAAGTCCACCCTGCTGCGCTGCATCAACCTGCTGGAAAACCCGCATCAAGGGCAGATCCTCGTAGCCGGTGAAGAGCTCAAGCTCAAGGCCGCCAAGAACGGCGACCTGATCCCGTCGGACAACCGCCAGATCAACCGCCTGCGCAGCGAAATCGGTTTCGTCTTCCAGAATTTCAACCTGTGGCCGCACATGTCGATCCTCGACAACATCATCGAGGCGCCGCGCCGCGTGCTTGGCCAGAGCAAGGCCGAAGCCACTGAACATGCCGAGGCGCTGCTGAACAAAGTCGGTATCTTCGACAAGCGCCACAGCTACCCCGCCCAGCTTTCCGGTGGCCAGCAACAGCGTGCCGCCATTGCCCGTACCCTGGCCATGAAGCCCAAGGTGATCCTGTTCGACGAGCCAACTTCGGCGCTCGATCCGGAAATGGTCCAGGAAGTGCTTAACGTTATCCGCGCATTGGCCGACGAAGGCCGTACCATGCTGCTGGTAACTCACGAGATGAACTTTGCCCGCCAGGTGTCCAGTGAAGTGGTTTTCCTGCACCAGGGCCTGGTTGAAGAGCAAGGAACGCCGCAGCAGGTCTTCGAAAACCCGAACTCGGCGCGTTGCAAGCAATTCATGTCCAGCCACCGCTAACGGAGCAATACATGCAGACCTACAAGAAGTTTCTCCTGGCCGCTGCCGCCACTTTGGTGTTCTCGGCCAATGCCCTGGCCGCAGACAAACTGCGCATGGGTATCGAAGCGGCCTACCCGCCGTTCAACAACAAGGATGCCAGCGGTAACGTGGTCGGCTTCGACAAAGACATCGGCGACGCCCTGTGCGCCAAGATGAAAGTCGACTGCTCGGTCGTCACCTCCGACTGGGACGGCATCATCCCCGCCCTGAACGCGAAGAAGTTCGACTTCCTGGTGTCGTCGCTGTCGATCACCGACGAGCGCAAGCAAGCGGTTGAATTCACCGACCCGTACTACTCGAACAAGCTGCAGTTCATCGCGCCGAAGAACAAAGACTTCAAGACCGACAAGGCCTCGCTCAAGGGCAAGATCATCGGCACCCAGCGCGCGACCCTGGCCGGCACCTGGCTGGAAGACAACTACGGTGACGACGTGCAGATCAAACTGTACGACACCCAGGAAAACGCCTACCTCGACCTGATCTCGGGCCGCGTCGACGCCATCCTCGCCGACAAGTACGTGCAGTACGAGTGGCTCAAATCCAACGACGGCAAAGCCTATGAGTTCAAAGGCGAGCCGGTGATGGACAGCGACAAGATCGGCATTGCCGTGCGCAAGGGTGACGACAAGCTGCGTGACCAGCTCAACGCTGCCCTGAAAGAAATCAAAGCCGACGGTACGTACAAGAAGATCAACGACAAGTACTTCCCGTTCAGCATCGAATGATTCGCCCGACCGGCACGCCCTCGCGGCGTGTCGGTCCCTAGAACGCACCTAATCAATGAATATTGACCTGCACGGATTCGGTCCGGCCTTGATGGCTGGCACCCTGATGACGGTAAAACTGGCGCTCTGCGCCTTGCTGCTGGGGCTGATCCTGGGCCTGCTCGGCGCCCTTGCCAAGACTTCTGCCATCAAGCCACTGCAATGGCTTGGCGGCTTCTATTCGACCCTGGTGCGCGGGATTCCCGAGCTGCTGTGGGTATTGCTGATCTATTTCGGCACCGTCGGCCTGGTCAACAGCCTCGGCGACGCCCTGAACATGCCCGGCCTTGAGCTGAGCGCATTTGCCGCCGGCGTGATCGCGCTGGGCCTGTGCTTTGGCGCCTACGCTACCGAAGTATTCCGCGGCGCGATCCTGGCGATCCCCAAGGGCCACCGCGAAGCCGGGCTGGCCCTGGGCCTGTCCAAAGGCCGCATCCTCTCGCGGATCATCCTGCCGCAGATGTGGCGCATTGCCCTGCCTGGCCTGGGCAACCTGTTCATGATCCTGATGAAGGACACCGCGCTGGTGTCGGTGATCGGCCTTGAAGAAATCATGCGTCACTCGCAGATCGCCGTGACCGTGAGCAAGGAGCCGTTCACCTTCTACATGGTTGCCGCGTGCATCTACCTGAGCCTGACCGTAGTCGCCATGACCGGCATGTACTTCCTGGAAAAACGCGCCGCTCGCGGCTTCGTGAGGGCTGAATAATGAACTGGGAAGTCATCATCAAATGGCTGCCACGCCTGGCCCAGGGCGCGACCCTGACCCTGGAGCTGGTGGCCATCGCCGTGATCGCCGGCCTGATCCTGGCGATCCCGCTGGGCGTCGCCCGCGCCTCGCGCCACTGGTACGTGCGCGCCCTGCCCTACGGCTACATCTTCTTCTTCCGCGGCACGCCGCTACTGGTGCAGCTGTTTCTGGTGTATTACGGCCTCGCCCAGTTCGAAGCCGTGCGCAACAGTGTGCTGTGGCCGTACCTGCGCGATCCGTTCTGGTGCACCGTGCTCACCATGACCCTGCACACCGCCGCCTACATCGCCGAGATCCTGCGTGGCGCGCTGCAGGCCATCCCCAAGGGCGAAATCGAGGCAGCGCGGGCGCTGGGCATGTCCCGCAGCAAAACCCTGTTCTACATCATGCTGCCACGCGCCTCGCGCATCGGCCTGCCGGCCTACAGCAACGAAGTGATCCTGATGCTCAAGGCCAGCGCCCTGGCCAGCACCGTGACCCTGCTCGAACTGACCGGCATGGCCCGCACGATCATCGCCCGCACCTACCTGCCGGTCGAGATCTTCTTCGCGGCCGGTTTGTTCTACCTGGTCATCTCGTTCCTGCTGGTGCAAGGCTTCAAGCTGCTGGAGCGCTGGTTGCGGGTGGACGCCTGCCAAGGGCGCTAAGGCGCCCATGGCCATCCTTGAAACCGACCAGCTACACGCCCGCTTCCACGCCCTCGACCAGTTTCTGGTCGAGCATCAAGCGCTGTGGAAGCCCAGGCCCTTCACCGCCTTGCAGCTGGGCTGGGAACAGCAGCACCCAGAACTGGCCAGCTGGCTGCGCCAGTGCACCCTCGAAGACGCCGAAGCCAACCTCGACCCAAACCTGCCACCCGCACCTTATCCACAGCTGGCCGCCCAGGCTCAGCAACTGACAGCCCTGGATGAGTTGCCCGACGCAGGCTTATCGCCCGCCGGCCACCGCCTCGACGTCAACGTGCCCGGTCGCAAGTGGCAGCAGATCGAAGCCTTCAGCCGCCGCCTCGGCTTTCGCCAACAGACTCAGCACTGGCTCGACTGGTGCGCAGGAAAAGGGCATCTCGGCCGCCGCCTGCTGCAGCCCGGCCAGCAACTCACCTGCCTTGAATACAACCCCGAACTGGTCGCCGCCGGCCAGGCCCTCAGCGACCACCACAAGCTGCCCGCCCAGCACCTGCAACAAGACGTCATGGCCGCCGACAGCGCCCGCTGCCTCGACCAAAGCAAAAGCGTGGTCGCCCTGCACGCCTGCGGCGATCTGCACGTGCGCCTGCTGCAGTTAGCCGCCAGCCAAGGCTGCCAACACATCGCGTTGGCGCCCTGCTGCTACAACCGCATCCAGGCCAGCGCCTATCAGGCCCTGTCCAGCCACGCCCGCGCCTCGACTCTGCAGCTCGACCTCGACGACCTCGGCCTGCCCCTGAGCGAAACCGTCACCGCCGGCGCCCGCGTCCGCCGCCAGCGCGATGCCTCGATGGCCCGCCGCCTAGGCTTCGATCTGCTGCAACGCGAACAACGCCAGAACGACAGCTACCTGCCGACGCCATCGCTGCCGGTCAGCTGGCTGGACAAGACCTTCGCCGCGTACTGCCAGGACCTCGCCGCGCTCAAACAGCTGCCCCTCACTGGCAACCCCGACTGGGAGGCACTCGAAGCCGCCGGCTGGCAACGCCTCGCCCAGGTGCGCAACCTGGAGCGCGTACGCAACCTGTTCCGCCGCCCGCTGGAGTTATGGCTGGTGCTCGATCGAGCGCTGTACATGCAGGAACAAGGCTACAACGTGCGCCTTGGACTGTTCTGCGACTACCTCCTTACACCCCGCAATTTGCTACTTTTGGCCGAGCGCGAGTGATGAGCAACCTGTGGATAAGTCTGTGCACAAGCTTTTGATGAAATTGGCAGATTTGTGGATCCAACTGGCTATTTAGGGCTGTCTGCTTATTCGCTTAAACCTTCAAGCCCAGCAAAAACAGCACTTTGCGCAAAGACCGGCGGTTGCGACCAACGGTATGCCCGCACGGCAATCCTGGCATGCCGCTTGTGCATAAGCATTTTCAGAATTGTCCGAAAGCGTGATGGCCACCCGCCTTCGCCCGCGCCTACTGAGTTACAATTGCCCGCAATAAAGACTGTCACCGAACGGACTTCGACATCGTGATCCCGATCAAATCCACCGTCCTGCTCAGCTTCGCCCTCGCCGTAACCGGCTGCACCAACACCACCAGCCACGCCCCCGACAAAGCCCTGGGCTGGGACACCCCCGCCATGCAACTCGGCGGCGACCGCGGCCTGCCGCTGCACGTCGCACAGCCCTGCCGCAAACGCGGCTGCGACAACGACAAGCTGTTTTTCAACCCCGCCAAGGCCGAGCCAGGCATAAACACCATCCACCGCGGCTGGTAGGAAATTTCTCCTTTCAGGCCGGTGAGTTACGGGTTTTTGCATTGATTGCACGGAAGTGGTTTACACGGCTGCTCGGATAGCTATAATGCGCCCCTGTGCCGGTATAGCTCAGATGGTAGAGCAACTGACTTGTAATCAGTAGGTCCCGGGTTCGATTCCTGGTGCCGGCACCATTCAAGGTTCCATAGAAAGCTCTCAAAATCTCTGGAACCCCCGAAAAACCCGCCTTCTGGCGGGTTTTTTCGTTTTGGCGTTCCGTCGGATTCCGAGGGTAGCCAGCGCTAATAAGGGTAGTTTTAAGGATAGAGGTCCGTTTCGATATCGGAGACTACCCTTATGGCCCGCACCACTGCCCCGCTTACAGACACCGCCTGTCGCACGGCAAAGCCCAGAGAGCGCGAGTACAAGCTCTTCGACGGCGACGGTCTCTACCTGCTTGTGCAACCCAACGGCCGCAAAGGCTGGCGGCTCAGGTACGTGAAACCCGATGGCCGCGAAGGCCTGACCGCCCTCGGCAGCTACCCGGTGGTCGGGCTGGGCGACGCACGCCGCAAGCGCTTCGACATCAAGCAGCAGCTCGCAAACGGCATAGACCCGATCCAGTCCAAGCAACAAGCCAAGACCCAGGCCGTGATCAATGGCCGCACCTTCGAAAGCGTTGCGCTCGACTGGCACGCGAGCATGGTGCCCAAGTGGGCGCCCGGCCACGCCAAGACAGTGCTCAGCCGTTTGAAGACTCACGTATTCCCTTTGCTCGGTGCCAGAGCAATCGTTGAGTTGGACACCCACGACCTCATGCAGCCACTGGAAGCCGTGACGAAGCGCGGCACCATCGACGTGGCGCTCAGGATCAAGAACTACCTGCAAAGCATCATGCGTGAAGCCAAACGGCTGCGGCTGATCACAGCGAACCCAGCTCACGACCTCGATGGCTCGATCAAGACACCACGGGTAACTCACAGACCCGCACTACCCTTATCGCGGCTGCCAGAGCTACTGGCATGCATCGAGGACTACAAAGGTCGCCCGCTCACGCGCCTCACGGTGATGCTATCGCTGCACGTGTTCGTACGATCCAGCGAACTGCGCTTCGCCCGCTGGAACGAGTTCGACCTCAAGCGCGGAATCTGGGAGATCCCCGACACCCGCCCGGCGCTGGACGGAGTGCCCTTCTCCACAAGGGGTACGAAGATGGCCGGTGACATCCACGTTGTACCCTTATCGCCACAGGCTGTGGCCTTGCTTGAGCAGATCCACACGATCACCGGCAAGTTCGACCTGGTGTTCGCGGGGGATGCCAAACCGTGGAAACCGATGTCCGAGAACACGGTGAATGCTGCGCTCAGGACGATGGGCTACGACACCAAGGTGGATATCTGCGGCCACGGGTTCCGAGCCATGGCGTGCAGTGCGCTGGTCGAATCCGGGCTGTGGTCGGAGACGGCTATCGAGCGGCAGATGAGTCACAAGGAACGCAATAACGTACGGGCCTCTTATACCCACAAGGCCGAGTTCCTCGAAGAGCGCCGGATGATCATGACCTGGTGGAGCCGGTTTCTAGAGGCGAACCGCGAGGACCATGTGACGCCGCATGAGTTTGCCAAGCAGACGGGCGAGAACGTCACGCGGCTTCGCAGTGCCAAAAGGACCGAGTAACCCGCCGCACCACCACCTCAACTCGCAGTGAAGTTACCCACAGCACCGCATGAAGCTCCTCCGCGCGGGTCCTTTCAAACGGGGCTGCAAAGCCGCCCCGTTTGAAAGGACCATACCTAAGAAAAAAACTGCTGGCACAGAGTGCGTCTGTGGAAAACCACTGATGTCAACCGGGGGATAGTTTTATCCACAGGCGCTAAATCCCTGAAATCGCTTTGCTTGACGAATATTGTCCACAGGCGTAGACCGGGAGTTGCAAGCGCTGTCGATGACAGCACCCCAGGTGACCCGAACCTTAAAGGTCACGCCGCTCCCGCGGTGGTTCCCCCCAAGGGCGATTCGCATCCGGCAGCTCGCCCGGTCACTACCCATGTGATGGATGCTCTTACACATATAGCGCTCGTGCGCCAGATACACCGTACCTCGCTGCCCTGCAGCAACCTATCCGCTTGGCCGAATATTGCGCCAACCTGTGCCCGTCTCTTTCTTCTGCAAAGAGACGGGCACTTCTACCACTGCTGCAGCCCTGATCGCACAAGGCTTTGCGGCATTCCCCCTCGTGACAATCGGCGTGACAAACGCGATGTCACCAGCAACAGCGCTGTAGATGATGGTGCCGCAGACCAAGGAATGGACTGCACCTGACTGACAGTCAGGTATGCCCCGGTCATCGCATTGCTGCTTGCACATGGCTCAGGATCTTCAGGCGCTGGTCTCGTCAGCCAGTGCTGCCTCCACCCGCCCACCGGTAACGGTGTTCAGGAGGCCAGATCATGAGATGCCCTTGCTCCCGGACGTAAGGAGCCGCCAGTCCCGCGTTAGAGGACATCCCCACAGGTCGCAGGGGCCTTGATCCCTGATAACACTCAACATTCTTGGCGGGATGACGTGGGGCGAGGATCGGAGATCGGCAGATGAGGTGACCGACATGGCATTGGTGGGTAGACGCGATGGCCGCAATTTCGGCTACGGCAGGCAGTTGAGCTACGCGGGGCCTCAAGCGCTGAAAGACATGTTTGGCGGAGGCCATTACGGCACGGTCAGGGCGCACTGTGATCGGTGGCAGGCATTTGTGAAGTGGTGCCGCTCCGAACAGGGGCCCGGTATCAATGATGCGCGGCACATTGATCGGAAGGTATTGGCGGACTATGCGGCGTATCTGCGCGAAATGGTTGGGCGCGGTGACCTCGCCATCAGCACCGCGCAAAATCGGCTATCCAGCGTTAACAGAACCATAGCGGCGCTTCGCGGTGATCAGTGCATAAAATTACCCAGCCCGAGCAAGGCGTTGGGGATGCAGCGCATTGGAGTTCGCAAGTCGATGCCGCAGGGCCAAGACCGCGAACAGGTTAATCAGATCGTCGATGCGCTTTGCCGCCATCATCAGCTACGGGCCGCCGCGATCGTTCTGTTGGCGCGTGCTACCGGCATGCGCTTACGTGAAACCATCTTGGCTGATCTTCCACGGTTAAGCCGTGAGGCTAACGAGCTAAGCAGGATTAACATTCAGGATGGTACTAAAGGCGGCCGTGCCGGCGCCTCAGCGCCGCGCTGGATTGCGGTGGACGACTATGTTCGAGATGCACTTGGGTTTGCGCGGCAGGTGTCGCCTGCGGGTAGCCGCAACCTGATTGCGCCGCACGAAAGCTACTTGAGTTTTCTCCAAAAAATTATCCGCACTGCGCGGGACATCCTCCATGCCAGCGGCCTCAAAGGCCTCCATGAGCTACGAGCGGCTTACGCATGTGAGCGCTATGAACAAATCAGCCAACACCGCGCACCTATTAACGGAGGTCGGTGCTGTCAGCTAGATCAGCACCTTGATCGTGAGGCCCGGAGGCAAATCAGCTATGAACTGGGGCACGGTCGGATCGATGTGGTCGCTGCCTACATTGGTGGTCGAGCATGATCAAGCCATTCGATATGGAACTATTCATGTCAGGGGTACTTACCGGGTCTCATTCCACACGCGAACGTCATCTACGCCAAGCAAAGGTCATCCAAGCAGCCATTTCTAATCGCTGGCACCGAGAAAACCCATGGACTTGGCAACAAAAGCATCTCGAGTGGTTTCTAAATCACCATGTGAGCGTACTCACTGAATCAACACGCTATTACTATCTACTCACAAGCCGCTTAATCACTCGCCGCTTAGGAAAACCATGGAATTTTAATGCCCCAAGGCAAGTACGTACCTAGGATTGGTTTAACACGCGCTTTCTTTGCGTACGGCGGTATGCTGCTAACGCTCCTGGAGAGGATATATTCACCTTGCGCGAAACCGCCGACACGGATATTGTAGTAGCATTTTAATGGCGCAGACGTGAATAGATATGTGTCAATTCAGCTAGCGGATTCGGTATTGATGTAGCTGCTTAACGACCCTAGAGTCTGGAAACGTGATTAATTGAGACCCTCGATGATTACAGATGATCTACAACACATCCTTCAATTACAAAAAGATCTGTGGCGCTGGCCAAAGTCTAGATCTTCCGTGATGATTGGTGCAGGTTTTAGCTTGAACTCCCAAGCACTGCCCGGGGTAACTTCACGCTTCCCGACATGGAATCAGTTAGTCAATAGAATGTTTGACGAGCTCTACCCATTACAGGCTGGGATGACAGACGCTGAAAAGAAAAATAGAAAAGAGCGTTTTCAAAGTGAAAACTATCTTAGATTGGCTAGCAAATATGAGGCAGCTTTTGGTTATGCCCGACTAGACAAATTAATAAGAGACATGAATCCTGACAATGACCACCTGCCGGGAACTTTACACAAAAAACTTCTTGAACTGCCATGGAATGATGTTTTCACTACAAATTATGACACATTACTAGAGCGCACGGAAGTTTTAGAGAGGACATATCAGACTGTATCGAACGCGGCAGAGCTACCTGGAACTTTATCACCAAGAATATTTAAGCTACACGGATCATTCTCTAGAACCGAACGTTTGGTAATTGCCGAAGAGCATTACAGAACCTACCCAAAAGATTCAGCTCCGCTTGTTAACTCGGTGCAACAATCATTGCTGGAAAACAGCTTTGTCCTGTTAGGATTTTCAGGAGACGATCCTAACTTCTTAGCATGGACTGGCTGGATTAGAGATGAATTACAAGATAGACACTCCGCAATTTATCTTGTGGGGCCACTGAATCTAGACAATACAGATCGATTACTGCTAAAGAAACGTGGAGTCACGCCAGTAGATCTTTGTCCAATGTTCAAAAAAAATGAACATTACGATGCACTGTTATGGTTTTTAGAGTCATTGGCAAAAGCAGAACCACAGCGCCCTGAGAACTGGCTGGACAAACTTCCAACCACGAAATTTCAATCTACATTAGCACTAGCCACCGCAACTCAAGATCTTCCACCAGCCCTCCCAGACTTTGATTCAGGTACAAAAGTACTGCTCCCAAGCGATATTCGTGACCTAACAAACATATGGAAACATGAGAGACTTTCATACCCAGGATGGATAGTTGCCCCAGAAGCGAAACGCGATATCGTTTGGAGATCAACGCAAAAATGGCTAAGTGCCTTTCAAAGCACGATCACCACGCTAGATGAAATTGATAAATTGGTTTGTGTAAAAGAGTTAATCTGGCGATTCGAGCTTTCGATGATGCCGCTCGATCAAGGTTTAATATTTTCGTTTTACGATGACCTGGTAAAAATTTATTCAGAGCTCGAATCTCAGAAATTTAAAACCAAGAATCACAAGAGCGCTCTGTTTGGTGATCTATCCGGCGTTCAAATTAATGAAATGTGGTTATATATTGCGCTTGAAGTCATGCGTGAGGCGCGAGAGGTATATGACGATAGTCGCTGGTCTGAAATCGCGGAAATGGTTAATAATTTTTTATCGGAAACTAGGATAAAATCTGAAAAATTCATATATGAGGGTTTTCTAAAGGCTGCATGGGATGTTCAGCTGGACGTGGATATGAAAGAGCTATCAGCATGGGCTCCGCCCTCCAGTATGCCAATAGCACAAATTTGGAAAGCCGGCTTGTTGATCGAAACTGGCGCAACGAACGAAGCAAAGTCGCTTCTACGATCCGCTTTAAAAAACATAAGAAGAAGCGCGCGAAACAAGACCAACAATATCGAACTTCTTTCACTTGAAGGCTGGTGCACATACTTAATTAGCTATGTAAGCTTGAGTTATCGCCGGGAGGTAGAATTCAACCACCGGTGGCAAGAGCTCAAAGCATGGGATTGCAATCCATGGGAACTGCGCAGAGAACTTGAGCGCCCGCTCGACGAGACGAATTTAACAGATACTACGAACGAAATCGTTAAACGTATTGGCTTTGACCCTAAGGCGGTCAGCCGTACAAGAATTTATGGTGGTAGTATACGCTCCATCAGATCCGCTTTCGCTTACTTACGTCATTTTGAGCAAGTCGGCATGCCGATGTACTGCCCCGGCATAAGAGTTTCTGGCAATCATTTGGAAAAAGCTCTGCAGATTGTCAGACCTTATTTGGGCTTTTGGAGCCCAGCAATGATGGTAAGGGCACGCCAGTTTGAGCAGATCACAGCGAACCCAAATTTACTGAGCCGTCCTGAAGTAGCTATTATGGATGTAGAGCTAGCAAAAAGGCTTAATAGGTGGGCGCTAGCTATATTTGAGAACCAAACAGAAAAATATTACCAGTCGCGACACCAAGAAATACTTGAAGACAATCTAGTCGTTGGTTTACCGGAAATTCTATCAAGACTCTCATTTAAACTTTCACCGGAAGAGCTACAGCATTCGTTCACAGTTGCCCTAAGACTGTACTCTAACTTATCTAATATTTCCGTTCGGGCGATGACCAGTGTTTGTCACGTTTGGCTTACTCGGATCTATCAAGCAGCGACGGATCAACAACTTGAAAATTGGTTACCGCAATTATTAAGAGCTCCCTTCCGCGAAGCAGAGAGTGACTACTCACGAGACCGCAGCGGTTGGATAGACCCCATGAGCACTTTGCCAGTACACAGAATTTCCTTAAAACCCAGGCAGTTATCCTCAGATCTAAAGAGTTCCATAGCCTGGCTAAACGGCAAGATTCATAGCCTAACCGGTGAATCGAAGTCATCGGCAATTTGGCGATTGCTAATGTTGAACTCCGCTGCTCTGCTTGACAAAGATAACAAAAAAACCTTCAAGGATCTATTATGGCTTGATGTAGCACCTGATGCACTGCCATCGGACTTGCATCCGTTTAACTACCTCCATTTGCCTAAGCGCAATGAGCGGTCATTTCATGAACTTTTCAAAAAACATTTAATCAGCATCCCATTTGTCAGCAGCCTCACTGTAGATGATGGACGAGCTACCCTTCGATCAAATCATGAATTCCCCTCAGAACGTTTTAACAACATCACAATGTCATCCAAACCGCCAGTGCAGCTGATCAATCAGCCCAATGGCTTAATCACCTGGACAGCGAACGAAGTAACAGATTTATTCGATGAACTCTCAAACTGGTGGAGTGAGATAAAAGAGTACAGTTTAAAATTTGAAGAAATTCGTCGACCTGGAGCAAGAAACATTGGAGATTTCGTAGCTCGCCTGGTTGGTACGAATGCCGACACGCTGCCTGTAACATTTGTGCAACGAGTTATCGATTGGGTCCTATCGCTTAGAAAATACGAAATTTTTGCCGACACAGCCTTATCCGCATTATATTTTCACAGTTCTTCTTCCCAAGAAACCATAAAAACTCTAATACTGGAAGATATAACTAGTTGCGACGAACTGAAAGTATTAGGCGCAGCTGATGCCATACAATACCTATACGCAATAGCACACACACAATCACGGCCGGTAGACTCCGAACTTCTATTACAGCTAGTGTATCGTGTTGCCTTCCGATCCGAGGTCGGACTTACTAAAGTTATAGAGCGCACCATGTTGTTAGTAGCGCAATTCCCAAGCGCGTTTGATGAAAATACGATCTTGATGATTTGCAATAGTCTAATCTATTGGAGCGAGGCCGTTTCACTCCCTGTAGAAGATGGAAGTCATGGCTTCCATAAATTGACAAGACCAGACCTTCAGGCCGGAATAGCAACTTTGGCTGGCGCGTTGTCGGCGTGGTTATCTCATAACCCGGGAACGCTAAAGCAACACACCGCGATTAAACACTGGCGTGAACTATGCGCCAACAGTTGCCTCCCGGAGGTCAAGCGAGCTTTTGCCGAAGGTTTGAAACACTCAAAAATGAAATAAGAATTGATGCAGCATACTTTGTGCTGCTTCATAATCTAGCTAAAACCAAAAGTGCCAGATCGCCCCTGGACAACTCCACCTCGACAATATTAGTTGCGGCGGAGTCACATAATACTATATTTATGCAACTATACTATGGCGTTTTTATCACCCACATACACTGCTTACAAGCACCACTTTTTTTCAATCGGCAGCGCTATGTTTGCCTTACAGCCATAATCAGGCGAGCCAACTCCACCATCAGTGATGCCAATCTGGTTATTAGCGCACATTTTTTCTTAAAGGGTAGTTATTGGGATAGGAAATAACGACTAAACAAGTAAGTCCTTTGTTTTGAATGAGTTAGTCAACAATTCGACTCTTGGTGCCGCACCATTCAAGGTCCCATAGAAAGCTTTCAAAATCTCTGGAACCCCCGAAAACCCGCCTTCTGGCGGGTTTTTCGTTTTGGGTCAGTACGTCCCACCAACACCGCCCTGGAGCGGCCTTGCCAGAGCGCCGGACCGGTCGCAAAGCGGTCCCAAACCACATTACGGTGCCCGCCTAACATATTTGCTCTAATGCTGGGGTCACCGCACGCATACTGTCTTGAAAACGTCCTGCCTCAGTTGCCCTGAAGAACCTTCAGTGCAGCCTCAGCCAAAAAGCCAGAGCGGCTTTTGTGTTCTGGGTGGCTTTTCACAAAAGCGTCGATCCGGCTCAGCAAGTACGCCGGCAAAGTGATGTTGAGCTTCTCCGCCTTGCCCAGATAGCGGGTGATATCAATCTCGATCAATGCCCAGGTACAACCGAGATAATCTGGATTGGCAGCATGCACAGTCACCTTGCTGGCCTTGGGAATCTCCTGTTGATCCTGAGCAAGCAGCTCAAGATGACCTTCAATAGCTTCGCGAGCCATTGCCATGGCGTCGTCGAGGTCATCTCCTGCCGAGTAGCAGCCGGGGATATCCGGCACTTCCACACCCCAGGCATGGGTGTCGTCGCCGGGGAGAATTGCGATTGGGAACAGCATGGGCGTTCTCCGTGGTTAGCTGACGTAGCCGATCCGCGCTTGCCTGAGGATGCTGGCCGCGGTTTTGGGCAGCAGATCCTTCTTCGGGTGCGGGACGGTGACCAGCCCTGGTTTGTGAGGATGCTTGAAGTGGTGATGGCTGCCGCGCGTGCGCACCAGGTACCAACCATCCGCTTCGATTACCGATGTCAATTCGCGGCTCTGGATGACCTTTCCTTGGTCGCTGCGCCGGTAGAGACTATAACCACCAACGCATTTTCAATCAACACTATACCCACCATTAGGCGGCAGGCGGTTGCCCAAGACTAGGTCGGCAGGGAAATGTATGCAGCGCTCGATGTGATACGGAATCTTGCATGACTGTGGATGGCCGTATGCGTCTGACTGCCTGCTTCAAGACGCAGATTTCACCTGCGACTCTCAGGTAGGAAATTTCCCAACCTGCAACCAAATGCTTCAGCCGAGCGCTCTTCGGAACTATCCTACGCACCTTGCCGAACCTTCGCTGTTGTCGGGGAAATGCCTCAGGGATAACGTCTCTGGGTCGCCAGTTTCCGGTGACCGGGTGTGAGAACCCGCATGAAATGCAGCGGCAAGTCGTTATGGCAGCCGTGCGCGGGCAGACTTCGGTCTGGCCGGGTTTTGCTCGTTTCCTCGGTTTCTCACCCTGCGTACGGCTGCCACCTTGATCCGTGAGAAAGGTCGAGCTGGTGGCTCCTGTCACGAAATGAGAGATCCACCATGAAGAAACTCGTCCCCGACCCACCCCGCCAAGACTTCACCCAACTGCCCTCCTTCAGCCTCCACCCAAACGTCACGACCTCTGAAATCCTCGCCCACGCCAGCGAACTGCTGCGCGGCGTAGCCGAAACCATTGAACAACACCGTCGCGTCCACCCTTACCACGCCGGGCTGAACATGCTCGCAAACGCTGCTCACACTGCCGACGCCTCACGCGTATTGATCGATTATGCGGTGACCTGCCTGCCAACAAAGCCGGAGGAGTGCTGAGATGAGCGCCGATCCAAAAACCAACGTCACCGCCGGTGTCGAGACGTTCTTCGAGTCAGGAGCGGAGTCCTCTCACATATTCCGGGTCATGCCCGGAGTGCCGTTCGAGCACGCCTATGAGCATGTGTCAGTGCTACTCGGCTACATCAAGCATCTGGTCCGCGAGGGCGATATGGAGAATGACCACAAGCTGCTGGGCGCAGCGGACTACCTAAGCACCTTCGCCAAGGCGATCATGGACGACATCGAGATCGCGCGAAACCGAGCTCAACGCACAACGCCATAGGCGCGCAGCAAGGGTCGCTCAGCGGCCCTCACACTGCGCAGTTAGACGAGGCACAGGGTAAGCAGCATCAAGTTGATGCCGATCAAAATCCGCACTCACGGCAGCAGTAACCTAAGCGCAATGACCGCGACAACGAGGGCGCTGCATGGCCAAGAAATTCCCCCTCAACCCGAGCCATCCCGAACGCATTTGCTGGGGATGCGACATTTACTGCCCGTCCAAGGCGCTGGCCTGCGGAAATGGTGCCGATCGGACGATGCACCCAGCTGAGTTGTTTGGTGAGGATTGGTACGAGCATGAAGCGTGGTCGCGAGAGACGGACGTTCACAGCGGTGAGAACCTGCCGCAAAATTCAAGTATCTGACCGTGCGTCTCAGCTGCCAAAGCTCCGAATAAAAGGCCCTGCACTCTGCTTGATCGCCGCAACTACGTGCGGCGCTTGCCCGCATAGCTCCGGCGCTTTCGCCAGTACTTGCTCAAGCGCCTGCAACTGCTTGCGGATAATTTCACCCGGTTGCGCTACACCACACGTCTCGGCGAAGTCCAGCAAGCCCTGACGGGATGCAAACATCGACTTATTGCCGGCGAGCGTAAGCGCGAGCACATCTTCGGGGATGTAAGCCGTGGTGTTGACGATGTCGTAAGCGGGCGCCAGGCGGGCATCGCGCATCACGGGGTCAGAATAGAGCAGGCCAAAGTTTTTCAGATGGGCATCGCCGTTACCGACGATGCAGCTCAGCGTAACCATCTCGAACAGCTGCGTGAGCGAGGCATTGAGGTGCTCGGGTGCGCAGAACACGCGGATTGCCTTGGCAATCGCTGCATAGCTCTTGCTGTACTTCTGCTCTGCTGGCAGTCCCATCAACGCCGTCATGTCTTCAAAACCGATTGGGTTGTGCTGCTCGTCCCGGTCGAAGCGGCGCAGGACGAACAACTTGGCGTTGTCCGAGAGGAAGAACGGCGGCACGGGCAGCCCTGAGGCCTGCGCGATGCTCATGCACAGGTACTCGTTGATGGCCAGGCCGGAATATTCGTCGGGGCCACTTTTGATAATCAATTCCGAAGTCTTCGAGGTGAACCGCTGTGGTGTTGAATTTTGTTGTTCAGGCACCAGGACTTTAGGCTGCACACCCGAGATACCGGCACGCAGGATGTAGCGATCCACCAGGTCGGCGAAGATGTCGTGCGAGCCGTCCGTCCAGCTTTTCGCCAGGAAACTGCTCACGCTCAAGCAACGCATCAACCGTGCGCGAGCTGACGTGCACCCGGCCTATGGGAGAGCTGCTGCCAGATAACGCCAGTAGCAACATGGGGTCGACTTTTGCGATCTTTGCCAGGCGGTTGCGTAGCTGCTCGAGCACATAACCTTCCGGCAGGTTCATCTGAAATACCGGATGCAAATCTCGATGGCGGTACTCTTCAATGCGGGTAGGCATGAGCAGGCTGACTGCAGCGCGCGGCTCAGCCTCCGCAGCGTAACGAAACAGGTAATCAGCAGCGCTGGTAAGGATTGTTCCGCTGATCCCTTGGGGTGTCGTTACAGCGCTCATTCAAACATCCCCTGGATCTCTTCCAACGTAGGCATGGCTGCAGCAATCACTTGCAACTCGCAATCCATTGCGCCAAGAGCTTTAGCATAGGCGGCGATAGCAACGGATAGGCTACCTTTCTCCACAGCGATGATTTTCTGACGAGTAAGGTTTGCCAGCTCTGCAAGCTGTTGCTGGGTGAGTCCTCGATGAAGGCGCCGTGTGCGTATTTGTCGCCCTAAGCGCTGAGTTAGCAGTTCGTGGTCCATGTTTAGAATACGAGACAATTGGATTGACATGTAACGTATACGTGACCAGATCGAAAATCAATTGGTATGTGATAACTGCTGGCCTGGGCCATATGCCGGACCGTTTTGGCAGTTTGCTGAGCCGGTGATCCTCGCTCAAAGCGCAGGTTCAGGGAGGCCGGGTTTGTATACCTCGAGAAGCGAGTAGAAGACGGGTTCTCGGCCATCGCGGCGCTCATGCTCGTAGCTGAATCACCGCAAGTATCGGAGCCGCAGATCACCCCTTCCAGGTCTTCATGATCCGATCGCTGTCATACATGCAGTAGACCCACTCACTGCCCACCTTCTGCTTCTGGAAGATCCCTAGCTCAACCAGGCCATTCAGCGCAGTCGCTGCGGTGTTGTATGCGCACCCAAGGTTGTCCTTGACCTGACTAACCGTAAACTCGGTAGCCACGCCTTGTTTGGCGACATTGAGCACAACCCGTTGCTTTTCGCTGAGCTTGTTATAAAGCCCGGACTGAAACAGGAACGCGTTGAACTCCATGATCGACTGCGCCGTCTTTTCGTAGGTCTCGGTAAACTTGCTGATCGCTCTGGCCAGCACCCGGCATTGGTAGTCGAGAAAATAGGTCAGGTCCATGCCGTCGGTTTCGGTGTAGAGATAGCTTTTGCCGTACTGGATCGGGGCTTTTTTCAGCAGGGTGCTGATGGCGATGTAGCGGAACGCGCTGAAGCCTTTTTTGAACATGAACCAGTAGAACAGCGATCGGGCGACCCGGCCGTTGCCGTCGTGAAACGGGTGCTCGTAGCCAATAGCGAAATGCAGAATGATCGCTTTGATCAATGGATGCATGTAGGCCTTGCTGAGCCCGTCGGTGTGGTCGGTGTTGATCCAGTCACATAGCTGGCCAATCCGTTGAGGCAGCCCGGCGACCGGAGGCGGCTGATGCACCACTTCGCCGCCATCCCCAACTACGACGTCGTCGGTATTCTTGAATGCACCGGGATGGTATTTGTCATCATCGATGCCCTCTACACCGATCTTGTGCAGCTCGGTGATCAGCTCCTCACTTAGCTCCTTGTCCCTGTTTTCCCAGGCGAAATTCATCATCTTGTAGTTACCGATGATCATTTTCTCATCGGCGGAGCGTGGCACTCTGCTTCTCTTCAGCAAGTCCTTCGCAGCCTTTGTAGTAGTAGCTGCGCCTTCAAGCTGGCTGCTGCTGATCGCCTCGTCTTCTACAAGGTCGTTGAGCAGGTACTGTAGATGCTTGCTTTCGCCGATCTTCGAGCACATCCACTCCAGTTGCGCCGTGGTTGTGTGCTGATCGCATTTCGAAACAGCCAGATGCATGGCAGGCGTGTGTAGGTAGCGGCACTGATGTGGAGGATCGCCGAGTTTCAGCGCAGGGCTGAGCTGGCCATTTCTCGAGAATTTGATCACGGACCACGCCAGCGCGGCATCCAGTCCAGCGGGGAAGCGAAACCGCCACTCGTCAAAATGCAGGTACCTGCCCTTGGGATCGAGCGGGTGTGCTAGCTCAAGGTATTGCGCCGCGTGATCCTTGTGCTCTGCAATGATGAGCGCGTAGGGATCGAGGATAACCTCAGGCGGACGCTTGATGATATTCATTTCAAAAACCAGAGAGTTTGAAATGAGACTACAGCAGTAACTCAGCCATTTCAATTTTCATGCAATTTGAGATGGCCGCATTTCAAAGACCTGGATTCCAAAACGCAAAAAGGGCCGCTAAGCGGCCCTTTCCGTCACCCAACCAGAATCAGAAGATGCTGATCGGATACTCAACAAACACACGAACTTCGTTGCCGTCGTCGTTGTAGCCGTTCTGCTGTACCGCGTTGTTGGTACGCAGGAACGAGCCACGCAGTTTGACCGACAGGTCCTTGGCCGGGCCGTCTTGAACGACGTAACGGACCTGGCTGAAGATCTCGCGCTCTTTGCCTTCGCCGAAGCCTTGTGGGTTGGCAGCGTTGCGGGTGTTGATGTTGTCGCCGACAACGTAGGCCAGCTTGTAGGTCAGGCCAGGCACGCCGAAGGTGCTGAAGTCCAGGCCGTAGCCGAGCTGCCAGGAGCGCTCGTCTTCAGCGTTGAAGTCAGACCAGTACGAGTTGGCCAGATAGATGGTCGAACCACCGTCACCCACGCCGCCTTCGTTCTGGTACCAGCCGTAGTTGTAGCCGGTGCTGCCGGTGCTGCGCTGGTGCGCCAGGGTGAACGAGTGCGCGCCGTAGGCGTAGGTAGCGGCCAGGCTCCAGATGGTGTTGGAGTCGCCGTTCAGGCCTGCAGCCTGGACGAACTTCTTGTCGATGTCCGACTTGTAGCCGTTGAAATCGAGGGTCAGCGACTGGTCAGCAGCGATCGGGAAGACGTAGTTCAAGCCCAGGTAGTGCTTCTTCATGACGTCTTCGGTGTCGGCGCTGTACAGCGACGCGGTGAAGTTGTCGGTGAACTTGTAGCTACCACCCAGCACGTTGATCGACTTCAGGCCACCACTGTCGCGGCCTTGGGCGCTCTTGCGAGCTTCCTGGGTGAAGCGACCGGCGTTCAGCTCCAGGCCTTCGATCTCCTTGGAGGTGATCATGGTGCCGGTGAAGCTCTCTGGCAGCAGGCGCGAATCGTCGTACTGCAGAACTGGCAGGGCAGGCATCTGGTCGCCGTACTTCAGCACGGTGTTGGAGATGCGGAACTTGACCGCAGCACCAGCACGGGCGAGGTCGTTGGCAGCAGCGCTCTGGCCATCTGCGTCAACAGTGTTTTCCCGCTTGAAGAAATCGATACCGCCGCCGCCGTTACGGCCTTTGCCGCCGTCCAGGCGCAGTGCGTACAGGCCGAAGGCGTCAACGCCTACACCGACGGTGCCTTGGGTGAAGCCGGAGGAGAAGTTACCGATGAAGGCCTGGCCCCATTGGGACTGGTCATTGGTGCCGTGTTTCTTGTCACGGTTGATGAAACCGTTGCGCAGCAGGATGTTGGCGTGGCTGTCTTCAACAAAGCCCTTGCTCTCGGCCTGGTCATTGGCCTGTGCCTGGGTCGCGGCAACGAGTGCCAGGGCGATCAGGCTGATCCTGGTTTTCAACATTTTCTTTTCCTTTATTTTTAATCAAAAACACTGTGCATTTTTACGCCCGGAAACCAACGCCCCTTCGTAGGTTCGACGTTATGCGGATCCAACTGACAAGCCGTGCCGATGCTCAACTGGCGGGCTTTCGCAGCCGCATGGCCATGTCATGGCCAGCAAGCGATGGCGAATCCTAGCCGCCCCTGCTTCTCAATGTCAAAAAATCGTGAAAGGCAGGTGTATATAACCAAAAAAACACCTCGCAATAGTGCATTTCAATGCGTATCTGCCGTTGCGTGGGGCATTTTGTCCCGAGAGGCGGTAATTCAACCTACATGCAGCAATAAATGGCTCTACGATCAGCGCCGCCGTCCCTGTTACATCCAGACACACATGTAAAGACAGGGCTTTACAATTATCCGAGCAAACGTTAATAGCAAGCATTACCATCCGCATCCATTTTTCATTAACTGCTTGTTTGGATGCCGTCATGCGTGTGCCTCGCCGCCTTTCGCCCCTGTCCCTGAGCCTGTCGCTGCTGTGCAGCGCAGGTGTTGCCACTGCCGCCACCACCACCCTGCCAGAGCTTTCAGTCACCGCCGATGGCGAGCGCGAACGGGACAACCCCCGGGTCAAGGACGTCAGCACTGCAACTCGCACCTCCACCCCGGTGCGCGACGTACCGCAAGCCATCGACACGGTGAAGACCAGCAACCTGCTGGATTACGGCAGCAACAACCTGGGCAAGGCACTGGAGGGCATCCCCAACGTCAGCAGCGGTGCCGACACGCGTTTCGACAGCGTGCGTATCCGCGGCTTCGAGAGCAGCAACGACTTCTACTTGGACGGCATTCGCGACGACAGCCAATACATACGCGATCTGCACAACATCGAGCGGGTCGAGGTGCTCAAGGGCCCGGCTGCGGTGCTGTATGGCCGTGGCGGCCAGGGCGGTATCGTCAACCGGGTGAGCAAGGCGCCAGAGCATGGCCGGCGCTCGAGCATCGAAGCCCAGGCGGGCAGCGAAGATATGCGCAGCCTGTACGCCGACCTCAGCGCCGACCCAAGCGACACCATCAGCCTGCGTTTGAACATGGGCAACCTCGACTACAACAGCTTTCGCGATGGTGTCGATGGCAACCGTCAGCTGTTCGCGCCGTCGATGAGCTGGCAACTGACGCCAGACCTGAACTGGCTGGTGCAGTACGAATACAGCCGCTTCAACCGCACCCCGGACCGCGGCATCCCCGGCGTCAATGGCCGCCCGGCCGACGTTGACCGTGGCACCACTTACAGCGACACCCAGCGCGACTTCATCGATGACCAGGCGCAGTCGCTGCGCTCGCGCTTGAACTATCAGCTCAGCGACAACTGGCAGCTGCGCCACACGCTGGGCCTGTTCCAGCTCGACAGCCAGTTCGACAACACCTACGCCACCGGCTACAACGCCGCCAGCAACACGGTGACTCGCCAGCGTTGGCAGCAGGATCTGAAAACCCGCAACCTGTTCAACAACCTCGAAGCCGAAGGCGAGTTCGCCACCTGGGGCCTGCACCACACCGTGCTGGTCGGCCTGGAGCTGGGCCACCAGCGCCGCGACCCGCTGTTGCGCAATGCCTTGCCGACCAACCAAGGCGGCACAGCGGTGCCGAGCCTTGACCTGAACAACCCTGACCGCAGCCTGCAACACAACGGCCGAATGCGCGTGTCGAGCAACAACCACACCGTGGTCGACAGCCGCGGCCTGTACCTGCAAGACCAGATCCGCCTGAACGAGCAATGGCAGATCCTCGCAGGCTTGCGCTTCGATCGCTTCGAAGTCGAGACCACCAACCGCCTGACCAACCGCAGCGAGCCACAAACCAGTACCAGCACCAGCCCGCGCATTGGCCTGGTGTACTCACCGTGGCGCGAGCACTCGTTCTACGCCTCGTGGAGCAAGACCTTTTCGCCAGTCGGCGGTGGCCTGATCGGCATCACGCCAGATGCCGCCGGCAATACCAACGACACCGACCCTGAGCTGAGCCGGCAGAAGGAGGTCGGGGTCAAGAGCGACTGGTTCGACGAGCGTCTGAGCACCACCCTGGCTATCTATGAACTGGAGCTATACAACCGCCGCACCCGCGACCCGATCAACCCTGAGCTGATCCAGCTCAGCGGCCTGCAACGCTCGCGAGGAATAGAGCTGACCGCAACCGGCAACATCGTCGGCAACTGGTATGTGCGCGGTGGCATCGGTCTGCAGGATGCAACCATCGTCAAAGACAACAACGGCCTGGAAGGCAACCGCATCAATGATGTGGCCAAGCGCAACGGCAGTCTGTTCATCAGCTGGAAACCGCAACTGGGCTGGTACGCCGAAACCGGCCTGACAATGGTTGGCGAGCGCTTTGCCGACAACCAGAACACCACCCTGCTGCCAGGCTATGGCCGCTGGGACGCGCTGGTCGGCCTGCGCACCACGGACTGGGATGTGCGCGCCGCACTGAACAACCTGACCGACAAGACTTACTACGCCTCCGCCACCAGCGCCGCACAGATCCAGTTCGGCGACCCGCGCAGCCTGGTCGTGACCGGCACCTACAACTTCTGATTCACTCGCCCAATAAAAACGCCACCGCAATCAGCGGTGGCGTTCTTGTTCAACAGCTCGGGAGCACTGTCTGCTCAATGCCAGATGGCTACCAGCGCCTCCAGCTCAGCATCGCTGATCAGTCCTCGTGGATAGCGCTCATGCAACAGACGTCGGGTATCGGTCGTCCTGACCCGCTTGCTTCCATGGTGCTTCAACCACTGCGTCAGCATTTTGAGCGATTGGTGATTTACTGCCGATGGGCGCAAAACCGACTCACTTGCTGCATTCATTTCAACACATACTCCCTGGGCCCGTGAGCGGCTAACTTACGTTGAGTTTGTGACAGATCGGTTTAAACCTATCTGCTTGAAACACAATGGGAAACGATACAAGAGGTGTGCCATTTACCGCGTCTGCCGTCAGCCGCGCATAAAAAAAGCCCGTCAATCGACGGGCTTCTTTCTGATCAGGGAGTTAGCGCTTATGCGGCGCCGGTTGTTGCTGAGTCAGACAGTGGATGTTACCGCCACCGAGCAGCAGCTCGCGGCCGGGGATCATCACCACCTCATGGTTGGGGAAGATCTTCGCCAGAATGGCTCTAGCTTCGGCATCTGCCGGGTCATCGAAGCTTGGCGCGATGATGCCGCCGTTGACGATCAGGAAGTTCACGTACGAGCCCGCCAGGCGCTCGGCAGGGCTGCGCTCCTGGCTACCGGCCACCTGGTCGACACCTGCGCACTCTTCTTCGGTTGCGTAGAGCGGGCCTGGGATCGGCATCTTGTGCACTACAAAAGTGCGGCCTTTGGCGTCACGGGTGTTTTCCAGCACTTCCAATGCGGCGTGGCAGCGCGCGTAGTTGGGGTCGTTGGAATCATCGGTCCAGGCCAGTAACACCTCACCTGGGGCGACGTAACAGCAGAAGTTGTCGACGTGGCCATCGGTCTCGTCGTTGAACAGGCCGTCAGGCAGCCAGACAATGGTGTCTACCGCCAACTGGTCGCGCAGGATCTGTTCGATCTGCTCGCGGCTCAGGTGCGGGTTGCGGTTACGGTTGAGCAGGCACTCTTCGGTGGTGATCAGCGTGCCTTCACCGTCGACGTGGATCGAGCCGCCTTCAAGCACGAAGCCTTCGGTCTGGTAACGCTGGCAGCGTTCCATTTCGAGAATTTTGGTGGCGACGTCTTCGTCACGGTTCCACGGTGCATACAGGCCACCATCAAAACCGCCCCAGGCGTTGAAAGCCCAATCGACGCCGCGCACTTCGCCGTGGTCGTTGATCACGAAGGTCGGGCCGGTGTCACGCACCCAGGCGTCGTCGTTGCTCAGCTCGACCACGCGGATGTTAGGCAGGTCGAGTTGGCGCCGGGCGTTCTGGTACTGAGCAGCAGACACCCCAACCGTCACCGGCTCAAAGCGGGCAATTGCCTTGGCCAGGGTCACGTGCGCCGCCTGCACCGGCTTGCCACCGAGGCGCCAGTTGTCCGGGCGCTCGGGCCAGATCATCCAGGCCTGGGTCTGTGGCGCCCACTCGGCAGGCATATGGAAGCCATCGGCGCGGGGAGTCGAGGTGAGGGTTTTCATCGGTGTCCTCTGCATTACAGTTGAGGTATGTGAGGGCGCACAGGGTAGCCCGGCATGCACTGAGAGCAGTTATAGCCGATAATTATCTGTAATTATAGTGACGAAGAAGAAAATACAGACGAAGGGCCGACTAAATAACCGATAACAATCGAGTATTGAGTCGACCCAGTTCGCTGCTAGAGGCCTTCTTGCAGGATGCGATCCACACAATCGACAAAATAATCAACGCTGGTCCGGGTGGTGCACATCGGCGGTTTGATCTTGAGGATGTTCAGGTAATCGCCGGTTGGCTGCATGAAGATGCCCAGATCGCGCAGGCGATTGCACAAGGTAGTGGTTTCTTCAGTGGCCGGTTCAAGGGTGTGCCGATCACGCACCAGCTCCAGCCCCAGATAGAACCCTGAGCCATGGGTAGCACCCGCCAGCGGATGTTTATCGACCAATGCCTGCAAGCGCGCCTTGAAGTAGCCGCCGACCTTGCGGGTGTTGTCCCACAGGCCCTCCTCCTGCATCACGTCGAGCACGGCCAGGCCGATCCGGCAACTGACCGGGCTGCCGCCGGCGGACGAGAAGAAGTAACCCTCGGCTTCCAGCGCCTCAGCGATCTCACGACGGGTGATCACCGCACCCAGCGGCTGGCCGTTGCCCATGCCTTTGGCCATGGTGATGATGTCCGGGGCAACACCCTGTTGCTCGAAGCCCCAGAAGTAATCACCGAGGCGGCCATAACCGACCTGCACCTCATCGGCGATGCACACCCCATCACGGGCACGGACCTTGGCGTAGGCCTCGCGCAGGTAGCCCGGCGGCAGCGAAATACCGCCGGCGTTGCCGTACACCGGCTCGCAGATCATTCCCGCCAGCTGACGGCCGCGGGCGTCGAGGTCGGCCAGCTTGGCATCGACGTCACGCAGGTAGTCAGCGGTGCTGTCATCGCCGCGATAGCGACCGCGGAAGGTGTTCGGCGCCTCCACCGGATGCACCCAGTCCGGGCGGGTTTGCAGCGCTTGCGGGTTGTCGGCAATCGAGGTGGAAATCGCATCGGTAGCCACCGACCAGCCGTGATAAGCCTCCAGCACGCTGATCAGGTCACGCCCGCCGCTGTAGGCCCAGGCCAGGCGGATGGCGAGGTCGTTGGCCTCGGTGCCGCTGTTTACCAGAAACACCCGATCAAAGCCTTCCGGCGCCAGCGCCAGCAAGCGCTCGGAGAACTCCGCGACAGCGGCGTAGTGGAAGCGCGAGTTGGTGTTGAGCAGCGACCACTGCCGCGCCGACTCGGCGGCCATGCGCGGGTGGCCGTGGCCCAGCACGGCGACGTTGTTGAGCATGTCCAGGTACGAGCGGCCCTGCATGTCGATCAGGTAGTTGCGCCAGCCGCGCTCGATATGCGGCGGCTGTGCGTAGTAGTGCTTCTGCGAGCGGGCGAAGCTGGCATCGCGGCGCGCCAGCAGCGCTTGCGCATCGGGCAGTGGCTCGGCGTCGCAGGCAAACCCCAGCAAGGCTTGCGGTGACGGGCACAGCGCCAGCCAGGCGGCCGCCGCTGAAGGCGTGGCGAAGAACGGCGGCTGCACGCTGCTATCGCGGCACAGCTGCACGCTGAGCAGGCTGCCAGTAGTGCCGAGCGCCTCACCCAGATTCAGCGCTTGGCCATTCTCCGGCATGCTCTGCAAGCCTTGCAGCCACAGGCTGAAATGCTCGCTGCGCAGGCAGCCGTGGTTGGCGCTCACACGCTGCCATACACCGGCATGCGGCGCTTGCAGCGGGCTGCCCTCAGGTAGCTTCAGCTCGACACCGAGGGCACAGGTGGCCGGCTCGTCGGGACGGTCGATGTGGGTTTGCGACAGCCGATATTGCCCATGCAGGCTGCAAGCCACGCCAGGTTCGGCGGCCAGCACAGCCTGATCAAAACCAGGCTGCTGCCAGTTGCCCGCCTCGCAGTGCCTGCTGAGCACGCCGAGGTCGACTCGGGTGACTGCCTGGCCTGCAAGCGCCGGCAGTAAAGGTGTGCAGCCGGTCAATGGAAGCGCCGGCAATTGCTGGCCAGCGGCTTGCAGAATCGCCGCTTCCATCAATGCTGCTGGCACACAGGTGGCGGTCTCGAAGATCTCCCACTCGTGGGTGATGTTGTCGCGGATGTAATGATTGTCCGGATCGACCGTCAGTTGCTGCTCGCTGCTCAGCACCAGCACCGCAGCACGCATCAACACCAGCGGCCACAGCGCCAGCAGCTCGGCCTCGCTGAGCAGATTGACCTCGTGATAAGCGCTGACCACCGGCAGAATCCGCAGCGGATCACCTTCGGCATGGTGCAGTAGCGCCGCGCAGGTCACCGACAAGTCAGCGATGCGCCAGGTGCGTACCAGGTCGCCAAAGTCGATCACACCTTGCAACTGCCACTCGCGCTGGGCATCGCGCTGCCAGACCACATTGTCATCGGTGATATCCAGATGCACCGCCTGGCTCGGCAGTTGCGCCTGCACCTTGGCCAACACCTCAACTGCCTGCGCAACCACCCCCTGCAGCTGGGCGCGGCGCGGCGTATCGCCCAGCACCGGCAACAGGTGCTCGATCAACGCCTGGGCATGTTGCGGGTCCCACTGCAGGGTGCGCGCAAGGCCCGGATGGTCGAAGTCGGCCAGGGCCAGGTCAACCTTCGCGCACAAGGCGCCCAGTTCGGCCATCAAACTGGCCGGCATATGTTTGAGGCGGGTCAGCGATTGCCCTTCGATATAGTCGAGCACGCGCACGCGCAGTGGCTGGCCGTCGACGTCCAGCGCCAGCAGCGTCTCGCCGTTGCGCGCAGCGCGCACACCCGGCACCGGCACGCCCTGCTCGGCCAGATAGGCCAGCGCCGCATGCTGCGCCTGCAGCTCGATCTCGGCGTAGCTGCCGTGGCAGGCCTTGAGCACGAAGCGGCCCTGGTCGCTGTCCAGGCGCAGGTTCAGGTCCTGCTGGCTGCCCAGCGCCTGCAGGTTACCGCCGAGGTCAAAATGCGCCCTGAGCAAAGCATGTGCCTGCGCTTCGCTGAGCGAAGGGCTTGGCTGGCTGGAACGCTGAATCAGGGTGCTGAGGGGCATTTTGCGTGTGACCTCGGTTTTTTTGTCGCTTATATCGCCACTGCTGCGGCCGATATACAAGAGGCAGCTGCAAACAAGTCGACAGAACAGCTGCCCAAATCAATGCGCTTGTCAGTACCGGCGGCAATCGACAAGCTACGCTCCATCCGACGTCAACCGGTTTTACAGAGGCAGACTGATGCGCATACTCGTCACCGGCGGTGCCGGCTTTATCGGCTCGGCGCTGATCCGCCACCTGATCACCCACACCGAACACGATGTGCTCAACCTCGACAAGCTGACCTACGCCGGCAACCTTGAGTCGTTGCAGCCGATCGCCAGCAACACCCGTTACGAGTTCGTCCAGGCCGATATCGCCGACCAGCCGCTGGTCAGCGCCGTGCTCGAACGGTTCCAGCCAGACGCGATCATGCACCTGGCGGCCGAGTCGCACGTGGACCGTTCGATTGACGGCCCGGCAGCGTTCATCCAGACCAACATCGTTGGCACCTACGCCCTGCTCGAGGCCACCCGCGCCTGGTGGAGCCAGCTGCCGGCGGCGCGGCGCGAAGCATTTCGCTTTCATCACATCTCTACCGACGAGGTCTACGGCGACCTGCACGGTGTCGATGACCTGTTCACCGAAACCACCCCCTACGCGCCCAGCTCGCCCTATTCGGCAAGCAAGGCGGCGTCCGACCACCTGGTCCGCGCCTGGCAGCGCACCTATGGCCTGCCGGTGCTGCTGACCAACTGCTCAAACAACTACGGCCCGTATCACTTCCCGGAAAAACTGATTCCACTGGTGATCCTCAACGCCCTCGCCGGCAAGCCGCTGCCGGTATATGGCAACGGCCAGCAAGTGCGCGACTGGCTGTTTGTCGAGGATCATGCCCGCGCCTTGCTCACCGTGGTCAGCCAGGGTCAGGTCGGCGAGACCTACAACATCGGCGGGCATAACGAGCAGACCAACCTCGACGTGGTCCGCGCCATCTGCGCCCTGCTCGATGAGCTGGCACCCCAGCATCCGGCCGGGGTCAGCCAGTACGCCGAGCTGATCACCTTCGTCCAGGACCGCCCAGGCCACGACCTGCGCTATGCCATCGACGCCAGCAAGATCGAGCGCGAACTCGGCTGGGTGCCGGCCGAGACCTTCGCCAGCGGCCTGCGCAAGACCGTGCAGTGGTACCTCGACAACCGCGAGTGGTGCCGTAACGTCCAGGATGGCAGTTACCAGGGCGAGCGGCTGGGCAACACCCAATTCAAGGATCTGATCTCATGACCAAAGGCATTGTCCTGGCGGGCGGCTCCGGCACCCGTCTGCACCCGATCACCCTCGGCGTGTCCAAGCAGTTGTTGCCGATCTACGACAAACCGATGATCTACTACCCGATCTCGGTGCTGATGCTTGCCGGCATCCGCGACATCCTGCTGATTTCCACCCCGCAGGACTTGCCGCAGTATCGCCAGCTGTTCGGCGACGGCAGCCAGTTCGGCATCCACGTAAGCTATGCCGAGCAGCCTTCGCCGGATGGCCTCGCCCAGGCGTTCATTATCGGCGAAGAATTCATCGGCAAAGACCCGGTGTGCCTGATCCTCGGCGACAACATCTTCCACGGCCAAGGCTTCAGCGAGCAGCTGCTGCGCGCAGTCAGCCAGCCGTCCGGCGCAACGGTGTTCGGCTATCTGGTGAAAGATCCGGAGCGCTTTGGCGTGGTCGAGTTCGACGAGCAGGGCCGCGCCCTGTCGATCGAAGAAAAACCCGCTGTGGCCAAGTCCAACTACGCCGTCACCGGCCTGTATTTCTACGACAACGATGTGATCGAGATCGCCAAGGCCGTGCGCCCCTCGGCACGCGGCGAGCTGGAAATCACCGACATCACCAATGCCTACCTGCAACGCGGCGACCTGCGCGTCGAGCGCTTTGGCCGTGGTTTCGCCTGGCTCGACACCGGCACCCACGAGAGCCTGCTGGAAGCCGCGCAGTATGTGCAGACCATCGAAAACCGCCAGGGCCTGAAGGTCGCCTGCCTGGAAGAAATCGCCTTCCAGAAGGGCTGGATCTGCCGTGAGCAACTGCTGGCCAAGGCTGAAGGCTTGAAGAAGACCGGCTACGGCCAGTACCTGCGCAAACTGGCTGAAGAGTACCCATGAACGTCATCGCTACCGACATCCCTGATGTATTGATCATCGAGCCAAAGCTGTTTGGCGACAGCCGTGGCTTTTTCTTCGAAAGCTTCAATGAGCGCGCCTTCAAGGAGCAGACCGGGGTCAGCATCAACTTCGTTCAGGACAACCACTCGCGCTCGCAAAAAAACGTGCTGCGCGGCTTGCACTATCAAGTGAAAAACCCACAAGGCAAACTGGTGCGCGTGGTCCAGGGCGAAGTGCTCGACGTTGCGGTAGACGTGCGCGTTGATTCGCCGACCTTTGGCCGCTGGGTGGCCACCCGGTTGAGCGCCGAAAGCCATCGCCAGTTCTGGATTCCACCGGGCCTGGCCCACGGCTTTTTGGTGCTGAGCGAGTCGGCCGACTTCCTCTACAAGACTACCGACTACTTCAACCCGACTGCCGAGCGCTGCATCCGCTGGGACGACCCGGACCTGGCAATCGACTGGGGGCTGATCGAAGCGCCGTTGCTGTCGGCCAAAGACCAGCAAGGGCTGAGCTTTCGTGAGCTGTTCCCATGAAGCCACTGAAGATTCTCATATGCGGCCACAACGGTCAGGTCGCCCAAGCCCTACAGGCGCAATTCAAAGGCCGAGCTGAGGTACACGCCCTGGGCCGCGATCGGCTCGATCTGGCCCGTCCCGAGCAGCTGCGCACGCCGCTGCGCGAGCTGGCCCCGGACTTGATCATCAACGCCGCTGCCCATACTGCCGTCGACCAGGCCGAAAGCGAACCGGAGCTGGCTTTCGCGATCAATGCCCAAGCCCCGCAGGTGCTGGCTGAAGAAGCCGCCCAGCTCGGTGTGCCGTTGATCCACTACTCCACCGATTACATCTTCGACGGCAGCAAAGCCACGCCCTACACCGAGCAGGACGCGCCCAACCCTCTGGGCGTGTACGGCAGCAGCAAGCTGGCCGGTGAACAGGCGATCACTGCTGTTGGCGGCCAGCACCTGATCCTGCGCACCAGCTGGGTCTACTCGCAGCACGGGCGCAACTTTCTGCTGACCATGCAACGCCTGTTGCAGGAGAAACCGCAACTGCGGGTAGTCGCCGACCAGATCGGCGCGCCCACCTGGGCCGGCACCATTGCCGCCAGCACCCTGGCCTTGTTCGAGCGCTGGCAGGCCGGCGATGCGGGCGCCTGGGGCACTTACCACCTGAGCGCCCAAGGTGAAACCTCGTGGTTCGGCTTTGCCGAGGCGATCGCCGCGCAGCTCAAGGCGCGCGGCCTGCCTTGCGCCGAGCTGATCCCGATCAGCTCCAGTGAGTACCCAACCCCTGCGCAGCGCCCAGCCAATTCGCGGCTGGACTGCTCGCTTCTGGCGCAACAGTGGCACGTCAGCCAGGCGCATTGGCTGGACGCGCTCAACGACTGCCTGAACTAGCGCATAATTGCGCCAGACTCTTTCTGGCGCAGTTGGCACATGATGCACACCCCGACCTCCCCGCGACGCCCCCGCTGGCGCAGCCTGGCCCTTCTGGCAGTGTGCCTGGCGCCGCTGCTGTGGCCGCTGCATCACCTGGCCGAACGCTATTACCAGGACCAGCTCGCCTCGCAGAATCGCCAGACCCTCGACCTGTACGTGGCCAACCTGCTCGGCACCCTGCACCGCTACGAAACCTTGCCGCAGATCCTCGGCGAGCTGCCGGCGCTGCGCCAGGCGCTGGCCGATCCGTTCAAGATCGAAGCAATCACCAACGCCAACCGCCTGCTCAAGGACATCACCCGCCAGACCGGCGCCGAGGTGATGTACCTGATGGACGTCAGCGGCAACACCCTGGCCGGCTCCAACTGGGATAAACGCGACAGTTTCGTCGGTCGTAACTTCGCCTTCAGGCCGTATTTCATCGAAGCCATGGAAGGCCGCCTGGGGCGCTTCTTTGGCCAAGGCACGACCTCAGCCAAGCGCGGCTACTTCTTCGCGGCTGCGGTGCGCGATGGCGAGCGGGTGATCGGCGTGCTGGTGGTCAAGGTCGACCTCGACCACACCGAAACCCTCTGGGGCAACACCCCCGAGCAACTGCTACTGACCGACCAGAACGGCGTGGTGGTGCTGACCTCGCGCCCGGACTGGCGCTTCCGTGCCACCCGCCCGCTGACCCCGGCGGAGCGCTCGGCGATGCTCGCCATTCAGCCCTACCCGACCCAGGCACCGCAGCCGCTCAACCTCAACCCCGAGGCCTGGCTGATCCAGACCCGCGACATCAAGGAAACCGGCTGGCAGGTGAGCATCCTTGCCCCGCACATCCTCATCGACCGCTCGGTGCAGACGGTCATGGCAATTGGCGCCGGCGCGCTGCTGGTGTTGATCCTGCTGACCGGTTTGGTAATGCAGCGCCGGCGCCACTATATCGACCGCATCGATCTCGAAGCCCGCGGCCGGCAAGACCTGGAAAACCGCGTGGTGGCCCGGACCGCCGACCTCGAAGGCCTTAATACCCTACTGAAAAGCGCCGTGCTCGAGCGCGAGAGCGCCCAGCAGGAACTGGTCCGCGCTCAGGACGAGTTGGTCCAGGCCGGCAAGCTGTCGGTGCTCGGCACCATGTCGGCAAGCATCAGCCACGAGCTCAACCAGCCGCTGGCGGCGATCCGCAGCTACGCCGAAAACGCCGAAGTGCTGCTCGACCATGAACGCACCGAAGACGCCCGCGGCAACCTCAAGCTGATCGGCGAGCTGACCGGGCGCATGGCCTCGATCATCGCCCACCTGCGCGCCTTTGCCCGGCGTGATCGCCATGCGCCAGAAAGCGTCGCCCTGCAACCGGCGCTGGACGACGCCCTGGCCCTGCTGGCCAAGCGTCGCCGGGCGATGGCGGTGGAGCTGGTTCGCGACCTGCCGGACGCGCCGCTGTGGGTTCAGGCCGGCGAAACGCGCCTGCGCCAGGTGCTCGGCAACCTGCTCGCCAACGCCCTCGATGCGCTCACCGAAAAAGCCAACCCGCGCAAGCTGTGGCTGAGTGCCGAACGGCGCGACGAGCACGTCTACCTGTACATTCGCGACAACGGCCCAGGCTTTACCCGCCAGGCGCTGGAGCGCGCCAAGGAGCCGTTCTTCACCACCAAGACCCGCACCCAAGGCCTCGGCCTGGGCCTGGCGATCTGCGAGAGCCTGATGCTGGCGCTGGACGGTGAACTGCTGCTCGGCAACCACCCTGAAGGTGGCGCCCTGCTGACCTTGCGCATGCGCGTGGCCAAGCCCGGCGCGACCCTGCCCACTTCGGAGGACCCCTCGGCATGACGCCCGAGACGACACTGATCGACAGCCGTACCCAGGTGATCCTGGTCGACGATGACCCGCACCTGCGTCAGGCCTTGGGCCAGACCCTCGACCTGGCCGGGCTCAAGGTAGTCACCCTGGCCGATGCCCAGGGCCTGGCCGAGCGCATCGAGCCAGACTGGCCGGGCGTCGTCGTCAGCGATATCCGCATGCCCGGGATCGACGGCCTGCAACTGCTCGAGCACCTGCGTGGCCGCGATCAGGAGCTGCCGGTGCTGCTGATCACCGGCCACGGCGACGTGCCGCTGGCGGTGCAGGCGATGCGCGCCGGCGCTTACGACTTCCTCGAAAAACCCTTCGCCAGCGACGCCCTGCTCGACAGCGTGCGCCGCGCCCTGGCCCTGCGCCGACTGGTGCTGGACAACCGCAGCCTGCGTCTGGCCTTGAGTGATCGCCAGCAACTGTCGACCCGCCTGGTGGGCCAGTCGCCGTCGATGCAGCGCCTGCGCGACCAGATCGGCGCCCTCGCCGGCACCCGCGCCGATGTGCTGATTCTTGGTGAGACCGGCGCCGGCAAAGAGGTCGTCGCCCGCGCCCTGCATGATCTGTCGAGCCGCCGCGATGGCCCGTTTGTGGCAATCAATGCCGGCGCCCTGGCAGAGTCAGTGGTCGAGAGCGAGCTGTTCGGCCACGAGCCCGGCGCGTTCACCGGCGCGCAGAAGCGCCGCATCGGCAAGTTCGAATTCGCCAATGGCGGCACGCTGTTCCTCGACGAGATCGAGAGCATGAGCCTGGATGTGCAGGTGAAACTGCTGCGCATGCTGCAGGAGCGGGTGGTCGAACGCCTGGGCGGCAATCAGCTGATACCGCTGGATATCCGCGTGATCGCCGCCACCAAGGAAGACCTGCGCCAGGCTGCTGATCAGGGCCGGTTCCGTGCTGACCTGTATTACCGCCTGAACGTTGCACCGCTGCGCATCCCTGCACTACGCGAGCGCGGCGACGATATCCTGGTGTTGTTCCAGCACTTCGCCGATGCCGCCAGCCAGCGCCACGGCCTCGCCCCGCACAGCTTGCAACCGGCGCAACGGGCACTGCTGCTGCGCCATGACTGGCCCGGTAATGTCCGCGAGCTGCAAAACGCTGCGGAACGCTTTGCCCTCGGCCTGGAACTGGCCCTCGACGGCCAGCAGCCGCCCGCCACGGCCAGCGCCACGCCGCTGCTCAGCGGCAACCTCAGCGATCAGGTCGAGCAGTTTGAACGCTCGCTGATTGCTGCCGAACTGACCCAGCCACACAGCTCCATGCGCAGCCTCGCCGAAGCGCTGGGCGTGCCGCGCAAAACCCTGCACGACAAGTTGCGCAAGCACGGCCTGAGCTTTGCTGATCATGCCGGCGGCGCTGACGATCACGAGGACTCGCGCCCATGAGCGACGACCGCCAATATCTGGAAGAAGTACTGCACAGCGACATCCCGTTGACCCGCGAGATGGGCCTGCAAGTGCTCAGCTGGCAAGACCAGTGCCTGCAACTGCAGCTGCCACTGGAGGCCAACGTCAATCACAAGAGCACCATGTTTGGCGGCAGCCTGTACTGCGCGGCGGTGCTGGTCGGTTGGGGCTGGCTGCACCTGCGCTTGCGCGAGGCGGGCATCGATGACGGCCATATCGTCATTCAGGAAGGCCAGATCAGCTATCCGCTGCCGGTCACCGGCGCCGCGGTTGCCCGCTGCCAGCCGCCGCAAGACAAAGCCTGGGAGCGCTTCGTGACGATGTACCAGCGCCGAGGGCGAGCGCGCCTGACGCTGGATACGGTGGTCAGCAACAGCGGCAGCACTGAGCCCGCCGTCACGTTCAGTGGGCAGTACGTGCTACATCGTTGAGGCGAGCTTGATCAGTGCCTGGCGCCACGGGGCGGCGCTGGGCAAAGCCAGGAAGAAGGGGTTGAGCAGCGACTCCCGCGCCGGGTAACGGAACGGCTGGCCGTCCAGACCGATCACCTCACCGCCAGCGCCTTCGAGCACGCCTTGCGCGGCAGCGGTGTCCCACTGCGAGGTCGGTGCCAGGCGCGGATAACAATCGGCTTCACCCTCTGCCAGCAGGCAGAACTTCAGCGAGCTGCCGACGCTGACCAAGTCCAGCTCACCCACCGCACCGCTCAAGCCAGCCAGCAGCGCTTCCTGCTGTGGGCTGGAGTGACGGCGGCTGGCGACCACCGTGAATTGGGCGTCAGCAGGCGGCGCAGTGCGCACCTGGATCGGCGCAGCTGGCGCATCCTGATCGGCGCGCCAGGCGCCCAGCTCGCGGCCACCAAAGTAGCAGCGGTTGTTGGTCGGCATGCTGACCACGCCAAATACCACTTCGCCCTGCTCGATCAGGGCGATGTTGACGGTGAACTCTTCGCTGCCGGCAATGAATTCCTTGGTCCCGTCCAGCGGATCGACCAGCCACCAGCGGCTCCAGCCGGCGCGTTCGGCAAGGGCAATGTCGCAGTCTTCTTCCGACAGCACCGGAATCTGCGGCGCCAGCGCCTGCAAGCCTGCAGCGATGACGTGGTGGGCCGCCAGATCGGCGGCGGTGACCGGCGAATCATCCGCCTTGGACATCACCGCCACATCAGCGCGCCAGTGCGGCAGGATCGCTTCGCCGGCAGCCAGCGCCAGCTTGACCACTTCGTGCATCAGTTGTTGATCGTTCATACGCTGAGCAACCCGCGCTGGGTGAGCATGTCACGTACCAGGTACAGCGCCGCCAGTGCGCGGCCTTCGCTGAACTGCGGGTGCATCGCCAGGGCCGACAGCTCGCGCAGGTTTACCTTGTCGACACCCATCGGCTCCGGCTCGTCGCCTTCGAGGCGTTCTTCGTAGAGGTCGGTCGCCAGCACCACCTGGATCTTCTGGCTCATGTAGCCCGGCGACAGCGACAGCTCGGTCAAATGTTCCAGCTGGCGTGCGCCAAAACCGGCCTCTTCCTTGAGCTCGCGGTTAGCCGCTACCAGCACATCCTCGCCCGGTTCGATCAGGCCCTTGGGCAGCGACAGCTCGTATTCGTCGGTGCCGCCGCAGTATTCCTCGACCAGCACTGCATGCTCGGCGTCGAGCATCGCCACGATCATCACCGCGCCATAGCCATTACCGCGCCCGACCAACCGTTCGTAGGTCCGCTCGACACCGTTGGAAAAGCGCAGCTCGACGGATTCGACCCGGAACAAACGGCTATCGGCGACGATTTCGCGGCTGAGGACGGTGGGTTTCTGGCGCATGGGGCAGCTCCTTGGCGTGAACGGGTTACTATACCGTGGCTAGCCGACTGATCGAGAGTTTCCCATGCCTGTTCTTCCCTGGTCTGCCATCGACACTGTTCTGCTCGACATGGACGGTACCCTGCTCGACCTGCACTACGACAACCAGTTCTGGCTGCAACACCTGCCCCAGCGCTACGCCGAGCTGCACGGTATCAGCCGGGCGATGGCCGAGCTTGAGCTGCAGCCGCTGTTCGAGCGTAACGCCGGCACGCTGAACTGGTACTGCCTCGACTTCTGGAGCCAGGAGCTGAACCTGCCGATCCGCGAGCTGAAGCAAGAGATCGCCGACCTGATTGCCCTGCGCCCGGATGCCGATACGTTTCTAGCGGCGATTCGCAAAGCGGGCAAGCGTGTAGTGATGATCACCAATGCCCATCGTGATTCGTTGTCGTTGAAGTTGGAGCGGGTGGAGCTGGCGGGGTATTTCGAGCGTTTGATCAGCTCGCATGATTACGGCTATCCCAAGGAAAGTCCGCTGTTCTGGGATGCGCTGCAGGCCGATATTGGTTTTGATCCGGCGCGCAGCTTGTTCATTGATGACACTCTGGCGATTTTGCGCAGTGCGCAGCGGTATGGGGTCGGGTATTTGCTCGCGGTACGCCAGCCGGACAGCAAGGCAGCGCCGCGGGATACTCAGGAGTTTGCGGCGGTAGAGGATTATCGGGAGTTGTTGGCGGGGCTCTGAGCTGGACGCAAGAATGCAGGGGCCGCAGCGCAGCCCCTGCACCCGGCCGGAACTGGCTTACTCGGGAATCCGCAACACCTGCCCCACATAGATCTTGTCCGGATGCGAAAGCATCGGCTTGTTGGCTTCAAAGATCTTGTTGTACTTGTTCGCGTCACCATAAACCCGCTTGGAAATCGCGCTCAACGTATCGCCCTTCACGACAGTAACGAAAACAGCCGCCTTAACCACCGGCCCGGTCACGGTAATCTGGTCGTCAACGCTGGCCACACCCTCGATGTTGCCCGCCGCGAGGATGATCTTTTCCTTCTCCTCCTGGCTGGCCACGTCGCCCGTGAGGGTAATCTTGTCCCCATCAACCGTAGCGGTGATATTAGGGTTACCTAGCCCCACCTTGCTCACGTGCTCCTTGATCTGCTCTTGGGCCTTGGCATTGCCAGGCGTGAGCAGGTCGATCAACTTCTCGCCGGCTTCCTTCACGAAACTGAATAGGCTCATTGCGCGCTCCTTGTTGATAAATCCTCGGAACGGCAAGTCTAGGACAGGTTTGCCCAACCCGCCCGGGTGCGACCAATCGACGCGCTCTATCACGGCATAGAACCTTGCGATTAGACGTCGCCGACGCACAAGCCTAGGCTTGTGCACTAATGAGCCAGACGGTACTGCGCCCGATGAACAGCAAACCTCCGGTCTGCGCGGCGTCCACTGCACTGTCCCTGCCTGCCGCCAGCAACACCTACGACTACGTCCAACTCAGCGATGCCGAGCGTGCCAGCACGCCGCTTGCCGAAGAAGTCGCGCTGGCGATCGCCTACAACGGGTTGAGCCAGGCCGTGATGCTGGTCAGCCCGACCGATCTGGAAGATTTTGCCGTCGGTTTCAGTGTCGGCAGCGGCATCGTCGAAAGCACCAATGAAATCTACGACGTAAAGCTTTCTGGCAGTGGCTCGGCGCTGTATGCCGACCTGGAGATTGCCAGCCGGGCGTTCTGGAACCTGAAAAACCAGCGCCGCCAGTTGGCCGGTACCAGTGGCTGCGGCCTGTGCGGTGTCGAAGCGCTGGAGCAAGCGCTGCCAGAACTGGCCAGCCTGCCCGGCGCGCCGCTGCCACCGGTAGAGTGGCTGCACGACCTGCGTCGGCGCATCGATCAGTTTCAACCGCTGGGCCAGCACTGCGGTGCAGTCCATGCGGCGTTGTTCATGAATAGCCAAGGTGAGCTGTTGCTGGGCCGTGAAGACATCGGCCGGCACAACGCGCTGGACAAGTTGATCGGCGCCTTGCTGCGCGAGCAGATCGACACCCAGGGCGGCCTGGCCATCGTCACCAGCCGCTGCAGCCTGGAACTGATCCAGAAAGTGCTGCGCGCAGGCATCCAGACCCTGGTCAGTTTGTCGGCGCCCACCGGCCTTGCCCTGCAATGGGCGCGCAAGCATCAGCTCAACCTTATTCATTTGCCCAAACACAGTGCACCACGGGTGTTCAGCCCCGTGGCGGAGTCGAAATCGCCGTGACCTCGCATCAGAAGCTTCCGCAAGAACAAACTCCACCTCGCTACAAGCCCTACAACGGCGCCGCCGGCGGCTGGGGTGCGCTGCGCAGTGTGGCCAAGGCCTGGGTTGGCAGCGACAACGCACTAAAGAACATCCGCGCCCTGCTCAAGACCAACCAGAACGGCGGTTTCGACTGCCCGGGCTGTGCCTGGGGCGACTCGCCTGAAAGCGGCATGGTCAAGTTCTGCGAGAACGGCGCCAAGGCAGTCAACTGGGAAGCCACCAAGCGCCGTGTCGATGCGGCCTTCTTCGCTCGCCACAGCGTGACCTCGCTGCTTGAGCAAAGCGACTACTGGCTCGAGTACCAAGGCCGCCTGACCGAGCCGATGCTGTACAACCCGGCCAACGACCGTTACCAGCCGATCGACTGGGACAGCGCCTTCGCCCTGATCGCCCAGCACCTGAACGGCCTCACCAGCCCGGATCAGGCCGAGTTCTACACCTCGGGCCGGGCCAGCAACGAAGCGGCCTACCTGTATCAGCTGTTTGTCCGCGCGTTCGGTACCAACAACTTCCCGGACTGCTCGAACATGTGCCACGAAGCCAGCGGCGTGGCCCTGGGCCAGAGTGTCGGGGTCGGCAAGGGCACGGTGACCTTCGATGATTTCGAGCACGCCGATGCGATCTTCGTCTGGGGCCAGAACCCTGGCACCAACCACCCACGCATGCTCGACCCGCTGCGCGATGCGCTCAAACGCGGCGCACAGGTGATCTGCGTCAACCCGCTCAAGGAGCGTGGCCTGGAGCGCTTCCAGCACCCGCAGAATGCGCTGGAGATGCTCACCAACAGCGATCGCCCAACCAACTCGGCGTACTTCCGCCCTGCCCTGGGCGGCGACATGGCATTGCTGCGCGGCATGGCCAAGTTCCTCCTGCAGTGGGAGCGCGAGGCCCAGGCCAAGGGCGAGCCGGCGATCTTCGATCATGTGTTCATTGCCGAGCACGGCCACGGCATCAATGAGTACCTGGCGGTGGTTGATGCCACCCCGTGGGATCAGCTGCAGGCCCAGTCGGGCCTGGATCTGGCCGAGATCGAACAGGCTGCGCGCATGTACTGCAAGGGCAAGCGCGTGATCATGTGCTGGGCGATGGGCATCACCCAGCATCGCCACTCGGTGCCGACCATTCAGGAAATGGTCAACGTGATGCTGCTGCGCGGCAACATCGGCCAGCCCGGTGCCGGCCTGTGCCCGGTGCGCGGCCACAGTAACGTGCAGGGCGACCGCACCATGGGCATCAACGAGCGGCCGCCAGCAGCGCTGCTCAATGCCCTGCAACAACGCTTCGCCTTCCCGGTGCCGCGCGCCAACGGCCACAACACCGTCGAGGCGATCCACGCCATGCTCGATGGCCGTTCCAAGGTATTCATCGGCCTGGGTGGCAACTTCGCCCAAGCCACGCCAGACACCGCGCGCACCGCTCAGGCGCTGCGCAACTGCGACCTGACGGTGCAGATCAGTACCAAGCTCAACCGCAGCCATCTGATGCATGGCAAGCAGGCGTTGATCCTGCCGTGCCTGGGCCGTACCGACATCGACATGCAGGCCGATGGCCCGCAGGCGGTCACGGTGGAAGACTCGTTCAGCATGGTCCACGCCTCCAATGGCCAGCTCAAGCCGCTGTCGAAACAGATGCGTTCCGAGCCTGCAGTGATTGCCGGTATTGCCGCGGCAGCGCTGGGCAAGCGCCCGGTCGACTGGCACTGGCTGGTGGCTGACTACGACCGGATTCGCCAGCTGATCGCCGACACCATCCCCGGTTTTGCCGACTTCAATCAGCGCCTGAAACACCCGGGCGGTTTCTACCTGGGCAACAGCGCTGGCAGCCGCAAATGGCAAACCGCGAACGGGCGCGCCAACTTCAAGGCCAACCTGCTGCCCGACTCGCTGCTCGATGAGCGCGTACGCGCCAGCGGCCAGTTGCCGGACCTGATCATGCAATCGATGCGCTCGCACGATCAGTACAACACCACCATCTATGGCCTGGATGACCGTTACCGCGGGGTCAAGGCGCAGCGCGACGTGCTGTTCGTCAACGAAGCCGACATCATTCGTCTGGGCTTCGCGCCTGGGCAGAAGGCCGATATCGTGTCGCTGTGGGACGATGGCATCGAGCGCCGGGTACGTGGCTTCACTCTGCTGGCCTACGATATTCCGGCTGGGCAGGCGGCGGCCTACTATCCAGAGGTGAACCCGCTGGTGCCGCTGGAGAGCATTGGCGACGGCAGCCACACGCCGACTTCTAAGTTCATCGCGATCAAGCTGGAACGTGCCAGCGACACCGGTCGGATCCTCTGACGGCATAGCCTCATCGGCTTTCTGAAGACCAAAAAAAAGCCCTTTCCGCAATGGTCAGGGCTTTGTCTCAAGTAACGTATGACAGGCAAAAAACGATTAAGTTTCATACTGAAAACAGTAACTTAGAGAATTGTGTACAACTCGTGTTACTCGTCGGATTTCAATTGCCAGAGTGCTCGCCGAGCCTCAAATTCGCCCTCGTCATCCCTCTGAGGTTCTCTTGATGAAGAAGTACTCCTCGATTCTGTTGTTGTCTTTTGGCTTGCTCAGCGGCGTTGCCATGGCAGGCGGCACGACTGAAGCAGGTATTGGCGGCGCACTGGGTGGGGTACTCGGCTCAGTGGTCGGCCAGCAGCTTGGCGGCAGCACCGGCGGCGCGATTGGCGCAGGCCTGGGCGGCGCAGCCGGCAGTGCGGTCGGTGCCGATAAACGTCAACGCGGTGAAGCCGCAATCGGTGGTGCCTTGGGCGCAGCCGGCGGTAACGTGATTGGCCGCAGCGTCGGCGGCACCAATGGCAGCTACATCGGTGCAGCCGCTGGCGGCGGCGCAGGTGGCGCGCTGGGTAACTACATGGGCAACAAGGCCGATGAAGACGAGCGCGACGACCGTCGTTACCGTCGCGGCTACGATGACCGTCGTCACTACGACCGCGGCCACCACTATGGCCACCGCAAGCACAAACAGAAGCGCCACTGGCGTCACTGATAGCCAAGGGCTTTGCCCAGGCATCAAAAGGCCCCGCCCCTCCCGGCGGGGCCTTTGCATTTGTGCCCTTTAAAGGTTGGCCCGCAGGCCTGCCAGGGTCGCCTGCATGGCCTCAGGCAGCACGGCAGGCTGGCCTGAGCTGCGCTCGATGAACACCTGCACCAGGCTGCCCGCCGCACACGCCTGGGTCTCGCCTGGGCGGAACAGCGCCAAACGGTACTCCACGGTACTGCCGGCCAGCCGCGTCACGCCCAGGCCTACCTCGAGCACATCCGGAAACGCCGGCAAGGCGTAGAAGTCGGCTGCCGAACTGATCACCAGACCCGCCAGCGCGCCGTCGCGCAGGTCGAGCTCGGCCTGCTCCACCAGAAATGCCTGTATCGCGGTTTCAAAAAAGCCATGCACAGTGGCGCCAGCGATGTGGCCGTTGACGTCGTTGTCTTGCGGACGGGTGAGGATTGGGTGGAAGTGGTTGAAGTCGGAGCGCAGGGGGGATTCGGTCATGGATTACCACGCAGGTTGATTACATGAAGCCGCTTCAGTCATCGTAGTGGAAACGACATTGCAGGATGGTTAGCGTGCCGCTTTCGTAAAAATAGACCATGCGATGCTCGCGGGTGACGCGCCGAGACCAGAACCCAGACAAGTCACCTTTCAGCGGCTCAGGCTTGCCGATTCCTTTGAATGGGCTACGCAGACAATCGGCAATCAAGGCGTCCAGCCGCTGAAAGACATCGGCATCGTTCGAAAGCCAGTGGTTGTAGTCTTCCCAGCCTTCCGAGGTAAACGCGATGCTTGCGGTATTACGGGCCTCAGTCTTGTTGCGTTGCTTGGACTTCGTGCTCATTGATAGTCAGTTCCTTGGTAATCGCCTTACCGGAACGGATCTGAGCGATAGAGGAGCGCAGACGCTTGGCGTTTGCAGATGATCCCAACAGGTACATGGTTTCGCGCATGCCGTTGTAATCGTCCAAAGAGATCATCACAACGGGCTCACCGCGCTGGCGGGTGATGACTGCTGGCTCGTGATCTCGACAGACGTCATCCATTGTCTGCTTCAGGTCGGCGCGAGCCTGGCTAAAGGTCAATACATGCATTGGTCAATCCTTTCCAGGAAGCGCCTGGAGCAGGTGTTTCAGAAGGTGTTTCGCTTCAACAAACGCTCGTGGAGCGCATGATCAGACGCGAATCATTGTACGACACTTTGTACATGCGTCAAGATGACAAATCTGACGCAAAAAAAAGCCGCCCCTAAGGGCGGCTTCTATCCAGCGTACCGGTTAAAGCTTACAGCTTCGGCCCGGCAGCCTTGATTGCGTCGGAAACGTCAAACTTCTTGAAGTTCTCGATGAACAGCTTGGCCAGACCTTTGGCAGCCTCGTCGTAGGCAGCCTTGTCTTCCCAGTTGGTACGCGGGTTGAGCAGGTTGGTATCGACACCTTCAACGGCTTTCGGCACGTCGAGGTTGATGATGTCCAGGTGTTCGGTTTCGGCACCCACCAGCGCGCCGCTCTGGATCGCAGCGATCACAGCACGGGTGGTCGGGATGCTGAAGCGCTTGCCAACGCCATAGCCGCCGCCGGTCCAGCCGGTGTTGACCAGGTAGACCTTGGAGCCGAAGCCGTTGATGCGTTTGATCAGCAGCTCAGCGTATTCGCCAGCAGGACGCGGGAAGAACGGCGCGCCGAAGCAGGTGGAGAAGGTCGACTTGATGCCGCCGCCCGAACCCATCTCAGTCGAACCGACCAGCGCGGTGTAACCCGACAGGAAGTGGTAGGCCGCTTGCTCGTTGTTCAGGATCGACACTGGCGGCAGCACGCCGGTCAGGTCGCAGGTCAGGAAGATAACGGCATTTGGCTCGCCGCCCAGGTTCGCTTCGGAACGCTTGGCAACGTGCTCCAGCGGGTAGGCTGCGCGGCTGTTCTGGGTCAGGCTGACATCAGCGTAGTCGGCGTGCTTGGAAGCGTCGTCGATGACCACGTTTTCCAGAACTGCGCCGTGCTTGATGGCTTTCCAGATGACCGGCTCGTTCTTCTCGGACAAGTCGATGCACTTGGCGTAGCAGCCGCCTTCCATGTTGAAGACAACGCCTTCGCCCCAGCCGTGTTCGTCGTCACCAATCAGGTAACGGCTTTCATCGGCCGACAGAGTGGTCTTGCCAGTGCCGGACAGGCCGAAGAACAAGGTTACATCGCCTTCTTCGCCGATGTTCGCTGCGCAGTGCATAGGCAGTACGTCAGCGGCCGGCAGCAGGAAGTTCTGCACCGAGAACATGGCTTTCTTCATTTCGCCGGCGTAACGCATGCCAGCGATCAGGACTTTCTTCTGGGCGAAGTTGATGATCACGCAACCGTCGGAGTTGGTGCCATCGCGCTCAGGCGAGCATTCGAAGTTGGCAACGTTGAGCACTTGCCACTCATCACGACCGGCCGGGTTGTACTGCTCCGGGTTGATGAACAGGCAACGACCGAACAGGTTCTGCCAGGCAGTCTGGGTGGTCATGCGCACTGGCAGGTAGTGCTCGGCGGCAGCACCTACATGAACATAGGACACAAAATGGTCCTGGGCGTTGTTGAACGCTTCAACGCGAGCCCACAAAGCATCGAACTTGTCGGCCGGGAACTTGCGGTTGATCGGGCCCCAGGCAATTGCCTCGGTGGTGCTGGGTTCGTCGACGATGAAACGGTCCGCTGGCGAACGGCCGGTGCGGTGACCGGTTTTCACGACCAGCGCGCCAGTATCGGCCAGCTCGCCTTCACCGCGGGACAGCGCTTCTTTTACCAGCTCATCGACGCTCAGGTCGGTGTACACGGTGTTGTTGGCTTGCGTCATGAGATACCCCATCCGGCCCGAGGCCGAGTGCTCCAAACGTTTTGTAGTGGTCCGAAAAAAACGACTACAGCGAAAAAAGTGGCCGGATTATGCCAGAAAAGCCCAAAAAAAGTAGACCCCTCCTGTCAGAACTGCGGTTTATCGCAGAACGACAGGAGAATTCACTGCAATTAAACGCTTCAGTGACGTGTTTCTGCTGCGCCGCTTGTGCCGCCGCCAGCAAACAATTGCGTAACGTCGGTCGCATCAAACAGATAACGCTGATTGCAGAACTGGCAATCGACCTCGATTTGGCCACCATGTTCAACTACCAGCTGCTGAGCGTCTTCCTGACCGAGACTGACCAAGGCATTGCCTGAACGTTCCCGCGAGCAGCTGCAGCGGAACTGCAACGGCTGCAAGTCGAACAGGCGCACAGCCTCTTCGTGGTACAGGCGATGGAGCATGGTTTCGTTGTCCAGGCCCAGTAATTCCTCGGCTTTGACAGTGTTCGCCAAAGCCTTGACGTGGTTCCAGCTTTCATCGCGCTCATCGCTGTCTTTCTGACGGTCGGCAGGCAACTGCTGCACCAGCAAGCCACGGGCACGCGAGCCGTCGGCAGCCAGGGTGATGGTGGTGTTGATCTGCTGCGACATGACGAAGTAGTTGGTGAAGCACTCCGACAGGTCCTTGCCGTGCAGGTCGACCATGCCCTGGTAGCGCTGACCGTTGATCGGGTCGACGGTCAAGGCCAGTACGCCATCTGGCATCAGGTCGGTGAGGGTTGCATCGGCGGCAATCTGGTCCGCCTCATAGCGGGCCAGGCCACGGATGTCATGCTCGCTGGAGCATTCGATCATCAGCAACGGCACTGGGCCTTCAGAGCGCGCCTGCAGGATCAACAGGCCGTCGAACTTGAGGGTGCCCACCAGTAGCGCGGCGGCGGCCATCAACTCACCGAGCAGGAGCGCGACCGGCTGCGGATAGGGGTGCTTGGCCAGCACTTCGGCATAACTGCGCTCCAGCCCGACCATCTCGCCACGCACGTCGCGGTCGTCGAACAGGAAACGTTGAGTGAAATCGGTAGCAGGGAGGTCGCTCATAAGGTTTTGGCTATCTGGAAAAATAATGTCCACATATTAACAGGCCTGGTACGGCCCACGCATGAGGCGCTCCCTGTCTCATCCTCTTGAAACAGCACAGATCAGTCGAAGCTGCCGTGCAGCTGGTGGATCTGCCGGCGCTGTTTCTTGTTGGGCCGACCATCGGTCGTCATCCCCAGGGCGCCATCCTTGCGCTGCTGCGCGGCCTGCTCGCGGCGGCGGATGCTCTCTTCGGTTTCGCCATACAGCAGCTGCGCCTCAGGCGCGCCGCGGCGTACCACCGACAGCGCCTTGACGACGATGGTGCGCTCGTCAAAGCCGGTACGCAGGACGAACTCGTCGCCCACCCGTGGCTCCTTGCCGGGCTTGCAGCGCTCGCCGCGGCAGTGCACCTTGCCGCTTTCTATGGCCGCCTTGGCCAGGGCGCGGGTCTTGTAGAACCGCGCGGCCCACAGCCATTTGTCCAGGCGTACCTTGTCGTCTTCTTCCGACTTTTGTGCCATCTCTTTACCTCGAATTCTGTCTTTAACCGAACTGTACTACCGTCACTGACGGATGCAAAAATTCTGCGCGGTGCTTAAAGTTCACCACCTTATCCCCAGGGTGTGATTAGTGAAGACATTTGACCATCTGAGTGTGATCGGCCTGCGCGAGTGGGTGGCGCTGCCCGAACTCGGGCTGGCCGGCCTGCGCGCCAAGATCGACACCGGCGCCAGCACCTCCAGCCTGCACGCCACCGATGTCGAGCCGTTTGAACGCGACGGTGAGCAGTGGGTCCGATTTACTGCACACCTCGGCTCCGTGGTGCAGCTGCGCCATCGCCGCTGTGAAGCCCCGCTGGTGACCATGAAAAGCATCAAGAGCTCCAACGGCCATGCTCAGGTCCGCTATGTGATCCGCACGCCGCTGGCGCTGGGAGACCGGGTCTGGGAGGTCGAATTCACCCTGGCCTGTCGCAAGGCCATGCGCTACCGCTTGCTGCTCGGTTCCAAGGCATTGATCCACGGCCAACTGGTAGTGGACCCAAGCTCGAAATACGTTCAGGAAAAACCGGCCTTTCCGGTCAACCCTCTCCCTGTCACAGGTGCTGCATGAAGATCGCTGTGCTGTCGCGGAACCCGCGTCTGTATTCCACCCGCCGCCTGGTTGAAGCCGGTACCCAGCGTGGCCACGAGATGGTTGTGATCGATACCCTGCGAGCCTACATGAACATCGCCAGCCACAAGCCGCAGATCCACTACCGTGGGCGGCCGCTGGAGGGCTTTGATGCGGTGATCCCGCGGATCGGCGCGTCCGTTACCTTCTATGGCTGCGCAGTGCTGCGCCAGTTCGAGATGATGGGCGTGAATCCGCTCAACGAATCGGTGGCAATCGCCCGCTCGCGGGACAAGCTGCGCTCGTTGCAACTGCTGTCGCGGCGCGGTATCGGTTTGCCGATTACCGGCTTTGCCCACTCGCCGGACGATATTCCCGACCTGATCCAGATGGTCAACGGCGCGCCCCTGGTGATCAAGGTGCTGGAAGGCACCCAGGGCATTGGCGTGGTGCTGTGCGAAACCACTCAGGCCGCCGAATCGGTGATCGAGGCGTTCATGGGTCTGAAGCAGAACATCATGGTTCAGGAATACATCAAGGAAGCCGGCGGCGCCGATATCCGCTGCTTCGTGGTTGGCGACAAGGTAATTGCCTCGATGAAGCGTCAGGCCAAGCCGGGTGAATTCCGTTCCAACCTGCATCGTGGCGGCGTTGCCAGCCTGATCAAGATCACCCCGGAAGAGCGCATCACCGCCATTCGCGCGGCGAAGGTCATGGGTTTGAGCGTGGCCGGCGTCGACATCCTGCGCTCCAACCACGGCCCACTGGTGATGGAGGTCAACTCATCGCCAGGCCTGGAAGGCATCGAGGTCACCACCAGCAAGGACGTTGCCGGGATGATCATCGAGCACCTGGAGAAGAACGGCGGGCCGAATCAGACCCGCACCAAGGGTAAGGGCTGACATTGTCGGGGCCGCTGAGCGGCCCCGGCAATCACACTGCGTTGCGCGGTAGCAGCAAGCCCAACGGCAAACGCACCCGCGCTTCAATGCCGCCGCCAGAGCGGTTACGCAACTCGACATTGCCGCCATGCTGCGCCGCAATCCGTTTGACGATGGCCAGGCCCAGCCCCGTACCCTTGCCACCACGCGCACGGTCGCCCCGGATGAAGGGGTTGAAGATGGTCTCCAGCTCCGACTCGTCGATCCCCGCGCCGCGGTCGAGCACGCTCAACACCACATACGGCGCGCTGTCGTCGCCCGATACATAAGCTGCTACTTCAACGCCCTGCCCCGCATGGTGCAAGGCATTGCCGATCAGGTTGCCGAGCATACGCTTGAGCGAAACACGGCGCAGCGGGAACGGCGGAATAGGCTCCAGGCACAAGCGCACGCGCTCTTCCGGCTGGTTGTACGGCGCAACCACCTCACGCACCAGGTCGGAGAAGTCGATTTCTTCCAACGGCTCGTCACGGCCATCACGGATAAACGCCAGAAACTGATCGAGAATCGCGTCCATGTCTTCGATGTCGCGAACCATGTCGTCGGTCAGGTCGTTGTCGTTGTCCATCAGTGACAGCGACAGGCGCAAGCGCGTCAGCGGCGTACGCAGGTCATGCGAGACCCCCGCCAGCATCAGCTCACGCTCGCGCCCGGCCTGTTCGACGTCTTCAGCCATCTGGTTGAACGAGCGGTACACCTCGGCCATTTCGCTTGGCGTGTCGCTGACCGGCAAGCGCACACTGCGCCCCTGGCCAAGCTGACGGGCGGCAAACACCAGGCGCTTGAGCGGCTGGTTGAGCTGACGGACGAAGATCCACGCCGACGCTGTCGACAGCAAACCGATGGCCAGGAACCAGCCGAGTACGTTCCAGATTTTTTGCCCGCGCAACGGATGCGGGTACAGCGGCACCTTAAGCCAGCCCGGGCCCAGGCTCGGCGCGTTGACCCACAGCGCCGGCGGCGCATGCACGCGCAGGCGCACTTCGGTGTCCTCGCCCAGCTCGGCCTGCATCTGCCGCTGATAAATTTCGCTGTAAGGCCAGTGCTGCTCGCCTTCCGGCACGCCGGCCCCGGTTACCCGGATCAGGCCGGCCGCTTCGGCGATCTTCTCGCGGTTTTCTTCATCGGCTGCCCAATAGGCGCGCAAGGTCAGGGCCACGCCATGGCTGTACTGACGGTCGACCAGCACGTCTTCGTTCATCAGCAGGTAGACCAGGGTCAGCGCCTTGGAGAACAGCACGACGATAAGCACCAGCCACAGGGTGCGGGCGAAGAAGCTTTGCGGGAACCAAACAGGGGTTTTCATCGAGGACATCTACTGCAGAACAGGCGCGAGCAGAGCCCGCCAGATTGCCGGCTGGCCACAGACGCAAACAGGGCGGCCCGTTCGGGTCGCCCTGCAGCGTAGTGGCAAGCCTGCAGACTCATTTGCCGGCGTTTCCGTCCGGCACGAACACGTAGCCCACGCCCCAGACCGTCTGGATATAGCGCGGCTTGGACGGGTCCGGTTCGATCATGCGGCGCAGACGCGAGATCTGCACGTCGATAGAGCGCTCCAGCGCGTCCCACTCGCGGCCACGGGCGAGGTTCATCAGCTTGTCGCGGGTGAGCGGCTCGCGGGCGTGCATCACCAGCGCCTTGAGTACGGCGAATTCGCCGGTGGTGAGCATGTGCACTTCATTGCCACGCTTGAGCTCGCGGGTGGCCAGCGACAGCTCGTAGTCACCGAAGGTCACGGTCTCGTCTTCGCTGCCAGGCGCACCAGGCACCGGCGCCGACTGACGGCGCAGCACGGCCTTGACCCGCGCCATCAGCTCGTCGGGGTTGAACGGCTTGGCCAGGTAATCGTCGGCGCCCAATTCCAGGCCTTTGATCCGGCTCAACTCGTCGCCCTTGGCGGTAAGCATGATGATCGGGATCTGGTTGTTCGCTGCGCGCAGGCGGCGGCAGGCAGACAAGCCGTCTTCGCCAGGCAGCATCAGGTCGAGTACAACCAGGTTGAACACCTCACGGGCCAGCAGCCGGTCCATCTGTTCGACATTGGGTACTGCCCGGGTGCGGTAGCCCTTGCTGGTGAAAAAACGCTCCAGCAGGCTGCTGAGCCCCGGATCGTCGTCGACGATGAGAATCTTGTCACCTTCAACTGTGTTAGGCGTGCTGGTCATCAATAACTCCTCTGAGATCGCTGCGCATTATGGCGTAGCCATTGCAGCGCGTGCCGTGTGCATTGTTAGCAGATTTTTCCCCGGGCGCCACTTCCACGCGGCCGCCGATGGCGCGGCGCTATCACCGCAAGCTCGGCGCGATGGGTATAATGCGCGCCTTTCACCCAGCGCCGCCGGGCACGAATGCCCACCTGCGGCCTCCAGTATTCACATATTGTCAGGTGGTTTTCATGGACAGCATCAACAGCCGTATTGCCGCAGAACTCGGCGTTCGCCCGCAACAGATCGAGGCGGCCGTGGCCCTGTTGGACGAAGGCTCGACGGTGCCCTTCATCGCCCGTTACCGCAAGGAAGTCACCGGCAGCCTCGACGACACCCAGCTGCGCCACCTGGATGAGCGCCTGCGCTACCTGCGCGAGCTGGATGACCGTCGCGCGAGCATCCTCGCCAGCATCGACGAGCAAGGCAAGCTGACCCCGGAGCTGGCCCGCGAGATCAAGCTGGCCGACACCAAGACCCGCCTCGAAGACCTGTACCTGCCGTACAAGCAAAAGCGCCGCACCAAGGGCCAGATCGCTCTCGAAGCCGGCCTCGGCGAGCTGGCCGACGGCCTGTTCAACGACCCGCAGCTGACCCCGGAAACCGAAGCCGCGCGCTTCGTCGATGCCGACAAGGGCGTAGCCGACGTCAAGGCCGCGCTGGAAGGCGCCAAGTACATCCTCATGGAGCGCTTCGCCGAAGACGCCGGCCTGCTGGAAAAACTGCGCAACTTCCTCAAGCAGGAAGCCGTACTCAGTGCCCGCCTGGTACCGGGCAAGGAAGAGGAAGGCGCCAAGTTCCGCGATTACTTCGCCCATGACGAGCTGCTGCGCAGCGCCCCGTCGCACCGTGCGCTGGCGATCTTCCGTGGCCGCAACGAAGGCGTGCTCAGCGCAGCGCTTAAAGTCGGCGAAGAGCTGCCGGGCACCCTGCACCCGTGCGAGATGATGATCGGCCAGCACTTCGGCGTGGAAAACCGCGCCCGCCCGGCCGACAAATGGCTCGGCGAAGTGGTGCGCTGGACCTGGAAGGTCAAGCTCTACACCCACCTTGAAACCGACCTGTTCGGCGAGCTGCGTGAAGCCGCCGAGAGCGAAGCGATCAACGTCTTCGCGCATAACCTGCACGACCTGCTGCTCGCCGCCCCGGCAGGCCCGCGCGCTACCCTGGGCCTCGACCCGGGCCTGCGTACCGGCTGCAAGGTTGCGGTGGTGGATGCCACCGGCAAGCTGCTCGACACCGCCACGGTTTACCCGCACGTGCCGCGCAACGACTGGGACCGTACCATTGCCGTGCTGGCAGCGCTGTGCGCCAAGCATTCGGTGGAGCTGATCGCGGTCGGCAACGGCACCGCCAGCCGCGAGACCGACAAGCTGGCTGCTGAGCTGATCAAAAAATATCCAGCATTGAAGATGACCAAGGTGATGGTCTCCGAAGCCGGCGCTTCGGTGTACTCCGCCTCGGAGCTGGCAGCACGCGAGTTCCCGGACCTTGATGTATCGATCCGTGGCGCGGTGTCGATTGCCCGGCGCCTGCAGGACCCACTCGCCGAGCTGGTCAAGATCGACCCGAAATCGATCGGCGTCGGCCAGTATCAGCATGATGTCTCGCAGCTCAAACTCGCCCGCGGCCTCGATGCTGTGGTGGAAGACTGCGTGAACGCCGTCGGCGTCGATGTCAACACCGCTTCGGTGGCGCTGCTTACGCGCATCTCTGGCCTGAACGCGACCCTGGCGCAGAATATCGTCGCCCACCGCGACGCCAATGGCCCGTTCGCCACCCGCGCAGCACTGAAAAAGGTCAGCCGCCTCGGCGAAAAAACCTTCGAGCAGGCCGCCGGCTTCCTGCGCGTGATGAACGGCGACAACCCGCTGGACGCCTCCGCCGTGCACCCGGAAGCCTACCCGCTGGTTCAGCGGATTGCCGCCGGCACCGACCGCGACATCCGCTCGCTGATCGGCGACAGCGCCTTTCTCAAGCGCCTCGACCCGAAAAACTTCACCGACGAGACCTTCGGCCTGCCGACCGTCACCGACATCCTGCAAGAGCTGGACAAGCCCGGCCGTGACCCGCGCCCGGAGTTCAAGACCGCCTCGTTCCAGGACGGCGTCGAAGAGCTCAAGGACCTCGAGCCTGGGATGATCCTCGAAGGTGTGGTCACCAACGTCACCAACTTCGGTGCCTTCGTCGATATCGGCGTGCATCAGGACGGCCTGGTGCACATCTCGTCGCTGTCGGAGAAGTTCATCAAGGACCCGCGTGAAGCAGTCAAGGCCGGTGATGTGGTCAAGGTCAAGGTGATGGAGGTGGATATCCCGCGCAAACGTATCGCCCTGTCGATGCGCATGGGCGACACCCCCGGCGAGAAGGTCGAAGGCAACCGCGGTGGTGGCCGGGCCAATGGCGGCAACCGCCCGCAGCAGCCAGCGCGCCCGCGTGAGACGGCTACGGCCGCGCCAGCCAACAACGCCATGGCCTCGCTGTTCGCCAACGCCAAGCAGTTGAAGAAGAAATGACCGACCTGCCCAGCGAATACGTCGAAAGTGCCTTCAGCCAGTTGCTTGGCTGCCGCCTGCAGCGCCTTGAAGAGGGTGTTGCGACGGTGGCCCTGACATTGACGCCACAGCTGCGTAACCGTGGCCAGAAGCTGCACGGCGGGGCGATCTTCAGCCTGGTCGACATCGCCATGGGCCTGGCCTGCTCGGCCAGCCATGGCTTTGACCAGCAAAGCGTGACCATCGAGTGCAAGATCAACTACATGCGCGCGGTCAGCGACGGCGAGGTGCTATGCACCGCGCGCGTGCTGCATGCGGGCCGGCGCACACTGGTGGTCGACGCCGACGTAGTCCAAGGCGACAAGCTGGTTGCGAAAGCTCAGGGAACCTTCGCGGTTCTCTAGCTCACAAAGCGCTATCTGCGGTATTTTCGGCAGTGTGATGGCACTGCCGAAACCGCGTAACCAGGCGACAACGCCAGTTCCTTTGTCCCTACCCTTGTAGACCGTTATTTCTACCCCCATATTGGGGCGACTGACGCGTGAAGGAATACATCTTGAGCGAACTCCTCAACAGCCGCCTGAGCCTGCTCAGTGCCAATCTCCCCTTGCTCAAGCAGTGCCTGCACGGTATTGAGCGCGAATGCCTGCGCGTGACCGATCAAGGTCGCCTGGCCCAGACCCCGCATCCCGAGGCCCTGGGATCGGCGCTGACCAACGAGCAGATCACCACCGATTATTCAGAATCGCTGCTGGAGTTCATCACTCCGGCCCTGGCCGACCCGGCTGCGGTGCTGGATAACCTCGAAGAGGTGCATCGCTTCGTCCAGTCCAAGCTGGGTAACGAATACCTGTGGAGCCCGTCGATGCCCTGCGCATTGCCGGCCGAAGAGGATATTCCGATCGGCTATTACGGCACCTCCAATATCGGCCAACTCAAGTATGTCTACCGCAAGGGCCTGGCCCTGCGTTACGGCCGTACCATGCAGTGCATTGCTGGTATTCACTACAACTTCTCGCTGCCCGAGGCACTGTGGCCTCTGCTGCGCGACAAGGAAGGCGGCGCCGACAGCGACCGTGACTTCCAGTCGGCGGCGTACATCGCCCTGATTCGTAACTTCCGCCGCTACAGCTGGCTGCTGATGTACCTGTTCGGCGCTTCCCCGGCGCTGGATGCAGGCTTCATGCGTGGCCGTGCGCACCAGCTCGAACAGCTCGACCCCGACACCCTGTACCTGCCCTACGCGACCAGCCTGCGCATGAGCGACCTGGGCTACCAGAGCAACGCCCAGGCCGGCCTGACGCCGTGCTACAACGACCTCGCCAGCTACACCGACAGCCTGCGCAAGGCGGTTGGCACGCCGTACCCGCCATATGTCGAGATCGGTACGCACAAGGATGGCGAGTGGGTTCAGCTCAACACCAATATCCTGCAGATCGAAAACGAGTACTACTCGAACATCCGCCCCAAGCGCGTGACCTACACCGGCGAGCGGCCGATCCAGGCGCTGGCCTCGCGCGGCGTGCAGTACGTCGAAGTGCGCTGCCTGGACATCAACCCGTTCCTGCCGGTCGGTATCGACCTGCAGCAGTCGCGTTTCCTCGATGCATTCCTGCTGCTGTGCGCGCTGGACGACAGCCCGCAGCTGAGCAACGGCGAATGCGGCCAGTGCACCAGCAACTTCCTCAGCGTGGTCAAGCAAGGCCGCAAGCCGGGCCTGGAGCTGCAGCGCAATGGACAACCGGTGACGCTCAAGGAGTGGGCCGGCGAGCTGCTCGAGCGTATCGCGCCGCTGGCCGCGTTGCTCGATCAAGCCAACGGCGGTAATGCGCATGTCAAAGCTGTTGATGCGCAGCAGGCCAAGGTCGATGATCCCGAACTGACGCCGTCGGCGCAGGTGCTGGCGCGCATGACCGAGCACGATGAGAGCTTTGTCGAATTCTCCATGCGTCAGAGCCGTCTGCATGCCGAAACCTTCCGTGAGCAGCCGTTGAGCCCCGAGCGCCAACAAGCTTTCGAGACGCTGGCACGTGACTCGCTGGCCGAGCAGGCGCGCCTGGAGCAGGACGAGGTGGGTGACTTCGACCTGTTCGTCGGTGCCTACCAGGCCAGCATCCTGGCCATCAGCAACTGATGACCCGCACGCCCACACCACGTAAGCCGCGCGCCAGCAGCCAGGCCAGGATCGTCACGATCCTGGCGGCAGCCCGCGAGTTGCTTGCGGCGCACGGTGTGGCCGGGCTGTCGATCTACAGCGTGGCTGAACACGCGCAGATCCCGCCGTCGTCGGTGTACCACTTCTTTGCCAGCGTGCCGGCCCTGCTCGAAGCGCTGACGGCAGATGTGCACCGGGCCTTTCGTGAGGCACTGCGCGCGCCGATCGACAGCAGCGCGCTGAGCACCTGGCATGACCTGTCGCGGCTGATCGAGCAACGGATGTTGGAGATCTATCAGGAGGATGCCGCAGCGCGGCAGTTGATTCTGGCCCAGCATGGCTTGAGCGAAGTGACCCAGGCGGATCGCAAGCATGATCTGGAGTTGGGCGAGCTGATGCACAAGCTGTTCGATCAGCATTTCCAGCTACCGGCAATGCCGCACGACGTCGATGTGTTTGCCCTGGCGATGGAGCTGAGCGACCGGGTCTATGCCCGTTCGGTGCAGTTGCACGAGCAGATCACCCCGCGCATGGCCGAGGAAGGCAAGCGGGTTTGTGATGCGTATCTGGGGTTGTACCTGCCACCGTTTCTGCCCAAACGCTGAATGGGCAGGGGGCGCCAGGCGCCCCCCGGCGGCCATCACAGCTTGGCGATAGATACTTCGGTCGATTTGACGAAGGCAATCACTTCACTGCCCACCTGCAGTTCCAACTCTTTTACCGAACGCGTGGTGATCACCGAGGTGACGACACCGGAGGCGGTCTGCACGTCGATTTCCGACAATACCGGGCCTTCGAGGATTTCTTTCACAGTGCCTTTGAACTGGTTGCGGACGTTGATCGCTTTGATAGTCATGGTGTGATTCCTTTGTGCTGGTTTCAGGGGTTCAGTGAGCCCAACGCAACTGCGTGGGCAAAGGTGCTACTGGGTCCGGCTCGGGCGCAGCGCCCGGTACAGACAAAACTCGGTTGAGAACTTCGCTTTCCAGTGCGGCCAGACGGTGCGAGCCGCGTACCCGAGGCCGCGCCAGCTCGACGTTGAGGTCGAGGCCGACCGCACCGTCCTCGATCAGGATCACCCGGTCGGCCACGGCAACCGCCTCGCTGACGTCATGGGTGACCAGCAGCACGGTGAAGCCATGCTGGCGCCACAGGCGTTCGATCAGTTGCTGCATCTCGATCCGGGTCAGCGCATCCAGCGCGCCAAGTGGCTCGTCGAGCAGCAGCAGGCGTGGCTGGTGAATCAGTGCGCGGGCTAGGGCCACACGCTGCTTCTGCCCGCCAGATAACGCCGCTGGCCACTCATTGGCGCGGTCGGCCAGGCCAACGGCTTCCAGTGCGTCCAGCGCCTTTTGCCGCCAGTCGCCCTTCAGGCCGAGGCCGACGTTGTCGATGACCTTTTTCCACGGCAGCAGGCGCGCATCCTGGAACATCAAACGGGTTTCTTCGCGGGCCTCGGCCAGCGGCGCAGCGCCGGCCAGCAACTGACCGCCGGTGGGCTGGTCGAGACCCGCCAGCAAGCGCAGCAAAGTACTTTTGCCGCAGCCACTGCGGCCAACGATGGCGACGAACTGCCCGGCCGGGATGTGCAGATCAATGCCGCGCAGCACTTCGCGCTGGCCAAAGGTCTTGCGCACACCCTGGGTGGCCAGCGGGATGCCACGCAGCAAGCGTGGCGGTTGTTCCTTGAGCACGGTCATGCGCCCTCCTTCTTGGCCACTTGATAGGCCGGGTGCCAGCGCAGCCAGGCACGTTCCAGGCCGCGGGCGGCGAGGTCCGCGAGCTTGCCGAGCACGGCGTAGAGCACGATTGCCAACACCACCACGTCGGTCTGCAGAAACTCCCGGGCGTTCATCGCCAGGTAACCGATGCCGGCGTTTGCAGAGATGGTTTCGGCGACGATCAAGGTCAGCCACATGAAGCCCAGAGCAAAGCGCACACCGACCAGAATCGATGGCAGCGCACCCGGCAGGATTACCTGGCGGAACAGGCTGAAGCCGGACAGGCCATAGCTGCGGGCCATTTCCACCAGGGCCGGATCAACGTTGCGGATACCGTGGTAGGTGTTCAGGTAGATCGGGAACAGCGTGCCCAGCGCAACCAGAAAGATCTTCGCCGACTCATCGATACCGAACCACAGGATCACCAGCGGGATCAGCGCCAGGTGCGGCACGTTACGGATCATCTGCACCGAGCTGTCGAGCAGGCGTTCACCCCAGTTCGAGAGGCCGGTGATAAAGCCCAGCACCAGGCCGATGCTGCCGCCAATGACAAAGCCCAGCCCGGCACGCCAGCCGCTGATGGCCAGGTGAGTCCAGATCTCGCCGCTGCGCACCAGCTCGACACCGGCGCTGACAACTGCGCTGGGTGCCGGCAGGATGCGCGTCGACAGCCAGCCAGCGCTGACCGCCAGTTGCCAGATCGCCAGCAGCAGTACCGGCAGTGCCCAGGGGGCCAGGCGCTGAGCCAGGGTGGATGAGGTTGCACGACTCATGGTCCGGTCCTCAGCTCTGCGACACGGACTTGGGCAGGATGTCGTTGGCGACCATCTCGCCAAACGGGCTGACGTAGCCACCCGCTTTCGGTTGCTCCGGGCGCTGTACATCCAGGTGCGGGAACAGCAGCTCGGCAACGCGGTATGACTCTTCCAGGTGCGGGTAGCCAGAGAAGATGAAGGTGTCGATGCCCAGCGCTGCGTATTCCTTGACCCGCGCTGCCACGGTCGGGCCATCGCCGACCAGCGCAGTGCCAGCACCGCCGCGCACCAGGCCAACCCCAGCCCACAGGTTGGGGCTGACTTCGAGGTTGTCGCGGCTGCCGCCGTGCAGAGCGGCCATGCGTTGCTGACCAACCGAGTCGAAGCGCGCCAGCGAGGCTTGGGCACGGGCAATGGTGGCGTCGTCCAGGTGCGAGATCAGCTTGTCGGCGGCGGCCCAGGCTTCGTCGTTGGTTTCCCGCACGATCACATGCAGGCGGATGCCGAAGCGTACTTCGCGGCCTTGCGCGGCGGCCTTCTCGCGCACCTGGGCGATCTTCTCGGCTACTGCTGCAGGCGGTTCGCCCCAGGTCAGGTACAGCTCGACCTGCTCGGCAGCCAGGTCCTGCGCGGCCTCCGAAGAGCCGCCGAAGTACAGCGGCGGACGTGGTTGCTGGATCGGTGGGTAGAGCAGCTTGGCGCCCTTGACCTGAATGTGTTTGCCTTCGTAGTCGACGTTTTCGCCTTCGAGCACTTTGCGCCAGATACGGGTGAACTCGACCGAGGCTTCGTAACGCTCCTGGTGGTTGAGGTGCAGGCCATCGCCGGCCAGCTCGTCCGGATCACCGCCAGTGACCAGGTTGAACAGCGCCCGGCCATTGGACAGCCGATCCAGCGTGGCTGCCTGGCGCGCCGCCACGGTCGGCGAAATGATGCCGGGACGCAGCGCGACCAGAAACTTCAGGTTCTGGGTGACCGGGATCAGCGACGCGGCCACCAGCCAGGAGTCTTCGCAGGAGCGTCCGGTCGGGATCAGCACGCCGCCAAAGCCAAGGCGGTCCGCCGCCTGGGCAATCTGTTGCAGGTAACCGTGGTCGACCGCACGGGCGCCATCGGAAGTACCCAGGTACTTGCCGTCACCGTGGGTTGGAAGGAACCAGAAAATATTAAGGCTCACTGGAGTTGTCTCCTCAAGGGTGGCTCAAGCCGGAGCGGCGCCCCGGCGCAGGCAGATCAATCAAGGCGCAGTTGCGACCTTGGCCGGGGGTGTCCAGATCACGTCCTTGATGCTCAGCGGCTTGGGGATCAGCTTGAGCGTTTGGAAGGTGTCGGCAATTTTCTGTTGTGCCACGACCACTTCAGGGGTCAGCGGCGCTGCGCCGTAGCCCTGACGTTTGACCGAGGTCAGGGTGATGTCGGCCGGCAGGCCCAGCAGCGGTGCGACCTGATCGGTGACCTCCTGCGGATTGGCCTGGGACCACTGGCCGACCGCGCGGACTTCTTCGATCAAGGTGTTGATCACCGCCGGGTGCTGGGTCGCATAGTCGCGAGTCGCCAGGTAGAACTGGTGGTTGTCGACCAGGCCCTGGCCGTCACGCAGGGTACGCGCCTGCAGCTGCTTTTCGGCGGCGGCCTGGTACGGGTCCCAGATCACCCAGGCGTCGACGCTGCCACGCTCGAACGCGGCGCGGGCATCTGAGGGCGGCAGGTAAACCGGTTGAATATCGCTGTACTTGAGGCCGGCATCTTCCAGCGCACGCACCAGCAGGTAGTGCACGTTGGAGCCTTTGTTGAGGGCGACTTTCTTGCCCTTGAGGTCTTTTACCGACTGCACCGTGGAGCCCTTTGGCACCAGGATCGCTTCGCTGTGCGGCGCTGGCGGCTCGTAGGCGACGTAGAGCAGATCGGCGCCGGCGGCCTGGGCAAACACCGGCGGCGTTTCGCCAGTGACGCCAAAGTCGATCGAGCCGACGTTGAGCCCTTCAAGCAGCTGCGGGCCGCCGGGGAATTCGGTCCACTGCACCTGAATGCCTTGCTCGGCCAGGCGCTTTTCCAACGTGCCCTTGGCCTTGAGCAGCACCAGCGTGCCGTATTTCTGATAACCGATGCGCAGGCTCTCGGCCTGGGCTTGAGTAATGGCGCCGAAGGATACAGCCGCCGCAAACAGGGCGACCAGACCGCGACGCAAGAAGACTGTGCGCATGGCGCTCTCCAAGACGTATAGGGTTCGGGTTGCACCTGCTTGCCTCGTTGACGGGCGAGTAAGGTGGAAAAACGTGTGGCTTCAGATGCTCCAGCGAGCACTGATCAAGCGTTCATTGAGCACGCCTGGGGCGACCGGTTGTGGCCGGCGAACCAAGGCGCTGTGAAACGTGTCGAGCGAGTCCAGCAGGCGCGCTTCGAGGCTGGCCGCGAGCTGCGCCGGGGCGCTGCCTTCGCCATAGGCGATCTGGCTGTCGTCGGCGAAGATCCCTTGCAGGGTCTCTTGCGCCTTGAGTGCCGACAGCACGGGCTTGAGGGCGTAGTCCACCGCCAGCATATGGGCGATGCTGCCGCCGGTTGCGATTGGCAGCACCACCTTGTGTTCCAGAGCGCGCTCGGGCAGCAGATCGAGCAGGGTTTTCAGGGCGCCGGCAAACGACGCCTTGTACACCGGGGTAGCGACGATAAGGCCATCGGCCTGCGCTACCAGCTGCTGAAAGTGCTGCACCTGCGGGCTGTCGAAGCGCGCATGGAGGAGGTCTTCGGCGGCAAACTCGCGGACCTGAAAGGTCACGACCTCGACCCCACGCTCTTGCAGCCACTGGCGTGAACGCTCCAGCAACACGCCGGAGCGGGAACGGGTACTTGGGCTACCACCTACCGAGACAACCAACATGAGCAACGCTTCCTTCGATTCGTGGCGGGGCCTGTTCAGTAGTGGTCCCGCTTGATGTAAGTGACCTTAACAGCAGTTCATATATATCTATAAATCATATTTTTTCATTTGTTTATTCTTTTAATGAATATAAAGCCAAGCCTCGCACAATTCTATGGAGCGGCCTTGCCGGGGCGCCGGACCGGTCGGAAAGGGCTGCGTAGCGGCCCCAGCAATCTGTGCTGCTGCATAAATCTCGGGGCCGCTACGCGACCCTTTCGCGACACAAGGCCGCTCCTACAGGGGCCGTACGTGGGGCGAATAAAAAAGGGCCGCATGAGCGGCCCGAATATCCCTGCTTGGCTAAGAGCATGTGCAACGAGGATTCTGTATTCAGCGGTTGGGCTGCGGTGTCAGGCGCAGGTAGGGCTTCACGGCGCGATAGCCTTTGGGGAAGCGTTCCTTGATTTCAGCTTCATCCTTGAGCGAGGGCACGATCACTACCTCGTCGCCATCCTGCCAGTTGCCTGGCGTGGCGACCTTGTAGTTGTCGGTCAGCTGCAGCGAGTCGATCACCCGCAGGATTTCGTTGAAGTTGCGCCCGGTGCTGGCCGGATAGGTAATGGTCAGGCGCACCTTCTTGTTCGGGTCGATGACGAACAGCGAGCGCACGGTGAGGGTGTCGTTGGCGTTGGGGTGGATCAGGTCGTACAGATCGGAGACCTTGCGATCGGCATCGGCAATAATCGGGAAGTTGACCACGGTGTTCTGGGTTTCATTGATGTCATCGATCCACTTGTGGTGCGAATCGACCGGGTCGACCGACAGGGCGATGGCCTTGACCCCGCGCTTGGCGAAGTCGTCCTTGAGCTTGGCGGTCAGGCCCAGCTCAGTGGTGCACACCGGGGTGAAGTCGGCAGGGTGCGAGAACAGCACGCCCCAGCTATTGCCAAGCCACTCGTGGAAGCGAATCTTGCCTTCGCTGGAATCCTGTTCGAAATCGGGGGCGATGTCGCCGAGTTTGAGGCTCATGGTACGGCTCCTGTGTCTGCGTTATGGGTCCAATGTGCCTGCAATCGAAAAGGATTAAAAAGAATAAATATCGATTTATTTATAACTAGAACGAATTACGAATTACAGGCATAAAAAAGCCTCGCACTAGGCGAGGCTCTTTTCGGTGCAGCTACGACTTACTTGAAAGCGTAAGTGTAGTTGACGATGAAGCGGGTCTGGTCCTGGTCAGCCAGCGAGCTGGTGCCAGTGCCGCGGTACATACCATGGCGCAGGGTAGCGCCCAGGCCTTTCAGGGTGCCTTCCTGGATCACGTAGTCGATCCGGGCGTCGCGTTCCCATTCAGAGAAGGTGCCGTTGCCGTTGGCGTTGCGGCCATCTTCACCGCGCAGGTAGGAAACAGCCGCTTTCAGACCCGGCACGCCAACGCGCGCGAAGTCATAGGAGTACTGACCGAAGGTGGTGTTTTCACCGGCCTTGGCGAACTGGTTGATCATGCTGTCGGTGAACAGGTAGAAGCTCGCGCCACCTGCGCCTTCCGGACGGCCATTGCCATCACGTACCGAACCTTGGTTCAACCAGACGAAACCGCCGTCATCGCTGACGCGTTGATGACCGAGCAAGAAGGCATGACCACCCAGGGAGTAGGTGAACATTGCAGACCAGGTCTTGTTGTCGACCTCGCCTACGTTCTTGGCGTAGCCACCGTTGTTGTTGAAGTTGTAACCACCGCCGTTGCCGTTTTTGCCGTCGCTGCTGCTGTCGAAGTAGCGCAGGTCGGTTTTGAACGACTGGTCGTCAGCGATCTTGAAGACGTGAGTCGCGCCCAGGAAGTGCTGCTTGTAGAAGTCTTCCAGGTTCGAGTAGTAGTACTGCAGGGTCAGGTCTGGGGTGAGCTTGTAGTCCAGACCACCGTAGCGGAACTTGTTGCTGTCAGCGGTAGCACCGTTGACCGACAGACCAGTCCGGTTGCTGGACGCACGGCCCATGGCGTGAGTCATCTGACCAGCGTTGATGGTCAGGTTGTCGATTTCCTTGGAGGAAATGGTGGCACCTTCGAAGGTCTGCGGCAGCAGACGGCCATCGTTGGCAACCAGGATCGGCAAGGCTGGCGCCAGCGCGCTACCGAAGTGAGCTTCGGTCTTGGAGAAACGAGCCTTGGCGTTGGCGCCGAAGCGTGCCCATTGCTTCTCGGACGAACCGTCGGAGTCGCTTGGGAAGAAGCTGCTGCCATCAGGATGGTAGCCCTTGCCGCCGTCCAGGTGGATGCCCCACAGCGCCTGAGCATCTACACCAAAACCAACGGTGCCTTCGGTGAAGCCGGAAATGAAGTCAAGCTTGAAGCCCTGACCCGACTCGCGGTTGTCAGGACGTGGCTTGTTGCCGCCGGCTTCACGGTTATCGTTGTTGAAGTACATGGTACGCGAGCTTACGGACAGCTTGCTGTCCTCGACGAAGCCAGCAGCACCTGCTTGTTGGGCGAGAACCCCCAGTGCCACGGCCAGAGCCAGGCTTGACTTGTACATGTTTTGCTCCTCTACGTTCTAATTTTTGTATATCAGTGGCGGCGAGGTCTATTGCCTCACTCACCATGGACTGGCGATTTAGTCGCAGAGCGTGACCGTCCAGTCAATCATTTCCGAACGTTTCACGACTAAGGTCTAAGCCGCCCCCCTGGGCTACAGGATAATGACAATCCTATAAATCCAAAATGACTGTTTTATGAATTGCTAAGACTATTGCGGCATATCATAGGAACCTTTACTACCATTTGCGGTATCGGCAGGGGCCCTTAAGAGCTTTAGGTTATTTGCAAACGTTTGCTCATAACCTTATTTCCTTTTGCTCTAGGCCGGGCAAGCGTAGCAGTGAATAGGTGATGCGCCAGCCGTGGGTCACTGGCTGCGGAACTTCTGGAGCCTAAGCTAATGCAAAAAAGTTATTTATTTTACAATTCTTAGATCATTTAGTCTCTCATCATCCACTACCCAGATTGCTGACGAGAGGCAAACCCATGATCCCGCACGCTCCGCTGCGCCTGTTCGCCGCCCTGACCCTCGCCAGCAGCAGCTGGTTGGCCCAGGCCGCTGACCTCACCGTGGCCTACCAGACCACCGTTGACCCAGCCAAGGTGGCCCAAGTCGATGGCGCCTACGAAAAAGCCAGCAAGGCCGATATCGACTGGCGCAAATTCGATAACGGCGCCGACGTGATCACTGCCGTGGCCTCGGGCGACGTACAGATCGGCTACCTCGGCTCCAGCCCGCTGGCCGCAGCCGCGACCCGCAAGCTGCCGGTCGAAACCTTTTTGATCGCCACCCAGATCGGCGCCGGTGAAGCGCTGGTTGCCCGCGACAGCATCAAGACCCCGCAGGACCTGATCGGCAAAAAGGTCGCCGTACCGTTCGTTTCGACCGGCCACTACAGCCTGCTCGCTGCGCTCAAAGCGTGGAACATCGATGCGTCCAAGGTGCAGATCCTCAACCTCGCCCCGCCGGCCATCATCGCCGCCTGGAAGCGTGGCGATATTGACGCCACCTATGTCTGGGACCCAGCACTGGGCGTCGCCAAGGAGAACGGCAAGGTGCTGATCACCTCCGGTGAGCTGGCACAAAAAGGCGCGCCGACCTTCGACGCCTGGATCGTACGCAAAGACTTTGCCGCCAAGCACCCGGACGTGGTCAAGGCCTTCGCCAAGGTCACCCTGGATGCCTACGCCGACTACCGCAAGGACCCGGCAGCCTGGCTGGCCAACCCGGACAACGTCGCCAAGCTGGCCAAGCTCTCGGGCGCCAAGAGCAGCGATATCCCGGTGCTGCTGCAAGGCAACGTCTACCCGCTGGCCGCCGACCAGACCAGCGCCCTCGGCGCGCCGACCACCCAGGCCCTGAGCAACACCGCAGCCTTCCTCAAGGAGCAAGGCAAGGTCGACGCCGTTCTGCCTGACTACGCCCCATACGTCACCGCCAAATACCTGCCCAACTGATCCGGAGCCCGTCATGGCCTTGCTCGAGCTGGAGCGCATCAGCGCACAGTACCCCGGTGCCGACACCCCGGTGCTGGCCGATATCAACCTGAGCCTGGGCCCGCGCCAGCTGCTGGTGGCCCTTGGGCCATCGGGCAGCGGCAAGACCTCGCTGCTCAACCTGATCGCCGGCTTCGTGCCTCCCAGTGCTGGCCGTATCAGCCTCGACGGCGTGCCGGTGCAAGGCCCGAGTGCCGAGCGCGGCGTGGTGTTTCAGGACGACGCCCTGCTGCCCTGGCAAAACGTGCTCGGCAACGTCGCCTTTGGCCTGGAGCTGGCCGGCGTAAGCCGTGCCGAGCGCGAAGCCAAGGCGCGCGAAATGCTCGCACTGGTCGACCTCGCAGGTTTCGCCGAGCGGCGCATCTGGCAGCTTTCGGGCGGCCAGAAGCAGCGCGTCGGCCTGGCTCGCGCCCTGGCCGCCAACCCGCGTGTGCTGTTGATGGACGAGCCGTTCGGCGCCCTCGATGCGTTTACCCGCGAGCAGATGCAGGAGTTGTTGCTGCAGGTGTGGCAACGCACAGCCAAACCGGTATTCCTGATTACCCATGACATCGAAGAGGCGGTGTTTCTCGCCAGCGAGCTGGTGCTGCTTGCGCCCAACCCGGGCCGTGTCGTCGAACGCCTGCAACTGGACTTCGGCCAACGCTACGCCGCCGGCGAATCGGCGCGGGCGATCAAGTCCGACCCGCGTTTTATCGAAACACGCGAACACGTGCTGGCGAGAGTCTTCTCGCAACGCGAAGACGCCCGCCGGGAGCACTCAGCATGAGCACTGTCGAACTGCCGCTGGCCGCCAAACCAGCCAACCTCAAACCGCTGCCGCGCAAACCACTGTCGACCCGCTGGATCAGCGCCCTGACCCTGGCCAGCCTGTTACTGCTGTGGTGGGCGGTCACCGCCGCCGAGCTGGTCGAACCGCTGTTTCTACCACCACCGGCAGACATCCTCGGCAAAGCCTGGGTGCTGCTTACTCAAGGCTACATGGACGCCAGCCTGTGGCAGCACCTGGGTGCAAGCCTTGGGCGGATTGGCCTGGCGCTCGGCGCAGCCATCCTCACGGCGATCCCGATCGGCATTGCCATCGGCTCCAACCGCATTGCCCGGGGCATTTTCGACCCACTGATCGAGTTCTACCGGCCAATTCCGCCGCTGGCCTACCTGCCGCTGATCGTGATCTGGTGCGGCATCGGTGAGCTGTCCAAGGTGCTGCTGATCTTTCTGGCGATCTTCGCCCCGATTGCCATCGCCACCGCCACCGGCGTACGCACCGTCGACCCGGCCAAACTGCGCGCAGCGCAGTCGCTGGGCGCCACAAAGGCCCAGCTGATTCGCCATGTGGTATTGCCCAGCGCCCTGCCCGACATCCTCACCGGCGTGCGTATCGGCCTGGGCGTCGGCTGGTCGACCCTGGTTGCAGCGGAATTGATCGCCGCCACCAGCGGCCTCGGCTTCATGGTCCAGTCAGCGGCGCAGTTTCTGGTCACTGACGTGGTGGTGCTGGGGATCCTGCTGATTGCCCTGATCGCCTTCGCCCTGGAAATGGGCCTGCGCGCCCTGCAACGCAAGCTGGTGCCTTGGCACGGCCAGACCCACTGACCACGACTGACCACGCCGGCACTCCGGCGCCCGACAAAGAGACTGCCATGAGCCTGACCATCACTCCGTTAAGCCCGGCCCTCGGCGCGCAGATCACTGGCGTCGACATCAGCCGTGAAATCACAGCCGAACAACGCGACGCCATCGAGCAGGCGCTGCTCAAGCATCAAGTGCTGTTCTTCCGCGAGCAGCCGCTCAATCCGCAGCAGCAAGCCCGCTTCGCCGCACGTTTTGGTGATCTGCATATCCACCCGATCTACCCCAATGTGCCGGAAACGCCACAAGTGCTGATCCTCGATACCGCCGTCACCGACGTGCGCGACAATGCCGTGTGGCACACCGACGTGACCTTCCTGCCGACCCCGGCGCTGGGCGCGGTACTGAGTGCCAAGCAGTTGCCGGCCTACGGCGGCGATACCTTGTGGGCCAGTGGCGTAGCGGCATTCGAAGGCTTGTCGGCGCCCCTGCGGACGATGCTTGACGGCCTCACCGCCACCCATGACTTCACCAAGTCATTCCCGCTGGAGCGCTTCGGCACCACCGCCGAGGACCTCGCCCGCTGGGAAGCTACCCGGCGCAACAACCCGCCGCTGACGCACCCTGTGGTGCGTACGCATCCGGTCAGCGGGCGCAAGGCGTTGTTCGTCAATGAAGGGTTTACCACGCGCATCAACGAGTTCAACGAGCAGGAAAGCGAGGCCCTGCTCAAGCTGCTGTTTGCCCATGCGACGCGGCCGGAGTACAGCATCCGCTGGCGCTGGCAGGAAAACGACGTGGCCTTTTGGGACAACCGCGTGACCCAGCATTACGCCGTCGATGACTACCGCCCGCAGCGGCGGGTCATGCACCGCGCCACCATCCTTGGCGACGCGCCGTTCTAGCGCAGGCAAGGGGCTGCCCGGCAGCCCCTCACGCAACTACCTGACCATGTGCAGGAACTGCATGTGCCGTTCGTACTGGTCAAGGATGTCGTTGATGATCTGCTCCTTGCTGTAGCCGACCAGATCGTAATCCTGGCTGCCCTCGGACAGATGCACCTCGGCGCGGTAATAGCGGCGGTTTTTCAGCTCTTGCGCGCCCAACCCGCCCAAGGCGAATGAAGGTGTGAAATAACCGCGCATCTGCACCTGGTAGATGAACGGCTGCTCTTCACCATGGCCGACTTTCAGGCTGACGTTGTCGTGGCTCGGGTCGTCCTGGGTGATCAGCACCAGGCCTTTCTGCTCGAACACCTCGCGCACGTCATTGATCGCCGGGCGCACCACGTCATCCATGAAGCGGTACACCTCATCGCGCGATGGGAAGTGCACAGCCTGGCTCAAGCGCTGACGCCAGCCGCCGCGACCACGGCGGCTCTGCGCGACCGGTGCCAGCGAGTGCAACTGGGCAATACGCCGCTGCGACTCAAGGTAGAACGCCTTGTGCAGGCCCCACATCATGCACAGCAGGATCAGCGAGAACGGCAATGAGGTCAGCACCACTGCCGACTTCAGCGAGTCGATGCTGCCAGCGAACAGCAAGGCACTGGTGATCAACGCGGTCATCGCCCCCCAGAAGATCCGCAGCCAGTTCGGGCCGTCTTCGTCAGGGCTGCCGCCCTTCGCCGACAAGGTCGACAACACCACGGTGCCGGAGTCGGCCGAGGTGACGAAGAAGACGAAGCTGATGAACACCGTCACGGCGATCACCGCCTTGCTCCACGGATAGGTTTCGAGCAGCAGGTACAGGCTCATCGACGGGTTTTCCAGCGCCGACTGACCGAGCGCGACCAGGCCGTGGTTGAGCACCTGGTCCATCGCGCTGTTGGCGAAGATCGACATCCATGCCAGGGTGAAACCAAGCGGGATCAACAGCACGCCGAAGACGAATTCACGAATGGTCCGGCCACGGGAGATCCGCGCGATGAACAGGCCCACGAACGGCGCCCAGGCAATCCACCAGGCCCAGTAGAACACCGTCCAGCCACCCAGCCAGTCGCGGTTCTCGCCGTAGGCATAGACGTCGAAGCTCTTGCCTGGCAAGGCGCCAAGGTAGTCACCGAGGTTCTGGATCAGGGTATTGAACAGGTGCTGGGTCGGCCCGGCAAACAGCACGAACAGCAGCAGGGCGCAGGCCAGGAACAGGTTGATGTCGGACATCACCCGCACGCCCTTCTCGACCCCGGCCACGGCTACCGCGACTGCGGCGCCCATCATCAGCGTGATCAGCGCGACCTGCACCCATTGGCTGTGCGGGATGCCGAACAGGTAATCCAGGCCGGAGTTTAGGTGCAGCACGCCAAAGCCCATGTCGGCGCCCAGGCCGAACACCGTGGCGATGATGCCGAAGCCATCCACCGCGTAACCGATCGGGCCGTTGATACGCTTGCCGATCAGCGGGTACAGCGCCGAACGCAGCGCCAGCGGCAGGTTGTGGCGGTAGGCAAAGTACGCCAGCGCCATGCCGACAAAGGCAAATACGCCCCAGCCATGCAGGCCCCAGTGCAGGAACAGCAGCTTCATTGCTTCGCGCCCGGCTTCGGCGGTGCCGCCCTCGCCCTGGGGCGGTTGCAGCATGTGCGTCAGCGGCTCGGAGACGCAGAAGAAGAACAGCGTGATGCTGATACCGGCGGCGAACAGCATGCCGGCCCAGGACAGGTAACTGAACTCGGGTTCGTCATGGTCGGCACCGAGTTTGATCTTGCCGTAGCCCGACAAGGCGGTGACCACCACGAACACCAGATACAGGGTCATGGCCAGCATGTAGTACCAGCCCACCGTGTTGGCAGCCCAGTTTTGCGCGGCCAGCAACCAGGCACCGGAAGCCTCGGGGTTGACGATGACCACCAGCCCGAAGAGCAGGATAAAACTGGCGGCGAAGTAGAACACCGGGGCATTCATGCGCATCTTGCTGTCAGCAAGTTCAGGGGTGGGACTACTCATGCAACCTGCACCCCGCTGTGGGAATCAGGCATAGGATTTAACGGGTTCAGCAAAGGCATATCCTCCTGTTGAACACCGGCAGCGACCAGCGTTTTTATGTTGAACAAGCGTTCAAGTTAAACATGGATTGGCCTTCGATGCGACCTGCCCCGCTGAGCGGGGCAGGTATATAGAGGAGCTGACAACGGCTTTTGCTCGGCGCTTTTGCTATTTTTTTGCCTGGCAGTCGAGCTGCAGATTGGCCTGGGTGATGTTGCTGTCGGCCGGCACGCTGCGGGTCAGCCAGACGTTGCCGCCGATGGTCGAACCCTTGCCGATGGTGATCCGCCCAAGGATGGTCGCGCCGGCATAGATCACCACATCGTCTTCGACGATCGGGTGACGCGGCTGGCCCTTGTGCAGGCTGCCGGTCTCGTCGGCGGTGAAGCGTTTGGCGCCTAGGGTTACCGCCTGATAGATGCGCACGCGCTCGCCGATGATCGCGGTTTCGCCGATCACCACGCCAGTACCGTGATCAATGAAGAAGCTCGGGCCAATCCGTGCGCCGGGGTGGATATCGATGCCGGTGGCCGAATGCGCCAGCTCCGAGCTGATTCGCGCCAGCAATGGCAGGCCGGCCAGATACAGATGGTGAGCCAGGCGGTGGTGGATGATCGCCAGGATCCCTGGGTAGCACAGCAGCACTTCATCCACGCTGCGCGCAGCCGGGTCGCCGTGGTAGGCGGCGAGCACGTCGGTGTCGAGCAGCACGCGCATCTCTGGCAGGGCCGCAGCGAAGCCCTGGATCAGGCGCAAGGCCTCGCTGTCGGCGTTGGCTTGGTCAGTCTGGCTCTGCCGTGCGGCATAGCGCAGCTCCAACCGTGCTTGCGCGAGCAGTGCAGTGAGGGCCGTGTCGAGGGTGTGGCCGACGTAGAAATCCTCGCTCTCTTCACGCAGGTCGACCGGGCCTAGGCGCATCGGGAACAAAGCCCCACACAGTTGCTCGAGAATGCGCTGCATTGCTTCACGCGACGGCAGCTCGCGGCCGCCCTTCTCGCCGCTGCTGCGGCCATTTTGCGTGCGCCATTGCTCACGGGCGCCGCGCAGGCCGGTCACGATCGCCTGCAACTGCCATTTGCCGGGGGATGATTGTTCGCTCACGATGTGCTCCTGACTGTCGTATAGATCCACTCTACGACAAATCCAGCCCTTGGAAAAAACAACGCTTTATTCCATCCTGCGCTAAGTCGGGCATAAGCCACGCTGACGGGCTACCCTCAACGCAGCCGGCCAACGGCTCAATGCACACAAATGGAATAACAAAATACGTTTTTATTATTTCATGAGCTAAACAGCCCACCCTTATAGTCGCCACCCACTACTTCCACCAAAAGCGCGGGGCCTTGCCATGTCGATCTTTGCCAAACCGCTACTCAATGCCAGCCTTGCCATCGTGCTTGGCACCGGTCTGTTCAGCCAGGCGTTTGCCGGCGAGCAGCTGCAGACCATCAAGGACAAGGGCGTGCTCAACGTCGGCGTCGAAGGCACCTACCCGCCGTTCAGCTTTGTCGATGACAGCGGCAAGCTGTCGGGCTTTGAGGTAGAGCTGTCGGAGCTGATCGCCAAGGAGCTTGGGGTCAAGGCCAAGGTCCAGCCGACCAAGTGGGACGGCATCCTCGCGGCGCTGGAGTCCAAGCGCCTGGACGTGGTCGTCAACCAGGTGACCATCTCCGACGAGCGCAAGAAGAAGTACGACTTCTCCGAGCCGTACACCGTCTCCGGCATTCAGGCACTGGTGCTGAAGAAGAAAGAAAAAGATCTGAACATCAAGTCTGCAGCCGACCTGGCCGGCAAGAAGGTCGGTGTCGGTCTGGGCACCAACTACGAGCAATGGGTCAAGGCCAACGTGCCGACCGCCGACGTACGCACCTATGAAGACGACCCGACCAAGTTCCAGGACCTGCGCGTGGGCCGCACCGACGCTATCCTGATCGACCGCCTGGCTGCGCTTGAGTACGCCAAAAAAGCCAAGGATACCGTTGCCGCTGGGGACGCCTTCTCGCGTCTCGAGTCGGGCATTGCCCTGCGCAAGGGTGAACCGGAACTGCTCGCGGCCATCAATCAGGCCCTGGACAAGCTGCGCGCCGACGGCAGCCTGGCCAAGCTGTCCGAGAAGTACTTCGACGCTGACGTGACTAAATGATTGAAGAGAGCCTGCAACTGGTAGCCGACTCCGCGCCCTTTCTGCTCAAGGGCGCTGGCTATACGATCCTGCTCAGTGTCGGCGGTATGTTCTTCGGCTTGCTGCTGGGCTTTGCCCTGGCGTTGATGCGCTTGTCCAAGGTGCTGCCGCTGGACTGGCTGGCGCGTATTTACGTGTCGTTCTTCCGCGGCACGCCGCTGTTGGTACAGCTGTTTGTAATCTACTTCGGCCTGCCACAGATCGGCCTTGAGCTTGACCCGATCCCCGCAGCGCTGATTGGCCTGTCGCTGAACATGGCAGCCTACGTTTGCGAAATCCTGCGGGCGGCGATCTCGTCGATCGAGCGCGGCCAGTGGGAAGCCTGCGCCAGCATCGGCATGACCCGCGCCCAGGCCATGCGCCGGGCGATCCTGCCGCAAGCCATGCGTACCGCCCTGCCGCCGCTGGGCAACAGCTTTATTTCGCTGGTCAAGGACACCGCCCTGGCGGCCACCATTCAGGTGCCGGAGCTGTTCCGTCAGGCGCAGCTGGTCACCGCGCGGACCTTCGAAGTGTTCACCATGTACCTGGCCGTTGCGGTTATCTACTGGATCCTGGCGAGCATCCTCGCCCACTTCCAGAACCGCCTGGAAGCACGGGTCAACCAGCATGATCAGGAGCGTTGAGCATGATCGTAGTTGAAGGCCTGACCAAGCGGTTCAACGGCCAGACCGTACTCGACGGCATCAACCTGACCGTCCAGCCCGGTGAAGTGATAGCCATCATCGGCCCCAGCGGTTCGGGCAAGACTACCTTTCTGCGCTGCCTCAACCTGCTCGAGACCCCCGACGCCGGACGCATCCAGATCGGCGACATCAGCATCGACGCCAACCGCTCGCTGGGTAACCAGCAGAGCGCCATCCGCCGCTTGCGCCAGCAGGCCGGGTTTGTCTTCCAGAACTTCAACCTGTTCCCCCATCGCACGGCGTTGGATAACGTCATCGAAGGGCCGCTGGTGGTCAAGAAAACCCCGCGCGCCACAGCCCTAGAGCTGGGCCGACGTTTGCTGGCCAAGGTCGGCCTGGCCGGCAAAGAAGACGCCTACCCACGGCGCTTGTCCGGTGGTCAGCAACAGCGCGTGGCGATTGCTCGGGCGTTGGCCATGGAGCCGGATGTGATCCTGTTCGACGAGCCAACCTCAGCGCTGGACCCGGAACTGGTGGGTGAAGTGCTGGAGACCATTCGTGGCCTGGCCGAAGAGCAGCGCACCATGATCATCGTCACCCACGAGATGAGCTTTGCCCGGGATGTCGCCAATCGGGTGATCTTCTTCGACAAAGGGGTGATCGTCGAGCAAGGTGAGGCTAAAGCGCTGTTCGCTAACCCCAAAGAAGAGCGTACTCGGCAGTTCTTGCGCAAGTTTCTCGGCACTAGCGGCTCTTAATATCCTCCCTGTTTGGCCGCTGCGCCGCTCGGCGCAGCCTCAGGCCGCCCTCGCCGCCCGCCTCAGCACTTCTATCCATATTCCCAAATGATCGTTCTAAATTATTTGATAAGCCTTTAGGGTATATACACCGGACCACCGGACCAGCACATACGCAGCGCAACCACCAAGCGCCGCCGCCACTTTTTTGTGAGGTCAGGAATGGTCAGGAATGCAATCACCCCAGTGCATAACGCCAGGGCATTGAGTACAGCCAAGGAGCGGTACTAATGTCCAGCCAGGCACAAACCCTTCACGCCAGCGACCTCGACAGCCCGCCAGCACTGCTGCCGGCCAAGGTCCTGCGCAACGACGCTGAAGCCCTGCAAGCCGCCCATGAGCTGGCCGCAGTCGCTCGCGCAAACGCCTCCAGACGCGACCAGCAGCGCAAGCTGCCGTGGGCCGAGATCGAGCTGTTCACCCGCAGCGGACTGGGCAGCATCAGCATCCCCAAAGCCTTCGGTGGTGCCGACGTGTCCTTTGTCACGGTCGCCGAGGTGTTTCGCGTCATCAGCGCTGCCGACCCGGCGCTGGGGCAGATCCCGCAGAACCAGTTCGGCATGCTCCAGCTGCTGCGCCTGACTGCCAGCGAAGCCCAGCAGGCGCTGATTTTCGGCTCGGTGCTGAACGGCTGGCGGATCGGCAATGCCGGCCCCGAGCGCGGCAGCAAAGACACCCTCACCCTGAAGGCGCGGATCAGCCGTGACGGCGACGCCTATCGCATCAGCGGCGAGAAGTTCTATTCCACTGGCGCACTGTTCGCCCACTGGGTTGCGGTCAAGGCGCTGGATGACGAAGGCCGCCAACGCCTGGCTTTTGTCCGCCGTGGCAGCCCGGGCCTGCGCATCGTTGACGACTGGTCAGGCTTTGGCCAGCGCACCACCGCCAGCGGCACCGTGCTGCTCGACCAAGTACCGGTGGAGGCAGAGCTGGTGATCGACAACTGGCGCCAGCGCGACCTGCCCAACATCCAGGGCGCGGCGTCGCAGTTGATTCAGGCAGCCATCGACGCCGGTATCGCCGAAGCAGCCATCGATGACGCGATCAGCTTTGTGCGGGAGAAGTCCCGGCCGTTTATCGACGCCAACGTCGAGCGCGCCAGCGATGACCCTTACGTGATCGCCGACATCGGCCGGCTCAAGCTCGAGCTGCACGCCGCCGAGGCGCTGCTGCGCAAGGCCGCGCGGGTGCTGGATGAGGTCAACGCTGGGGCCATCGATGCTGACGCCGCCGCGCGCGCTTCGATTGCGGTAGCCGAAGCCAAGGTGCTCACCACCGAGATCGCCCTGCAGGCCAGCGAGAAGCTCTTCGAACTGGCCGGCAGCCGCGCCACCCTCGCCGAGTTCAACCTCGACCGGCACTGGCGCAATGCCCGCGTGCACACCCTGCACGACCCGGTGCGCTGGAAGTACCACGCCGTAGGCGCCTGGCACCTGAACGGCACCCGGCCTGCCCGACATTCCTGGATTTGAGGGCCTCTGGGGCCGCTTCGCGGCCCTTCGCGGGTAAACCCGCTCCCACAAGGTTCAGCTCAGTCACCTGTAGGAGCGGGTTTACCCGCGAAGGGGCGCGAAGCGGCCCTAAGGCTCCGGAGAACACAATGAACGCAACTGTCATCCGCACTGACGGCGAGGCCCTGGCCGTCGCTGACGAACTCGCCAAGCAACTGCGCCGCGACAGCGCCCTGCGCGACCGCGAGCGGCGCCTGCCGCACGCCGAGCTGGAGCTGTTCAGCCGCTCCGGGCTGTGGGCCATCAGCGTGCCCAAGGCCTTTGGTGGTGCCGGCGTGTCGTATGTCACCCTGGCCCAGGTCATCGCCCGAATTGCCCAGGCCGACGGCTCGCTGGGGCAGATCCCGCAGAACCACTTCTACGCCCTGGAAGTGCTGCGGGTAAATGGCACGCCCGAGCAACAGCAGCGGCTGTACGCCGAAGTGCTGGCCGGGCGGCGCTTCGGCAACGCCCTGGCCGAACTCGGTACCAAGACCGCTCACGACCGCTCCACCCGGCTCAGCCGCGAGGGCGACGGTTATCGCATCAATGGCCGCAAGTTCTACTCCACCGGCGCGCTGTATGCGCAGCGTATCCCCACTTCGGTGATCGACGACGGCATTCAGCGGCTGGCCTTCGTGCCGGCTGATGCGCCAGGCCTGCAAGTGATCGACGACTGGAGCGGCTTTGGCCAGCGCACCACCGGTAGCGGTTCGGTGGTGTTTGATAACGTCTGGGTAGCCGCTGCCGACGTGGTGGCGTTCCAGAGCGCATTCGAGCGGCCGACACCGGTCGGCCCACTGGCGCAGATCCTCCACGCTGCAATCGATACCGGCATCGCCCGCGCTGCCTTCGAAGACGCGCTGCACTTCGTGCGTACCCGCAGCCGGCCATGGGTCGATTCGGGCCACGACAAGGCCGTCGACGACCCGCTGACCCTGAAGAGCTTCGGCCAGCTGTCGATCCGCCTGCATGCCAGCGAAGCACTGCTGGAACGTGCTGGCGAATTCCTCGACCAGGCCGCGGCAGCCACGCCGGAGACAGCCGCCGAGCGAGTGGCCGCAGCCTCGATTGCCGTCGCCGAGGCCCGTGCCATCAGCACCGAAATCGCCCTCGCCGCCAGCACCACGCTGTTCGAACTGGCCGGCAGCCAGGCCACCCTGGCCGAGCACAACCTCGACCGCCACTGGCGCAACGCCCGCGTGCACACCCTGCACGACCCGGTGCGCTGGAAGTATCACGCCATCGGCAACTACTACCTCAACGACGTCAACCCACCGCGGCGGGGGACGATCTGATGAGCAAGCAAATCCTCCTCAACGCCTTCAACATGAACTGCGTCGGCCACATCAACCATGGCCTGTGGACCCATCCACGCGACACCTCGACCCAGTACAAGTCGCTGGACTACTGGACCGACCTGGCCAAGCTGCTTGAGCGCGGGTTGTTCGATGGCCTGTTCATCGCCGATATCGTCGGCACCTACGACGTCTATGGCCAGTCGGTCGATGTAACGCTGAAGGAGTCGATCCAGCTGCCGGTCAACGACCCGCTGCTGCTGGTCTCGGCCATGGCTGCCGCCACCCGCCACCTGGGTTTTGGCCTGACCGCCAACCTCACCTACGAGGCGCCGTATCTGTTCGCCCGCCGGCTGTCGACCCTTGACCACCTGAGCAACGGCCGGGTCGGCTGGAACATCGTCACCGGCTACCTCGACAGCGCCGCCCGCGCCATGGGCCTGGAGCAACAGCCCGAGCACGACCGCCGTTACGACCAGGCCGACGAATACCTGCAAGTGCTGTACAAGCTGCTCGAAGGCAGCTGGGATGACGACGCAGTGGTCGCCGACCGCGAGCAGCGGGTCTACGCCCGCCCCGATAAAGTGCGCAAGGTCGAGCACCGCGGCGAGTTCTACAAGGTCGAGGGCTACCACCTCTGCGAACCCTCGCCGCAGCGCACGCCGGTGCTATTCCAGGCTGGCAGCTCACCACGCGGCCTGAGCTTTGCCGGCAACCACGCCGAATGCGTATTCATCAGCGGCCAGGACAAAGCCTCCACCCGTATTCAAGTCGACAAGGTGCGTGCCGCAGCCAAGGCGGCCGGGCGTGATCCGCAGGCAATCAAGGTATTCATGGGTATTACCGTGATCGTCGCCGCCAGCGAAGCCGAAGCCCAGGCCAAGCATGCCGAATATGTGCGCTACGCCAGCCCTGAGGCCGGCGTCGCCCACTTCGCCAGCTCGACCGGGATCGACTTCGCCGCCTTCGAGCTGGACGAGCCGATCGGCTTCGCCAAAGGCAACGCCATCCAGTCCGCGACCCGCCAGTTGCAGGACAGCGCCTGGACCCGCCGCCGCCTGCTCGACCAGCACAGCCTCGGCGGCCGCTACGTGACTCTGATCGGCACCGCCGCGCAAGTCGCCGATGAGCTGATCGGCTGGATCGACGAAACCGGCCTCGACGGCTTCAACCTGACCCGCACCGTGACCCCGGAAAGCTTCGAAGACTTCATCGACCTGGTCGTCCCCGAACTGCAACGCCGCGGTCGCTACAAGACCGCCTACCAGGACGGCAGCCTGCGCGAAAAGCTGTTCGCCAGCGACCTGCCGCACCTGCCTGCCGACCATCCCGGCGCCCGCTACCGCAATACGACCCCAACCCCTGCCCCGACTGGAGCCCTGCACCATGCTTGATAAACTGTTCCGGCCCGTCGCGGCCGCCGTACTGTCACTGGCCATCAGCGCCAACGTGTTCGCTGCCGAGCCGCTTAAAGTCGGCACCACCGCAGCCTTTGCCATTCCCCTTGAAGCCGCTGTCGAAGAGGCGCACAAGCAAGGCCTGGAAGTGAAGCTGATCGAGTTCAGCGACTGGATCGCGCCCAACGTCAGCCTCAACAGCGGCGACATCGACGTCAATTACTTCCAGCACATCCCGTTCCTGGAAAACGCCAAGGCCGCTGCCGGCTTTGACCTGGTGCCGTACAAGCCGGGGATCATCAATAACGTTGGCCTGTACTCGAAAAAGTACAAAAGCTTTGCCGAGCTGCCGACCGGCGCCAGCGTGGCCATCGCCAACGACCCGATCAACAGCGGCCGTGGTTTGCAGCTGCTGGCCAAGGCCGGGCTGATCACGCTCAAACCCGGCGTTGGCTACAAGGCCACCGAAGACGACATCGTCGCCAACCCGAAAAAACTGAAGATTCTGCAGGTTGAAGCAGTGCAGCTGGTGCGCGCCTACGACGATGCCGATCTGGTCCAGGGCTACCCGGCCTATATCCGCCTGGCGAACACCTTCGATGCCACCTCGGCACTGCTGTTCGACGGCCTGGAAAACAAGGAGTACGTGATCCAGTTCGTTATCCGCCCGCAGGAAAAGGACGACCCACGCCTGGCCAGGTTCGTCGACATCTACCAGCACTCGCCTGCGGTAAAGGCTGCGCTGGACAAGGCACACGGCAGCCTCTACCAGGCCGGCTGGGAAGGCTGACATGAGCAGCGCCAGCGCCCTCAGGGTGCCCACTGCCCCAGCCGTCCCGGCGCCCGCCCGCGAGCAGGCGTTGCGGCCCGAGGTCAATCAGGCCCATGTGCGCTTCATTGGCCTGGGCAAGACCTACCCCGGCCAGGCTCAGCCTGCCCTGCAAGGCATCGACCTGAACATCCGCCGGGGCGAGATCTTCGGCATCATTGGCCGCAGCGGCGCCGGCAAATCGTCGCTGCTGCGAACCATCAACCGCCTGGAACAGCCGAGCCAGGGCCGGGTGCTGATCGATCAGGTCGACATCGCCCCTTTCGACGAAGACCGCCTGGTGGCCCTGCGTCGGCGCATCGGCATGATCTTTCAGCACTTCAACCTGATGTCGGCGAAAACCGTGTGGGACAACGTCGAGCTGCCCCTCAAGGTTGCCGGCGTAGCCAAGGCCGAGCGCCAGCAAAAGGTTCGCGCGCTGCTTGATCTGGTCGGCCTGGCCGACAAGCATCAGGTGTACCCGGCGCAACTCTCCGGCGGGCAGAAGCAGCGCGTCGGGATCGCCCGGGCGCTGGTGCATGACCCGGAAATTCTACTCTGTGATGAAGCCACCTCGGCCCTCGACCCGGAAACCACTGCGTCGATCCTCGAACTGCTGCGCGACATCAACCAGCGCCTCGGCCTGACCGTGGTGCTGATCACCCATGAAATGGCGGTGATCCGCGATATCTGCCAGCGCGTGGTGGTGCTGGAGCGCGGCCAGGTAGTCGAGCAAGGCGCAGTCTGGCAGGTGTTCGGCAGCCCGCAGCATGCAGTGACCCGCACCTTGCTCGCGCCGTTGCAGGGTAAGTTGCCGGCAGCATTGCAAGGCAGTTTGCTGCCGACTGCAAGCAACCGCGATGCGGCCCTGGTGCTCAAATTGGTGGTGTTTGGCGAGCCGCAGTTATCTGGCTTGTTCGCCGACCTTGGCGGTCAGGTCAGCCTGCTCCAGGGCGGCGTTGAAACCATCGGTGAACATGCGCTGGGGCGATTGATCGTGTCAGTGCGGGGTTCAGCGCATGACACCCATGGCGTGCTCGAACGCGCACGGCGTTGGGCAGATGATGTGGAGGTGTTGGGCTATGTGGACTGAGCGATTGCTGCAAGGCTTGTGGGACACCTTGCTGATGGTGGGCGTATCGTCGCTGGTGGCGTTGCTGCTGGGTGTTCCGATGGCGGTGCTGCTGGTCACCAGCGACAAGGGCGGGATTTACCAGGCGCCGTTGCTCAACCGGGTGGTGGGCGCTTTCGTTAACCTGTTCCGCTCGATCCCGTTTCTGATTCTGATGGTGGCGCTGATCCCCTTCACCCGGCTGGTGGTCGGCACCACCTATGGCGTGTGGGCTGCCGTGGTGCCGCTGACCATCGCCGCCACACCGTTTTTTGCGCGGATCGCCGAGGTCAGTCTGCGCGAGGTTGACCATGGCTTGATCGAAGCGGCGCAGGCGATGGGGTGCCGGCGCTGGCATATCGTTTGGCATGTGTTGCTGCCCGAAGCGCTGCCGGGGATTGTTGGCGGGTTCACCATTACCGTGGTGGCGTTGATCAACTCGTCGGCCATGGCAGGCGCGATTGGTGCTGGCGGCTTGGGCGATATTGCCTACCGCTATGGCTATCAGCGGTTTGACAGCCAGGTGATGTTGACTGTGATCGCCATGCTGGTGGTATTGGTCGCGGTGATTCAGTTGGGCGGGGATCGGTTGGCCCGCGGGCTGAACAAGCGTTGACCGGATTGGGCCCGCTGCGCGGGCCCAAAAATCTCAACCCCAGCCCAGATCCGCAGCCGGCACCGGCCGCCCAAACCAGTAGCCCTGCCCCAATTGGCAGTCCTGCGCCAACAAGAACAGCGCCTGCTCCGCCTGTTCGACTCCTTCGGCATGCACCTGCATGCCCATACTCCGGGCCAGGGCAATGATCACCCGTACAATCGCCACATCATCCTCATCCTGCGGCAACCCCGAAACGAACCCCTTGTCGATCTTGAGCTTCTGCACCGGCAAGCGCTTGAGTCGCAGCAGCGACGAATAGCCCGTACCGAAATCATCGATGGCCAGGCGCAAGCCCAGCTCGCGCAAGCGATGCAGCTGCTCCAGCGCCACCTCGGGGTCTTCCATCACCGCGCTTTCGGTCACTTCCAACTCCAGCAGTGCCGGGTTCAGGCCGGTGTCGTGCAGCACCTTGGCCACCTGCAGATACAAATCTCGCTGAGCAAACAGCCGGCTGGAGATATTCACCGCAATGAAGTCCAGCAACTGCCCCGCGGCCTGCCACTCGACCATCTGCCGACACGCCTGGCGCAGTACCCAGCCATCGATCTCGGCAATCAGCCCGCTGGCCTCGGCAATCGGGATGAACTCGCCCGGCGGCACCAGCCCGCGCTCGGGGTGCTGCCAGCGCACCAGCGCTTCAACCCCAACCATCTCGCCGCTGGCCAGGTCATGCACCGGCTGGAAGAATAGCCGCAGTTCCTCCTGCTCCAGTGCCCGGCGCAGCTCGGTGGCAATTTCCACCCGCTGCTGGGCATGCGCAGTCAGCTCTTCGGTGTACAACGCATAACCACCGCGGCCGTTGCTCTTGGCCTTGAACAGCGCGGCATCGGCATTGCGCAGCAACTGCGCGGCGCTGAGGGCATCGCTGGGGAACAAGCTAATGCCGACGCTCACCCCAATGAACAGGCTGTGCCCCTCGCAACTGAACGGCTCGCGCATCTGCTCGATCAGCGTCTGCGCCAGGGTTGCCGCCTGGCCGACCTGCTGGCAGTTCTCCAGCAGCACGGCGAACTCGTCACCGCCGAGCCGGGCCAGAGTCAGCCCCTTGCCCAGGGCCGCACGCAGGCGTTCGCCAACCAATTTGAGCAATTGGTCGCCAACCGGGTGGCCAAGGCCATCGTTGATGCTTTGAAAATGATCCAGGTCGAGCAGCAACAGCGCACAGCCGCGCTTGTGACTCTGCGCCGCCGCCAAGGCCTGCTCGGCGCGGTCGTTGAACAGCAGCCGGTTGGGCAAGCCGGTCAGCGGGTCGTGGTGTGCGAGGTAAGCCAGCTCCTGCTCGGAATGCTTGATCGCACTGATGTCGCTGAACACCGCCACGTAATGGCTGAGCTCGCCGCTGTCGTCGCGCACGGCGCAAATCGTCTGCCATTGCGGGTAGATTTCGCCGCTTTTGCGCCGGTTCCAGATCTCGCCGCTCCACTGCCCCTGCTCGCGCAAGGTGGCGTAGATCTGCTGATAGAAGTCCGCCCCATGGCGCCCCGACTTGAACTTGCTCGGGCGCTGGCCGAGCACTTCGTCCTGCTGATAGCCGGTAATACGCATGAACGCGCGGTTAACGTGCACGATCAGGCCCTGCCGGTCCGTCACCAGCACGCCCTCCAGGGTGCTGTCGAACACCGCCGCCGCCATGCGCAGGCGCTCGCGGTCCTCACTGCGCAGGCGCGCGCCGATGCCGATGAAGTTGAGCAGGCGCGCCCGTGAGATAAAAATCACCAGCGCACTGAGCAACACCCATACCAGCACATTGATGCAGCGCCCCAGGTACAACGCCAGCGGATCATCGGACAACTGTTGCAACAGCTGCTCACTGAGCACCAGCCACAGGATCGATAACACCACGTACAGCGCGGCCATGCGCAAGGCGTCGCGAACAGAACCAGTCATGTCGGGTACTAATGCCCTTAAAAAAAATTGGGGCATTATAGGGCCCGAAACATGTCTTGATGCATTCCCGCTCTGGTTTTATTTCCCGGTCAATGGATAATGCAAAGCGCAGTTCCTCCCCGCGTTTCCGAGGGCTTTTACTTTTATGTGGTACTACGGCTTACTCGACCTGTCGGCCTGGCAACTGGTCGCGGTCACCCTGCTGATGACCCACGTGACCATCATCAGCGTCACGATCTACCTGCATCGCTATTCGGCGCACCGCTCGCTTGAGCTGAACGCCGGCCTCAAACACTTCTTCCGCTTCTGGCTGTGGTTGACCACGGCGCAGAACACCCGCGAGTGGACCGCCATTCACCGCAAACACCACGCCAAGTGCGAAACCGTCGATGACCCGCACAGCCCGGTCATCAAAGGCCTGAGCACCGTATTGCGCAAAGGCGCCGAGCTCTACCGCGAAGAGGCGCAAAACCCCGAAACCCTGCGCATCTACGGCAAGAACTGCCCGGATGACTGGATCGAGCGCAACCTCTATTCGCGCTACAAGCTGGGCGGCATTGCCTTGATGGCAGTGCTCGACCTGCTGCTGTTCGGCACCATCGGCATCACCATCTGGGCGATCCAGATGATGTGGATCCCGTTCTGGGCCGCAGGCGTGGTCAACGGCCTTGGCCATGCCGTTGGCTACCGCAACTTCGAGTGCCGCGACGCCGCCACCAACCTGGTGCCGTGGGGCATCATCATTGGCGGCGAAGAGCTGCACAACAATCACCACACCTACCCCAACTCGGCCAAGCTGTCGGTCAAGCGCTGGGAGTTCGACATGGGCTGGGCGTGGATACGGGTGCTGAGCCTGCTGCGCCTGGCCAAGGTGCAACGGGTCGCGCCAATCGCCCACCGCGTCGAGGGCAAAGCCAGCCTGGACATGGACACGGCCATGGCGATCCTCAACAACCGTTTCCAGATCATGGCCCAGTACCGCAAGCTGGTCATCGCGCCACTGGTCAAGCAGGAGCTGGATGTGGTCGACGCCTCGCTGCGCCACCGCTTCCGCCGCGCCAAGCGCCTGCTCTCGCGGGAAACCAGCCTGCTGCAGGACCGCCACCACGTGCGGATCGAGTCGATGCTCGCCCACAGCCAGGCGCTCAAGACCATCTACGAGAAGCGCCTGGCGCTGCAGCAGATCTGGGCGCGTACCAGCGCCAATGGCCACGACATGCTCGCCGCCATGAAAGACTGGGTCCACGAAGCCGAGGCCAGCGGCATCCAATCGCTGCGCGATTTTGCCAGTCAGCTGAAAACCTACTCGCTGCGCCCAACCGCCTGATCTCCGTTGATCGGCACGCCCTGTTCTGGGGCGTGCCGAGCGGAACTTCACCCCACCTGCTTACTCAAATCCGCACATCGCCCGCGTGGCGGGCCGGATCGTGGCCGCACGCCCTCAGCCGAGAATCGCTCCGTGCACATGGCCAAACATATACAGCCCCGCGACCCGCCACCTGCCGCTGCGCAAACCCTGCTCGCGCTGTTTCATGCGCAAGGTGAAGTGGCGCGCCTGAGCGAGCGCGAGCAGCTGTTCAGTTCCCTGCTCGAAACCGTCAACGCAGTGCTCTGGGCGTTCGACTGGAAAACTCGCCAGGTGCTCTATGTCAGCCCCGCCTTCGAGCGCATCTTCGGCCGCCAGGTCAGCCGGGTGCTGGCTGACTTCAACGAATGGCGCGACAGTATCTACCCCGACGACCTCGAGTACGCCGAGCGTAGCCTGGCCCAGGTGCTGCTGCAGGGCGCTGTAGAAGACCGCGAGTACCGCATCATCAACGCCGCCGGCGAAATCCGCTGGCTGAGCGACAAGTGCTATATCAACCAGCAGCAGGACGGCGACCGCGTGATCGTGGTCGGCATCGCCGAAGACATCACCGAAAAGAAGCAGCTCGAAGGCGAACTGCAGCGTCTGGCCACCACCGACGTGCTGACCCAGAGCAGCAACCGCCGGCACTTCTTCGAATGTGCCAACCAGGCCTTCAACGCCGCCCGCGAAGACGGCACCCCTTTGTCGTTTCTGCTGCTGGACATCGATGACTTCAAACTGATCAACGACACCTACGGCCACCAGCAAGGTGACCAGGTGCTGCAGCACATCGCCGACAGCGGCAAGGCCATACTGCGCCGCGGCGATGTGTTCGGGCGGATTGGTGGTGAAGAGTTTGCTGCAGTGTTCCCCGGCTGCGAGGCCGAGGTCGCCGAGCAGATCGCCGAACGCCTGCAGCGCGAGATCCAGCGCCTGAGCTTCAGCCATGGTCAGGAACGTTTCGGCGTGACCATCAGCCAGGGCCTGACCAGCCTGCGCGACGACGACCTCAGCTTGGACAGCCTGTTCGCCCGCGCGGACGCGGCGATGTATCAGGCCAAGCGTCTGGGCAAGAATCAGATTATTTGCGGCTGACCAGAGCCTTGCGCACTCCCAACTCCATATCGTCGATCAGTGTTTTGGCCAAACCGCTGAGAATGCGCGCCGCACTCCCCGCCTGCCGGTCGTTTTCCATCTCTGCCTCGGTGGTCAGATGGCGGATGCAACCGAGCATGACCGACAACTCCGAGAAAGCCTGCTCGAACGGCACATCGCCCTGCACGGCAAACAACGCCAGACATTGATCTTGCGCGCCCTCCTGTAGGAGCGACCTTGCGTCGCGAAAGGCCCGTGAAGCGGGCCCAGCGATATCAGCGGCGGAGCTGAAATCTGGGGCCGCTACGCGACCCTCTCGCGACACAAGGCCGCTCCTACACAGACCGCAGCACCCGCTACCAGCGTTGGTGGATTGAGTGGCTTCGTCCGTCATGGCGTTGCCTCCCCGGCCACGGCGTGTGCGATCAAGGCGCGCATCAGCTGGTTCAGGATCTCGACGTTTTCCAGCAGGTAACTGTCGACGCCGATGGGCTCGGTGCCGAGATAAGCTTCGAGGGTGCGGTTCATGCAGTCCATCAACTTGGAAACCTGTGTGAGAGCCTCTTCGCGGCTCAGGTCGCTGATGACTGAGAAGTAGGAGATTGGGGGGTCGGGGACGATCTTTTTCATAGTCGATTTCCAGTACGTAAACGGAAGCGACCACTCGAACCTTTCTCACGGATTTGGGTGGCAGCCGTACACGGGGTGAGAAAACCGAGGTACTGGAAACCCGGCCAGACCGAAGTCTGCCCGCGCACGGCTGCCGTGAAGCATTGCCTAACAGTACTGGTCGGGTTTCTCACACCCGGTCACCAAACCTGGCGACCCCGTGACGTTATCCCTGAGACATTTCCCCGACAACAGAGCTGCTTCCGCAAGTCGCGTAGGATAATTCCCAAGCTACCCCGATTAGAAGCATTTGGTTTCAGGTTCGGAAACGTCTTACGCAAACACCCGCAAATCTATCGCCAAGCCCCCCCTGTAGGAGCGGCCTTGTGTCGCGAAAGGCCCGCAGAGCGGGCCCAGCGATATCAGCGGCGGAGCTGATATCTGAGGCCGCTGTGCAGCCCTTTCGCGACACAAGGTGCTCCTACAGGGGCCGCGCATCATCTGGTATCAGTATTCCCAGCCCTCACCTCACCGACGCGCCTGATCCAGATGCATCAGGTGCTCAACCATATTCACCTTCACCATATGCTCAAGGTCAGCCTTGCCGCCAATGCACAACCCAGGTTCGAAAGCATACATCTCGTCCTCGGCAACCGGCCCCAGCTTGGCGAGTGCACGCTGGAACAGCGGCTTGCCCTGGTTGTCGTCAAAGTCCAGGCTGTCACGTTGGGTAGCGCCGAGAAAGATACCGAGGCTGCGGTCTGGTTGTGGGTTGGGTTTTTGCAGCTGGTTTTTCAGCGCGACAATGCCGCCAGCCAAACTCGATACAGTGATCTTGCGCTGATAACGCTCGCCCCAGGCATACAGCGAACCGAACGCATCCCTGGCAATCACGTGGTAATTATCGATCCCGGCCAGACCGCTGCCTTGCAGCCACATATCCAGCGTGGCCTTGTACGCATCTGGGTCTACGATCCAGAACAAGCCATCAGCGTAGGAACACCAGCCGTCTTCGCGCCAGTAACCCAGCAATGCAGCGGGCAGTCTTGACTGGTATTTGTCGATGCTCGCAGCAGGCACCTCGCGACATGAGGTGGCTTCACCAAGGTTGTCGATCATTGACTGGAAAAACTCATCCCGCACCGGTTAAGCCCCCTTGATCCGTTTGCAGATGACGTACCGACCGCCCCCAATCATTCGTATTTGAAGTCTGCCGCAAACTTGCCGGTCTGCAGATCCAGCTTGATCATGCAGCGTGCCCACGGTCTGCCTTGCTCGAACAAATTGTTACCCGCGAAATACTCGCGCAGCTGTATCAACAGGAACCGGATGTCATGATCCACACGAGCAGCTTCAGGCACGAACCACTGCGGCTCACTCCCCTCAGCCTGATAGTCATAGAACAGCTTGGCGTGGTCGCCAGTCGGCGACAGCTCGACCTCAACAGAAACCCACTGAGCCTGCTGGGGCGCGATCGCCGAGAGTATTTCACCGAAGCCCTGATAAACTTCCTGATCTGTACTCATAAGCGCCCCACTAGACCAGCCCCAACATAGGCTTGATCGGCTCATTCATATGAACAAACGCTTCGTGGGAAGTTCTCGGATCATCGTTGAGAACCCCCTCGGATCACCCAATCAAAAGTCCCTTTAATCGCTCTCCAGCATCTATTAACTCATTGGTGGACAGCGGTGTATAACTAACAACAATCAACACACCTCCGGCCAATTCCGAAGCCTCTTCAACGTGCCCCTTCAGAAGACTAATTACCTGTTGAGGACTTTTCCCAAATGCGCGAACGCACAATTCCCCATCAAAATAATTCGCCGCATTAATACGAAAAACACCATCTCTCCCGTTAACATCTTTTTTTGTAGCGTCGCATGCAGCTAGTACAGCCGGCCAGTCGTTTCTGGTAACCGACCACTCATGCAGCGCAGCTCTATAGGCACCAAAAGCCTGTACGTATGCAGGAAAAATCCTTGTCAACAAGTGGAGGTAATCAACATTAGCATTCGAAAACTCAATGAACAGAGAGTCGTCAAATTGAGCATCGTCTTCTAGATAACTCTCACTTCTGAGAGAATATGCAATTCGGCCTTTTACTCCCTTTGGAAGAAACTTATCTAAAGAAACAGAAACAACAAGCTCGCCTTCAATATCGGGAACGTCCACGGCTTCGGCCAGATTCCATGGCTTGCCCAAGTCGGACAGCTTCTCAAGAAAAGTTTGGTGCCGCCGCTCGATAGGCTCTAGAAAATTTGGCCTATGACGAAACTCCAGCTTTTGCTTAGTCATCAGGGTGCAACCCTCACAGTAATGTTTCTGATATTTTGCTCAATCAAAATATCAATTGCTCTATCAGCCGCTTTTTGGCTTGGAAACTCAAAAACGGCCTTGATACCTGGGTTTTGTTTCAACGCATTCGATACTCGCTGAACACTCTGAAGTTGCTTATCGAACGATGTTAGTGCTGTTTTTCGGTCAATCAGGGTAATACCATCGACATCTTCAACACCGTCAAACTTCACGAAATTGTTACCGTTAGGATTTGGGTTGTCAAACCGTATTGCAGGCACTGCCTTACGCTCCGATAGAACGTCTGAAAACGCTCCTGTTGTACCCGCTTCAAATTTCACGAACGGCTTACTAAAATCTCCCTGAGGTTCTTGTACGAAGATCAAACCTCTATTTTCGCCCTTCAGCTTGCGTGCGTCTTTTATGGTCAATACCTCGACCTTCGAAAGATCCAATCCTCCCACTACAGGCGCTAGGGTCTCTTTTGGACCAGCCCCCCCACTGACACCTATCCCAGGATTATCGCTCGCAAGCTTGCCACCATCCGTCCCTTCAGAGCTAGCCTTGGCTGTACCACTTGTGGACTCTTTCGGCCCAGCACCAGTCTCCCCCTTGCCAGCGGGCTTGGGCAGCGAACCTGAGAAGTCTCCTGCATTCTCGACCGCCTGACCATTGTGGGTCACGGTCGACGGCGAGCCGTAGCCCCCGCCAGGTTTAACGCTGTACTCGCCTTTACCCGCCTTCCACTCGGCGTTCTTCACAACCTGCCGTGCAGCCATCTGCTCAAGCTTGTCGGTACCCAGCTTGATACCCACCGACGCCAGCTTGACGCTGCCTTTGGCAATCCCGCCAACCCCGGTGACAAGGCCACCAACGTCCCACACCAGTTCGCCAATGTCGTAGCCCATCTGCTCGGCGTTGGCGTCACCGCCGACGGTAAGCGCGTTTTCGATGCGTGCGACCTTGGCTTTGAGGTTTTGTTTGACCTCTTCCGGGTAACCGGCCAATGCGCTCGGGTCGTCGATCAGGCCGCCGATGGCCTTCACCGTATCGATCGGATGCAGAAGCATCTGGGTCAGCCCTGAGATATCGTCGAAGCCGGCCTTGATCAAGCCCTGGCCAACCCCGCTTTGCGTCAGCAGGTCCTGCTTCTTGCTGATATAGGCCCACTTGGCCAGCACCTTGAGTTCATCCAGGCGGCCTTCGGCTTCCTTCAGCTCTTTGCGTGCCTGGACGAACTGCTGGGTCGCCAGCCAGTTGTTATCCACAGCCCCCGAGGCCGCCGCAGTAGCGGTAGCGGCATCGAGGCTGGTGGTGGCGGCGATGCCGGTGACCAGGCTGACGATGAGGTTGCGCTTGGCTTCGCGCTGGCTTTCGGTTTCGGTCGGGCTGGCTTCGGAGAACAGCCCGGTGAGCAGGCTCGACGCCGCCGCGCCGGCCGCACCACTGCCGCAGCTCTGGCTGCTGGCGGCCGCACCGGCGCAGGCGAGGATGCCGTGCAGGGCAGCGTGCATCGGCGTGCCTTCGACCAGAGTGCCGTCGGCGACCAGGTCACCGAGGTAACCGGCGCCTTGTTGCTGCACGTAGTTGACGACCATGCCTTGCATGAACGCGCCGTTGCCGGCACTGATGTTGCCGCTGGCGGCGGCAACCAGCGCGGTGGTGATCTGCCGGTAGGTGCCGCCGGCGCCCCAGTTGCCGGCCACGCCATCCGCTTCGTTGCGCAGCCTGATGGCCTGGTCGCGCAGGGCCTGGCTGAGCTCGGCGTCGCTGGTTTCGAGGGCCTTGGCTTCGGCTGCATCGGCCGCGTTGCGCTTGGCGTCGACTTCCTTGGCCTTGTTGGCAAGCAGGGTGCCGGCCTCGTTGGCAAAGGCGTTGACGATCTCGAAGCCGGCGCGGATCTGCTCTTCGTCGAAGATCGGCTTGAGCGCGTTGGTGTTGTCGCGGTCACTGGAGACGTCGCGGTTGAGCCCGGCGAGGGTCTCGTCGACGCTCTGCCCGGTGCGCTCGCGCTGGGCAGCGGCGTCGGTGATGAGGATGGTGCCGCCACTGATGCCGCTGCGGGTCACGCTGCTGGCGCTGTCGCTGGCACTGATGGCAATCGGCAGGCTGGCGCCTATCTGGTTTTCGTTGGTGGGGATTTCCGTGCCGGGGGTGATGTTGCCGCCGGTCTGGACCTTGCCGTCCGGGTCTTTGCCGATCTCGCTGTAGCCTCCGCCGATGCTGAAGGTGCTGGCGTCGTACTCGGCTTTGTTGCGGATGTCGCTGGTGGTCAGGCTGGCGGTTTCGAGGCGGTTCTTGCCGTCAGCCACAGCCTTGTCGCTGCTGGCGATGACTGCGCCTTTGAGGTCGGTGTTGCCGCCGACGCGGATGTCGAAGCCGCCGTCGCCGGCCTTGATCCCGGACTGCTCGGTAACGCTGGCGAAGTCCGAGTCCATGTCGGTGCCGCCGAGGTTGGCGCTGCCGCCGCTGACCGTGCTCATGCCGTAGCAGAACGGCGGGATGCACAGGCTGATGCCGACACCCATGCTCTTCTCGTCGACCTTGAAGGTGTCGGTGTCTTGCAGGCTCTCGATGTTGAGGTCGCCGCCAACGTCTGCCAGCACCTGACGGCCACTGACCACGGCGCCGCGCAGGTTGGTGTCACCGCCGGAGACGAGCGTGGTGGTGTTGCCTGCGGCGATCTGGGTGTTGGTGTGGGTCAGGGTGTCGCCATCGGCGTCGCCGCGGTTGCCGCTGACGCCGAGGTCGAGGGTGAAGCCGTTGCGCGAGCCGCCCAGCGACAGGCCGATGCCGACGCTGGCGCTCATGCCTTTGCTGTCGCTGTCCTGCTTGCTGGTGTTCTGCGCGGCGAGCAGGTCGATGTTGCCGTCGGCGGCGAGGGTGGCGTTGTTGCCAGCGCGCACCTCGCTGCCCTGGACGAGAATGTTGCTGTCGCTGCCCGCGCCGGTGGCGCGCAGGCGCACGTCGTTGCCGGCAATGATGGTCGAGCCGGCAGCGGCGTCGCTTTGCTGCACGGTGGTGCTCTGTTGCTGCTTGGTGCCCAGCGACAGGCTGATGTTGATCCCGCCGGCAGCGCCCGGGTCCTGGGCGACCGCAGTGGCGGCGTTGTTGACCGCCAGCGCAGTGGTGGCCGCAGCCAGCGCCTGCATGCGGCCGTCTTCGGTCTTGCTCGACGCCTGCTGCATCTGCTGGGTGGTCTGGATCGCGCTGATCACCGGGTTGGTGATGGTCACGGTGAAGCCGGTCTGTTTGAACAGCGTCTCGCGGGTGCGCTCGCTGGTCTCGCGGGCTTCGGTGATGGCGATCTGTTGAGCGAGGATGTCGACGTCGCCTTTCGGCGCGACCACATCGCTGCCGACCTGGCGGTACTGGCGCCCGGCTTCGATCATGACATCGCCTTCGGTGCTGCCGACGGTGCTGGCGCGGGCGGTTTCACGGGTGGTGAGGTCTTTGACGCTCTGCTGCTGGGTACCCATGGTCAGGGCGATGCCGCCGCCGCTGAACAGGCCGCTCTTTTTCTCCGACTTGTCGTGGCGTTCGCTGCTGCTTTCGGTGGCCGCTTCGATGTTCACATCGCGCTCGGCGACCAGCACCGTTTGCTTGGTCGAGACCACGTCGCTGCCGCGCACGCTGATATCGCGGCCAGCCTGCAGGTAGGTCTGCTCGCCGCTCAAGGTGGTGCCGCTGGCCTGGGTCTGGCTGACGGTGTCGCGCAAGGTGGTGGTCTTGCTCGACAGCATGCCGTTGCTGCCCTTGAACTTGTGCGCTTCGTCGGCGAACTGGTACTGCTCGGCGGCCGTCAGGTTGATGTCGCGGCGCGCTTCGGCAAGGACCATGCCTTGGTCGCTGGTGACCGTGGCACCACGGGCGTTGAGGTCCTGGCCGGCGGTGATGCGCAGGTCACCGTTGGTTTGCACGGTGCTGCCGACTTCGCCGCGGCTGGCTTCGTTGCGCCAGTTGCTGGCATCCCAGCGGATCGCCTGCTGCGAACTTTCGCTGACGGTGCCGAGGTTGACGTCGCGCCCGGCCTGCAACTGGGTCGCGCCGCCCTGGCCGGCGTTGACCACCTGGCTGCCTTGCAGGTTGAGGTCGTTGCCGGCGGCGACTTTCATGCTGCCGCCATCGCCGCTGACAAACAGCCCGGCGACTCGTGACAGGTTGCTGCGGGTGCCTTGCTCGCTGCTGCTGTCGCGGTTCAGCGAGCGGCTGTTGATGTCCTGCCCGGCGTCGATGGCGAGGCTGTCGGTGGCGCCGATCAGGCCGCCGAGGTTGTTCAGGTTGTCGCGGGTCTGCAGGGCGACGTTGTTGCCCTGGATGCGGCCACCGAGGTTGTCGATGTTCTGCGCGGTCAGCGCGACCACGCTGCGCCCGCCGAGGCTGCCGCTGTTGATCAGGTCGCCAGACAGGTCGAGCTTGAGCTGCTGGCCGGCGATCAGCGCGCCATTGCCGTTGATGTCGCCTTCTTGCACGCGCACGTAGACCTGCGGCACCAGCACCTTGCGCGATTCGCCGTTGGCCAGGGTGACGTTGCGCTCGACCAGCCAGACGATGTCGCTGGTCAGCTGGGCCATCTGCTCGGCGCTCAAAGCAACACCCGGCACCAGGTTCCAGTCGCTGGCCAGGGTCACGGCGTTGTCGATCAGGGCGCGGTACTGCGCTTCGTCGTTGGCAAAGCCGTCGAGGAAGCGCCGGCCGGTGAGCTGGGCGATCTGCTCGCGGATCAGCTTCTGCTCGTAGAAGCCGTCGCCAAGGCGTTGCTGCGTCTGCGCCGGGTCGAACTGCAGGCGCTCGAGCATGTAGTCCGACGACAGCCATTTGCGGTAGCTGGTAAAGCGCGCGTCGGTCTCGATCAGGTAGTTACTGGTACCTGCGGGGTTGGTCTGGAACAGGCTGTTGTTGGGCAGCGCCAGGTTCAGGCCGCCGGTGCGCACCTGGTCGGCAATGCCCTGGCCGTCGTTGAGCTTGACCTCAACCACGGCGCCGACTCGGTACTGCTCGCCGACCTCGGCGTTGACTGCACCAACCGTAGCCACCTGCTGGCCGACCTGGAGCAGCTCGCGACCGCTCAGCTGAGTGCCGCTGCCGTTGACCACGGCGTACTGGCCGTACTCGGTGGGGGTCAGGTCGATGTCCTGGATCAGCGGCGCCGGTCGGTACTCGGTGATTCTGCGGCCCTGGCTGTCACGGCCCTTGCGCTGGATGCGGTAGAAGTTGGTCGCGGTGCCGGCATCGGTGGTCACCCGTTGGCCGTCCACCTCGGTGTTGATCACTTGCGCGGCGCCGGCCTGGAGCAAGCCACCGGCTAGAATCCGGCTCTTGTCGTTGAGTACGCTGTCGCCGCTGAAGGTCAGGTTGCCGCCGGCCAGAATCTGCCCGGGCGCCGAGCTGGCGATGCGGGTTTCGACCACGCTGCGGGTGTAGTCGTAGCGATTGAAGTTGTCGCGCACGCCATCCGGGGCGACCAGATGATCGACTTCGTCGCGGTAGACCGAGACCTGATCAGGGCGGTAGCGGTTGGGCGAGCCGGTGATCTGGAATTCCTGCAACTGCTCGCGGCTGACTTCTACGTCGACAGTGCTGAAGTGTTCGTTGGTGTTGCGCAGCTCGCGGATGTTCAGGCTCATGGCGCCCAGCGATTCAACCGTGGCGCTGGCGTTGGCCAGCAGGTCGGCGCGGCCGCTGGCCTGATCGTTGCCATCCAGCGTGCCGCCGATGGCGAGATCGCCGGCACTGAAGATCAGCGCCTGCTCGCGGTTGTCGATGCGCTGGCTGCCGATGTCCAGCCGCTCACGGGCGGCGATGACCGCCGCCGGGCCTGCTTCGTCGAGGTTGGCCAGGGTGCGGCTGGCGATGGCCAGACGGTCGCCGTAAATGCGCCCGGTGCCGAGGTTGAATAGCTCATCGGCTTGCAGGCGCACCTGCTGACCGTCGATCAGGCCGCGGTTGTGCAGTTGGCCGTTGACCCGCAGGTCGACCTGGGTGGCTGCCATTTCGCCGCTGGCGGCGTTGTCCAGCGCCTGGCCGCGCACGATCAGCGCTTGCCCGGCGAGCAGTTTGCCGCTGTTGTACAGAGCGCCGCCGCCGATATCGATATCGACCTTGCCGTTGGCTTGCACCTGGCCGCCGAGGCTGAGGTTGCCCTGCTGGCGCAGGATCAGGTCACCGAGGCTGAGCAGGCGGCCGCTGCCGCTGAAGTACGCCGCATTGAGCGACAGCAGGCTGCCGCCGAGCAAGGTGCCACTGCCGTTGTCGACGGCCAGGCGGTTCTGCGCCGGGTCGCGATCGGCCAAGCGCAATTCGCTGCCAGCCGAGATCAGGCCGGCGTCGTTGTACAGCGCCTGGGCCAGGCCGAGGTCGATGCCGGCGTCAGCGCGCAGGGCGCCTTGCTGGTTTTCCAGAGTGTCAGCGCGCAGCAGCAGCGACTGGCCTTCGATGCCTTGCTCGTTGCCCTGGCTGGTGCGGTTGTCGAGCTGCGCGGTGGTCAGCCGGGTTTGCCCAGCGCTGCGCAGCAGGCCGCCGCGGTTGTCGATGCGCTCGTTCTGTTCAACGATCAACGCACCTTTGGCCTGCACCTTGCCGCCCTGGTTGTCGAGGCGGTTACCGAGCAACTGCACCTGGCTTTCGCCGGCGATCTGCCCCTGATTGTTGAGGGTGGTGGCTGCCAGCAACAGGTTGCCCTTGGCGCCGATAAAGCCCTGCTGGTTATCCAGTTGCGCGCTGCGCAGTTCGACTTCGGCCTGGCCGACGATGCCTCTGTCAGCGCCTGAGGCGCTGTTGTGCAGGGCGGCGCTGCCGGTGTCGACGAAAAGCCGGCCACCGGCCTGGATCAGCCCGCCGCTGTTGTGCAGCTCGCCGCTGCGCAGGTCGAGCCTGGCTTGTGCATCGAGGGTGCCGCCGTTGTTGTTGACGCTTTGCCCACGACTGTCGAGCAGCAGCTCGCGGCCACTGATCACGCCCTGGCTGTTGTTCAGGCCAAGTGCGCCGAGTTGAATATCGCCAGCCGCTTCGAGGCGCCCGCCCTGGTTCTGCAGCTGACCGTTGCTGACTTCGACGAACAGCCCGGCCTCGACCGAACCGAGGGTGCCGCCGCTGTTGTCGAGCTGGCCGGCAATCACTTGCATGGCCTGGGTCGCGGCGAGGGTGCCGGCGATGTTGCTGAGGCTGTCGGCGTTCAGGTTGAGGGTGTTGCCGGCGCTGAGCGTGCCGCCGTCGTTGAGCACTTCGCCGGCAGTGACGGTCATGGCGCCGCCAGCAGCCAGGGTGCCGCCACGGTTGTCCAGGCGCTGCGCGTCGCGCACTTGCAGAGTGCCGCCGTGGGTGGCGATCACGGTGCCGCCGCTGGTGTCCAGGTCACGGCTGTCGAGTAGTACTTGCCGGCCTTGGGTCTGGCCGTTGGCAAGCTGGGCCTTTTGCGCGCTGATCTGCAGGGCGCCATTACTGGCCAGGGTGCCGCCGTTACCGTCGATTTCGCTGGCGCGGACGTCGAGTTTGCCGCTGCCGGCGTGCTCGACCTTGCCTTTGCGGTTGGCCAGGGTGCCTGCGTCAAGGCTGAGCTCGCGGGCGTTGCTGGCGATGCGGCCGTCGCTGTTGTCGAGCTGGCCGGCGACTTTGATGACGCTTGCTGCGGTGCCGGTCTGGACCAGTTCGCCGCCGTTGTTCGAGAGCTTGTCGGCGTTGACCTGCAGGTTGCCGACATTGACCTTGGCGCTGTCGCTGCGCACGGTTGCGCTGGCTTTGGCGTCGAGGCGGCCAGCGCTGTCGATGGTGCTCGAGCTGAGGTCAAGGTCGCCGTTGTTGGCGGTCAGGTTGAGGTTGCCGGCGTAGCTGCGGCTGTGGCTGAGGTCGACCGTGTCGCCTTGCAGATCAAGGGTGCCGCTGGCGTGGTTCTGGCCGTGGGCGGCAATCTGCTTAGCCTTGACCGTGAGCGTGGCGTTGCCGCTGGAAGTACCTTGGGCGTCAACGCCGGCTGCCAGCAGCGAGTCGCGGCTGCTGTCGAGTTTGGCCGCGTCGATGTTTAGATTGCCCTGAGCGGCCAGCTCGCCGGTGTTGGTGACGGTACCCTGGCTGCTGGCGTGCAGGTCGCCTTTGGCGTACAGGCTGCCGCTGTTGTCCACTGCCGTGGCACTGGCCACGCGGGTCGCCCCAGCACTGCTGATGGCGCCCTGGTTGAGCAGCTTGCCGTCGGCGCTGATCACCACGTCACCGGCCATGGCGCCGATCTGCCCGGCGTTGCGTACGCCAACCCCGGCCTCGGTACCGACCAGCTTGATCTTGCCGGCGTACATGCCGCCCAGCTCGGCGACGTCGATGGCCACCTCGGGCTGGGCGCTGTCGTCCTTGGCCAGGGCGGTGGCCTGGGTATTGTCGGCGTTGACCTGATTGCGCCCGGCGGTGACCTTAAGGTCGTTGGCCCAGATCCCGGCGTTGACCTCAACGCTGCGCGCGATCAGGTCGGTGTAGTCGCTGTCGCGGGCATCCAGGCCCTTGCCGGTAATGCTCAGGGTGCCGCCTTCGACACGGTAGCCGGTGATGCGGCCGTTCTCCATCTGTGCCCGGCCGGTGGTCAGGGTCGAGCGGTCGGCGTTGATGAAGCCGCAGCCGTCACAGGTGATCCCGGCCGGGTTGGCGATGACCACTTCGGCGCGCTGGCCGGCGACTTCGACGTAGCCACGCAACTGGCTCGGGTTGCTCGAATTGACTTCGTTGAGGATGACCTTGGCACTGCCCCGGCCAAGATACGGGTTGCCCTCGATCCAGCCGCCCAACTGGGTTTTGCTGTTGCCGACCGCGTTGTTGAGGATCGCGCCACGGCCATCGACGTCGAACTGGCTGTAGTTGTTGCGCGACACCCCGCCGGCGCTCGGCGCGCGGATGTTGACCTGCGGCGTGCCGTTGGCGCTGTTGATCACCATCGGCTGCTGCCCGCTGGGCGCGCCACGGTCGGCGACGATGCCAGCGGCCCAGGCCGGGGCCACGCTGAGGCTGATCAGCCCAAGCGCGCCCATCAGGGCGTAGCGCAGGCCGTTGAGGCTGGCGACGCAGGGCTTGGCCACCACGCCGCTGCCACTGCTGACGCCGGGCGCCTTGCCGGCGCTGCTGACGGTTTCGGCGACGACCATGAGCAGGCCGCGCGCCTTGTTGAAGATGATGCGATACAGATGTTTGTTCATTGCAAATCCCTTTGCGTCAGGCGTCGGCGGCCAATGGGTGAGCGGCAAACCAGGCGCGCGCCTGCTCCGGGATCACCCCGATGCCATGAAAAGTGTTGACCCTGAAGCCCTGTTGTTCGCCGCGGTGATGCAGCGCCCGCGCGCAGCGCTCGGGCATCAAGCGGCGGGCCAGCAGGCGACCGAGGGCGGCGCTGTGGCCAAACGGGGTGACCCAGTCGTTGATCCACATGCGCTCGCCGCTGCACCAGTCGGCTTCGTCCAGCTCGATCGGCGAGCGGGTCAGGTAGCGCTGTTCGGCGGCCTCGCTGAGGTTCAGCCAGGAGACGAAAAACACCGGGCGACCGCCCTCGCTGCCCAGCACGAACTGGCGGTGCTTGAGCGCCGGCAACAGCAGGCTGGCGAGGCTGTGCAACGGGGCGTCGCGGTGGGCCGTGGAGTGCATCCATAGCCAGGTCGCAGCGCCCAGCGCGGTGGCTTCGTTCCACTGTTCGTCGAGCAGGCCTGGGGCGGTGATGTCGAAGGTGTCGATGCGCATGGCAGCCTCCTCAGAACGACAGCGCGACGGTAAACGCGCTGGTGAAGTTGGCGGTTTCAAAGCCATCGGGCTTTTTCAACGGCGTACCCCACGACCAGTCGTAGGAGAGGTTGCGATAACCGCCGCGCACACCGACCACGGCACCGGCCAGGCGCCGGCCGATCAGGTAGTCGGCGGAGTTGCCGCCGACTTCGCCGTAGTCGACCCCGGCGTACAACTCTTGGCCGCTACTGCCCAGGGCCAGGCCGAGTTCGTTGCTCAAGGTCCAGCCGCGGTCGGCAGAGAGGATGTTCTCGCCATCGAAACCACGCACCGAATAGCGCGTGCCGATGCTGAAGCGGTCTTGCGGGACCAGTTCGGTGCGGTTCCACTGCGCGCGCCAGCCGCCGATGTAGCGCAGGCGCTGGCCATAGGCGTCGAACGGCACTTGCAGCTGGGCGTCGGCCTGGATGATTTTCGAGCGGGCGGTGCCGTCGCCGAAGGCTTCTTCCGGCGCCTCCAAGGCGCTGTGGGCGCCGGTGCCACGGCGGTAGCTCAGGCCAAGATCAAGGGTTGAAGCGCCGATGAACTCACGATGGCCAATGCCCGCCTGCCAACCGGCCATGCGCCGGTGTTGCTGGAGCAGTTCGGTGTCGTCGATGAAGTTTTCCGAAGAGCGCGTCCACAGGCTGCCCCACATCGTGGTCTTGCGCACCGCATCGCGGTACATCAGGCGCGACAGGCGCAGCTCGTTGTTGCGGCTTTCGCCGCGGTAGAGGAAGTCCTGGTTAACCCCGGCCACCGTCTGGTGGTAGTCGTACTCGCTGCTGGTGAATGCCAGCTGCCAGTACCCGAACGGCAGCGAGTAATGCAGGGTGTGCCCTTTCGAGCCTTTGTCGCCGGAGGTGCCACCGCCCAGGTCGTGGTTGAAGCTGGCGTAGAACAGGTCATTGAGCGACAGCGGGTTGTCCAGCGACAGCGCCACGGCGCCCTGGTATTTGCCGGTGGTCTTGCTGCCGCTGTTGTCCACCGACAGGCTCACGCGCGCCGGGAAGCGCTGGCGCCAGGCAATGATCACGTCGCTCTCGCCCGGTTTGGCGGTGCTGCTGGCGGCAGGCGCGATGCGGATATCGGCTTCGGCAGTGGGCACCCGTTTGAAGTTTTCCAGCGCTTGTTCGATGTCGCGCAGGTTGAGCAGATCGCCAGGCTTGGCCGGCATCGCGTTCCAGGCGTTGGCGCGGCCGCTGGTGCCCTCGGCAAAGCGCACCTGGCCGATGCGGCCGGGCAGCAGGGTCAGCACCAGAATGCCGCTGTTGAGGTCTTGCGCTTCGGCCAGGACGCGGGTGGTGACGTAGCCCTTGGCGATGATCGCGTTCTGCATGCGCTTCATCGTCAGGTTGATGCCGGCACCGCCCAGGCACTGGCCCAGCGCTGGGTCGTCGCTGGGGTTGGCGGCCTGCAGCGCCCACTGGAACTGCTCGGCAGCCTCGCCGATCAGGCGGATATCGTTGATCTTGAAGCAGGGTTTTTCATCACGCGGCAGGCGCGCCTGAGCCTCGGCCACAGGTGCAGCTTCCAGGCGCACGTCAGGGCGGGTGTCGAGTTGCTCGCGCAGGATTCGCTCGCGCTCGCGTTGGCGCAATTCTTCATCGGCAACGGCTGCCGAAGCTGACTGGCTGGCCACCAGACCTGCCAGCAGCAGGCATAGTGGAGGAACAAGCGAGGCGAATGAGCGGGCGACAGCAACAGTCACCGCGCCGCGTTGCGCGAGTGGAGGCATGACACGTCCTTGTGAACCGGAAACGGGTAAAAGCCTGGAACAGGGGGGATGTCCTGCAGGCCTGAAATCGAACGGTCTGACGTGTCATTCGCAGAAAAGTTGCGTGATGAAGTAGGAAAAATCAGCACAGCAGAGCGATTTGCGAAACAAATCGCACTCTGAGCGTCGGGTTTTGTCGCGCGGCCCTGTAGTTACTCTTTGCTGACCGTGGCTGCTTCAGCGGTCGAAGGCGCCTCGCTGGCGGCAGCCTCCTGGACTGGCTCGGCGTCGACTCTGCGCAGCCGATTCAGCTCTGGCAGGCCGAGTTTCAACAACCGTGCAGTCTTGTTGCTGGCGACCTTTTCCAGGCCTTGATCAGCCGGCACCCGCGCCAGCTGCCCGGCCAGGCTCATGGCCAGAATCTCCCGCGAGTAGACCCCGCCACCCAAGGCATACACCGCCGCAATCAGCTCGCGCAGCGGCAGCGGCAAGCGCCAGCGGGTGCGCAGCGCCGAGCCGAATGGGGCGCCGAATTCGTTGAGCGACAGTTGCACCTGATCTTCATCCAGCTCACCGCCGGCCAGGCGCCACTCCTGCAGGCAACGCAGCACCGCTAGGTCGCCCAGACAATGCAGCAGGCCGGCGCAGTAGCAGCGACCTTCATCAACTTCAAGCATGCGCGCCAGGGTGCGGCCGTACTCTGCGGTGTGCAGCGACAAGTCCCAGTAGTGCGCGGCATGCCGGGCCAGCAGTGGGTCGCTCAGCCGCGCGCTGCGCTTGAGGGTCAGGCCGAGCACCAGGTTCATGCTCTGGGTGCTGCCGAGTTTGTTCAGCGCCTGCAGCAAAGTCTGTGCCGGGGCATCGCTGTGCATCGCCGCGCTGTTGGCGGCGGCGATCAATACCGCGGTGATCTGCGGGTCGCTGCGTACCTCTTCTTCAAGCACGCGCAGGTCCAGCCCTTGCGGGTTGAGCGCGCGCTGGATGGCTTGCTCGACGTCGGCCAGCAGCGGCCCACCGTCGGCACTGGCGCGGCGCTGCTCAAGATACGCCGGCAGCTTGGCTCCGGGGCTGAGCGGCGGCACCGGGCAGGCGATCTCCTCGCCGACGCTGGTCAGCAGCACTTCGAGGCGCTTGCGCAGTTTGTCGATGTTGAGCGGTTTGCTCAGGTATTCAGTGGGTTGCAACGGCAGCACTTCGCGCACGCTGGCGCTGTCGCTGCGGTTGCTCAGCAAAATGAACGGCAGGCTCGGCGTCTGGCTTTTGCCACGCACTCTGCGCAGCAGGTCGAGGCCGTCAATGTCACCCACCAGCTCACGGTCGGCGATGATCAGGTCAGGCTTGCTGGCCAGTGCCGCCAGCGCCTGGGTGCCGTCGGCGCAGATCTGCAGGCGGGCGTCGCAGCGCACGCTTAGCAGGGTTTCGCGCAGCATGTCGCGCACCCATGGGTCGCCTTCGGCAATCAAAACGCAAGGCGCGGTGGGGTTTGCAACGCTCATGGGCTACTCCTGAGTAATCGTGTCACGCAATCCGTTGCAGCTTCCAAAACAGGTCCGTGGGCTAACCATAGCGTCTAGCCCGGTCGACAGGCATAAAAAAACCCGCCTAGGCGGGTTTTTTTCTGACGCGGGTCACATTACGCGAGTTCAGCGAAGCACTCTTCGATGATCGCCAGGCCCTTGTCGAGCAGGGCGTCTTCGGCGGTCAGCGGCACCAGGATGCGCAGGACGTTGCCGTAAGTACCGCACGACAGCAGGATCAGGCCCTTGTCGCGCGCCTTGGCCACGACCTGGTTGACTGCTGCAGCGTTTGGCGTGTGCGAGCCAGCGGCGTCGAACACTTCAACTGCAATCATCGAACCCAGTGCACGCACATCACCGATGATCGGGTGCTTGGCCTGGATCTGGCGCAGGCCAGCGACCAGGTGCTCGCCAACAGCCTTGCTGCGGTCGAGCAGTTTTTCTTCTTCGAACACCTGGATCACGGCCAGGGCCGCGGCGCAGGCGATCGGCGAACCGGCGTAGGTGCCGCCCAGGCCGCCTGGAGCGATGGCGTCCATGTACTCGGCCTTGCCGCACACACCGGCCAGCGGGAAGCCGCCAGCGATGGATTTGGCGAAGGTGGTCAGGTCAGGCGCAACGCCCATCTGTTCCATGGCGAAGAAGGTGCCAGTACGGCCAGCGCCGGTCTGCACTTCGTCGGCGATCAGCAGGATGCCGTGCTGGTCGCACAGGGCGCGCAGGCGCTGCATGAACGGCTTGGTCACCGGGATGAAACCACCTTCGCCCTGAACTGGTTCGATGATGATTGCAGCGATGTCTTTTGGCTCGGCGTCGTTCTTGAAGATGCGCTCGATGGAAGCGATCGAGTCGTCGATGCTCACGCCGTGCAGCTCGTTCGGGAAGATCGCGCGGAAGATGCCGCCTGGCATCAGGCCCATGCCGGCCGAGTACGGTACGACTTTACCGGTCAGACCCAGGGTCATCATGGTACGGCCGTGGTAGCCGCCGGTGAAGGCGATCACGCCAGCACGGCCAGTGGCAGCGCGGGCGATCTTGACGGCGTTTTCAACCGCTTCGGAGCCGGTGGTGACCAGCAGGGTCTTCTTGTCGAAGTCGCCTGGGACCAGCTCGTTGATTTTTTCGCACAGCTCAACGTAAGGCTCGTAGGCCAGCACCTGGAAGCAGGTGTGGCTGACCTTGGTCAGCTGGTGCTGAACAGCGGCAACCACTTTCGGGTGCAGGTGGCCGGTGTTGAGTACGGCGATGCCGCCGGCGAAGTCGATCAGTTCGCGGCCTTCAACGTCGATCACGGTAGCGTTCTTCGCGGTGTCGACGAAGATCGGGTGGATCTGGCCAACGCCACGTGGGACGGCGGCGACACGACGTTGCATCAAGGATTCGTTGGTCTTGCTCATAGTGCCCTCAATTGCGCCGACTAAGAGCGGCGCTTGGGGGTGGCTGGGTCTGTTCACGATCAGTATTCGTTGATCGACTGGCGCGAGCGCCCGGGCCACCAGGTCCTGCAATATAAAAAGACCAGCGAGACGTCGCTCTCGCGCCCCGCTGGCAGAGGTAAAAACCTTGCTACTGGATCAGACGCTGATGCACAGGTACTTGATTTCGAGGTAGTCCTCGATGCCGTACTTGGAACCTTCGCGGCCCAGGCCCGAGGCCTTGATGCCGCCGAATGGCGCAACTTCGTTGGAGATCAAGCCGGTGTTGATGCCGACCATGCCGTATTCCAGCGCTTCGGCAACACGGAACACACGGCTCATGTCGCGGGCGTAGAAGTACGAGGCCAGGCCGAATTCGGTGTCGTTGGACATGGCGATGACTTCGGCTTCGTCTTTGAAGCGGAACAGCGGCGCCAGTGGGCCGAAGGTCTCTTCCTTGGCTACGGCCGCAGTTTTCGGCACGTCGACGAGGATGGTCGGTTCGAAGAAGTTGCCTTCGATCAGCTTGCCGCCGGAAAGGATCTTGGCGCCTTTGCTGACTGCGTCCTGGATGTGCTCCTGGACCTTGGCTACAGCCTTGCCGTCGATCAGCGGGCCGGTGGTGGTGCCGTCTTCCAGGCCGTTACCGATCTTGAGCTTGGCCACAGCGGCCTTGAGCTTCTCGGCGAACGCGTCGTAGACGCCGTCCTGCACGTAGATACGGTTGGCGCAGACGCAGGTCTGGCCGTTGTTGCGGTACTTGGAGATGATCGCGCCTTCGACTGCCTTGTCCAGGTCAGCGTCGTCGAACACGATGAACGGAGCGTTGCCACCCAGCTCCAGCGAGACCTTTTTGATGTCCTTGGCGCATTCCTGCATCAGCTGACGGCCGATTTCGGTCGAGCCGGTGAAGGACAGCTTGCGCACGATCGAGTTGCCGGTCAGCTCGGTGCCGATGTCGCCGGCGCTGCCGGTGACGACGCTGAACACGCCAGCCGGGATGCCGGCGCGGGTGGCCAACTCGGCCAGGGCCAGAGCGGAATACGGGGTCTGCGAAGCTGGTTTGAGCACCATGGTGCAGCCAGCGGCCAGGGCCGGGCCGGCTTTACGGGTGATCATCGCGGCCGGGAAGTTCCACGGGGTGATGGCCGCGGTAACGCCGATTGGCTGCTTGATGACGATCAGGCGCTTGTCTGGCTGATGGCCCGGGATGGTGTCGCCATAGACGCGCTTGGCTTCTTCGGCGAACCACTCGATGAACGAGGCGGCGTAGGCGATTTCGCCCTTGGCTTCAGCCAGCGGCTTGCCTTGCTCGGTGGTCATCAGGCGAGCCAGGTCGTCCTGGTTCTCGATCATCAGCTCGAACCAGCGACGCAGCTTGTTCGAACGCTCTTTGGCAGTCAGGGCACGCCAGGCCGGCAGGGCCTTGTCGGCAGCTTCGATGGCGCGGCGGGTTTCAGCGGCGCCCATCTTTGGCACGGTGCCGATGACTTCACCGGTAGCCGGGTTGGTCACCTGGATGGTCTGGCCGTTGTCCGCATCCAGCCATTCACCGTTGACGAAGGCTTGCTGGCGGAACAACTGAGCGTCTTTGAGCTGCATGTCGGCTTCCCTTGAGCACCGTGAGCGCACGGAGCGAATTATTGATTGTTGAACACGCACCCCAACACGGAAAACGGCCGTTACGGGGCTTGAGCGTTTGAAATCTCAAACGAATCGTAAGGGTCTGTTGGGTCTTGGACAATAGGCTGTTCGAAAAAAAGAACGAGTGGTTGAACACCTCGTCCGATTTTCGCCAGCGTTGCGTGGCCCGCGCAGGGCCCGACAACAGTAGCCCCGCTTGTCGTGAAAGGCCAGCGACGCTGGCGCGGCGGATATTTGGGGAATAGCGCAGTCTTGGTGTAGGAGCGGCCTTGCCGGGGCGCCGGACCGGTCCGAAAGGCCCGCAAAGCGGGCCCGGCGATGTCAGCGGCGAAGCTGATAATGTGGGGCCGCTGCGCAGCCCTTCGCGGCGGTCCGGCGTCCCGGTGAACCCGCTCCCACAGGTACGTGTACGCTTTAGAAAGCCTTGTCGAGTTCGATGACCAGCGCGCGGTAGCCGACGCTGCCTGGCTGGCGGCTGAGCACCTTGAGCTCGACCAGCACTTCCTGGGTGCCGCGGCGCACTTCGTTGAGGGTGGTGGTGGTGAGTTTGTCCTTGGTGAGGAAGCCGACCGAGGCCGAGTAGATGAACTGGGTGTCGGTTTCCGGGCGGTAGGCGACCACCGAGGTGACCGGGCTGTACCACTCGTCTCCGCGCTCCTTGCCGTATTCCCAGACCTGCTCGACAGTGCGTTTGGCTTCATCGATACGGTATTCGACGGCGCGGCTGTAGTTGCCGCTGAGCTTGGTCGCGGCAAAGTCGCGGCCCCAGCCATTATCGAACACAGTCAGCGTGCCTTTGCCGGTGAGCCAGGCGGTGTGCTGGGTCCACGACCAGTCGAAGCCTTCGCTGGCGATCGGCTTCAGCACCTTGTCGCGCAGGCGCTGCGGCCAGCCCTGCGGTGAGGCCAGAATCCACTTCACCTGCTTGTCGCGACCGATCTTAACCACGCCTTGGTGGCGTGCTGAAATGATAATGCTGTCGTCATCTGCGTCGTAGTCGATGGCATTGACGTGGGCCCAGTTGCGTCCGGTGCCGACTCCGGGGATGTCGCCGAACGGCAGGTCGCCCTCGGCCAGTTCATTGGCCAGGTTGCTGTCCTGCCGAGCCACGCCTGCGGGTAATTGCACGGCGGCCTTGCCGAGGGTTTCCAGCAGGTCGCCGCGATACGGGTCGAGGATCTGGTTGAGGTCCCAGAACTCCAGCACATCGCCGGCTTCGTTGACCTCGATGATGTGGTCGCGCACCGAGCGCACGCGCTTGCCGTCAGGGCGGCGATAGTCGCTGGTGCCGACCCGCAGCAGGTAGGTGCCATGGGGTGTTTCGCGAATCTCGTGGGAGAAGTCGGCGAACTTGTCCGGCAGGTTGCGCTGCCACACCTGGCGGCCGAGCAGATCGTACTTGGAGTAGGTCTGGCCCTGGCCCCAGATCAGTTTGCCGTCGCGGGTCTGCTGGAAGCCCATGGTCCCGCCGAGGCCGTCACGGCGGTTAGAGTCGTGGATCTGTTCGATGTCCAGATACCAGCGCACGTCGCCATTGCTGTCGGCGATCCAGTTGTTGCCGACCTGATCCCACTCGGCAGCGCCGCCCAGGGCATTCCATTTCAGCGCACGGCCACCGGGGATATCGCCGAGCAGGTGGTTGAACAGGTACAGGCGCTGCTCGAAGCCCGGCGCGACCTTGACCGGTACTACTTCAGGCAGGGCGGCCGTCTGCTTGGCCACCACCGGCAGGCGCACGGCCGGGGCGTAGATCTGGTACTGCTCGCGGATGCGCTCGCCGTCGAGCTTGTAACTGACCTCGACCTGGTTGACGTGGTCCGGGTACAGGCCAAACACCGGGATGCCGCCGTAGGTCCACAGCGAGCGGTCGCTGACGTCGTAGCTGATATCCACCCCGCGCTCGCCACGGCCGCGCACGCGCACATGGGCGGCGCTGATCGCGCGGCCGCCATCGCGGATGATCGCGGTCAGCGGCGCCAGCCGGTACGGGTTGACCACCACGTCGCCGAGCAGCGCTTCGTCACGGTCTGGGACCTTGGCAGTCAGGCAGGCGCCTTCGGGCAGGTCGAGGGTTTCGGTCTTGGCATTCATGGCAAAGCTCCTTGTACTTAGAAGTCGTAACGGGCGGTGGCACCGAAGGTGCGTGGGGTGCCGAGCACGCCGGCATAACCGCCGTTGGCGGAGTTCCACAGGCTGGTGAAGTAGGTTTTGTCGCCGGCGTTTTTCACCCACAGCGACAGGTCGACGACGCCGTCACCTTGGTCCAGGCGCACGCCGGTAGAGAGGTTGACCAGCGCGTAGCTGGGGATCTGGCCGAAGTCGGAGTCATCGATGGTGCCAACCGCCCGCGAGCGAAAGGCGTAGCTGGCGGTGACGTAGGGCTCGATGCGATCCGTCAGTTGCCATTTGTATTGGCCGTTGAAGTTGGCGATGTACTTGGAGGCGCCGACCACTTGATGGCCAGACAAGTCGCAGGTGGCGGTGGCATTGGCCAGGCTCACTTCCGGCGGGCATGGCGCGTCCTTGTAGTCGGTGTAGCGCACGTCGTTCCACGAGCCGTTGAAGTTCAGGGTCAGGCCCTGGATCGGCAGCGCCGTGGCTTCGAACTCGACCCCGCGCGAACGCACGCTGCCGGCGTTGGCCAGGTACTGCACGCGGTTGACCTGGTCGTAGACGTTGGCCTGGTAGCCATGCACCTGGGCCCAGAACAGGTTGCTGTTGAGCTGCAGGCGGTTGTCGAACAGGGTGGTCTTGAGCCCGACTTCGGCGTTGTTGACCCGCTCGGTACCGACCAGCAACGAGTCGGTGCCCAGCCTTGGCGCGGCGCCGACGGTAAGGTTGACCCCGCCGGATTTCTCGCCATGGGTGAGGCTGGCGTAGCCGAGCACGGCATCGCTGAAGCGGTAGCTCAGGCTGAGCAGGCCGGTCGGGCTGAAGCTGTACTGGTTGAGCTCGCCCGAGTCGTAGGCGCCGACCCGGCCATTGCGCGCCGCAGCGGCCGCAGCGGTAACCGCCGCGCCACCGCTGGGCGCAGCGCGGTCGACCCAGGCGCTTTTCTCCTCATAGGTGCCGCGCACGCCGGCGGTGAAGTCGAGGCGATCGGTCAGGTGCCAGGTGCCCTGGGCGAACAGCGCGTAACTGTCAGTATCGATGTGGCCGTTGCCGATCGTGGTGACGTTGGCCAGCGCGCCCGCCGGGGTGGCGTTCCAGATGTCCGCCTGCGGGCCGTAATAGTTGAACGATTTGTTGTCCAGGTCCTGCTTGAAGTAGTAGGCACCGAGCACGTAGTCGAAAAAGCCGCCGGTCGGCGAGGCCAGGCGAATTTCCTGCGAGTACTGCTTGTCGCGCACCGACACGCCGGCGTTGTAGCTGGCCGCCACGTTGAGGCCGTCGTCGTTGCGCGGGGTGAAGTCCCACCAGCGGTAGGCGCTGATCGAGGTCAGGGTGAAGTCGTTGGGCAGGGTCCAGTTGGCCTCGACCGAGGTGCCGCCCTGGAACACCGTTACCTGCTGATCGGAGTCGAAGTTGACCTTGCGGTCCTTGCCCGACACCAGCGTGGCGCCGGCCTGGTTGGCCAGGCTTTCATAGCGGTTAACCCCGTTGATGGTCGGGCCGGTGCTGTACAGGCTGAGGATGCCGTTGTTGGAGTCTTCTTCGTTGTACTCGCCGATCCAGCGCAGGTTGAACGCCTCGTTGGGCTTGAACAACAACTGGGTACGAAAGCCCTGACGCTTGCCGCCATTGAGATCGTCGCCGTTATAGACGTTCTTCACATAGCCGTCGTCTTCAGTGCGGTAAGCGCTGATGCGCCCGGCCAGGGTGTCGCTGAGCGGGCCGGAGTAGCTGGCCTGGGTCTGCCAGTAGCCATCTTCGGCCAGCGAGGTCTGCACGCTGCCCTCTGTATGGAAGGTAGGTTTGCGCGTGGTGATGTTGAGCACGCCAGCGGTGGTGTTCTTGCCGAACAAGGTACCTTGCGGGCCGCGCAGCACTTCCAGTTGCTCGACGTCGAGCAGGTCGAATACGGCCATGCCCGGGCGGCCGAGGTAGACGTTGTCCAGATAGATGCCGACGCTGCCTTCGAGGCCATCGCTGGCCGGGTTGTTGCCCAGGCCACGAATGGAAATGCTCGACTGACGTGCATGCACGTAGGAGACGTTGGTGCTCGGCACCAGCTGTTGCAGATCCTGCACACGATAGATGCGCTGGGTTTCGAGGGTTTCGCTGCTGAGCACACTGATCGGGGTCGGTACGCTTTGCGCGGTTTCTTCGCGGCGGCGGGCGTTGACCGTGACCGTACCGAGTTGGGCACCCGCCTCCACCGCAGGCGTGGCGCTGACGGGTTGGTCAGCAAAACTGCTGTTGGCCGCCGCAAGCAACACCCCGGCGGCAAGCGGCTGCAGGGCAAACAGTGTGGCCCGGGCGGGCCAGCGGGAAAGTCGAGACATACGGGTGCTCCTAGAGGCGTGGGCCTTGGCGAGCATTTCCGTTGGCGGAACCGAATCGCGGTCTGGCAGGCTTATATTCTTATTGGATCTATAAATATGTTTAATTCATATTTTGTGGAATAAGTAACACCCTTTATAAGGTTCACAACCCTTCCTGCCAATTGCATTTCACCGAAAGTTTCCATGTAGAAAATGCATATAGATCTGCGCCAACTGCGCCACTTCATCGCCCTGGTCGAGCACCGCAGCTTCGTAGCTGCGGCCGTTGCCGTGAGCCTGTCGCAATCGGCCTTCAGCCGGAGCATTCAGACCCTCGAGCACAACGTCGGCTGTCGCCTGATCGACCGCGCCAGCAAGGAGCTGGCACCGACCCGGCAGGGTTTGCTGGTGCTGGAGCACGCGCGTCGGCTGGTGCATGGCGCGCATAACCTGGCCAACGAGATCAACCAGTTCAACGGCGCGACTACCGGCCTGGTGCGCTTCGGCTCAGGGCCGGCGCCGGCCGGCGGGTTGGTACCGCGGGCGGTGGCGCGGTTCGTTGCCAAGTACCCGGCGGCGCGCACCTGTTTTCAGGTGGATAACTGGCAGGCGCTGAACCGCCGGTTGATGGCCGAAGAGATCGAGTTCTTTGTCGCCGACACGCGTCAGTTTGAAGCCGACCCGGACTACCGCGTGCACAAGCTGACGCCGCAGCGCTGGCACTTCTGCTGCCGCGCCGGGCATCCGCTCACGGCTCAAGCCGAGGTGCGCGCGCGGGACCTGTTCGACTATCCGCTGGCGACCACCTTCCGCCCGCCGAACATCCGCAAGATCCTCAGCGACCTCAGTGGCCGGCAAGATTTTTTGCCCAGCGTCGAGTGTGAGCATGGTTATGCGCTGCTCAATGTGGTCGCGCACTCGGACACCATCGGCATCGCCTGCAGCGCCAATCTGCGGCCGTATCAGGGGGAAGGTGGGCTGGTGGCGCTGGAGCTGGTTGACCTCAGCCAGGAGCAGGAAGATGAGTGCTATACCCGTTATGGCGTGGTTAGCCGGGTGGGATATGGCTTGTCGCCGTTGGCGCAGGGGTTGGTCAGGCAGTTGCTTGCCTGTGATAGCGAGACTTGAGTGTTTCAGGTCGATCTTGGGGCCGCAAAGCGGCCCCAGCCAAATCAGCCCTTGCGAGTAGTGCGGCTCAACTGGCCATCAACCCCCACCGGCACTTCGCCGGCCAAGGTCACCCGGCGCACGATGCGCGGCTGGGTGCCGTAGTCGTCCAGCGCGTAATGCTGGGTGGCGCGGTTGTCCCAGATCGCCACATCGCCGACCTGCCAACGCCAGCGCACAGTGTTTTCCAGGCGAGTGACATGCCCTTGCAACACAGCGAACAGGTGCGCCGAATCGGCCTGTGAATAACCTTTGATGCGTTTGACGAACTGGCCCAGTTGCAGCACGCGCTCGCCACTGATGGGGTGCACACGCACCACCGGGTGTTCGGTCTCGTAAACGGTCGAGGTGAACACCTTGCGGTGGCGCTCGAGCTTCTCCGGGCTGACATCCGGCTTGGCCGCGGCATAGTCGTATTCGTTGCTGTGCACGGCCCAGAGCTTGTCGGCCAGCTCGCGCAGCGGCTCAGGCAGCTCGCGGTAGGCGGCTGCGGTATTGGCCCAGACGGTGTCGCCGCCAGAGGCGGGAGCGACCACGCTGCGCAGGATCGAGGCTTTCGGGTAGGCATCGACGAAGGTCACGTCGGTGTGCCAGGCATTGGCCCGCTGGCCTTCGGCGCCGTCGAGCTGGAACAGGTAGTGGCTGCCGTCGAGTACTGGCACGGTCGGGTGTGCGACTGGTTCGCCGAGGCGCTTGGCAAAGGCTTCCTGGGCGGCATCGTCGAGGTGATGCTGGGCGCGGAAGAAGATCACCTTGTGTTCCACCAGGGCAGCCTGGATGGCATCGATGCTGGCGGCGTCCAGCTCGGCCGACAGCGCGATGCCGCGAATCTCGGCGCCGATGCGGCCGCCAATCGGCAGGATTTCCAGTGCAGCGGTGTGTGGCGCGGTAGCCAGTGCGGCGTTGCTCATAGCGGTGGTCCTCACGGTCATAAGACAGGCGTTGTGATGATTCAGCGGGCGGCCTGGGTGGCCTGGGTCTGTTGCAGGGCAGTGTCGAGGAAGCGTGGCTCGATCCATTCGGAGACCTGGAAGCCACGGCGGATCAGGCGCTCTTTGGCAGCCAGATCGACGCCTTGCTGGAGCAAGCCGACAAACTCGGCGTCCAGCCGTGGATCGAAGTACTCGGCGAGGTTTTCGTCAGCCAGGTCGCCTTCCAGAATCACCCGCGGATAATTGGCAGTGGTGGCCACCAGCTCGATGTAGGCCTGGCGGTTGTGCTCGTCGCGCAGCCATTGGCTGGCCTGCTCCTGGGCCTTGACCAAACGTGCAGTCAGCTCGGGGTGCTGGCGGATGAATTCGCCGGTGCCCAGGAGCACCGCCTGGGTGCTGCCAGCACCCTTGAGGTCGCGTGAGCTGACCGGCAGCTCGACCAGCCCGCGCTCACGCAGCGAGAGCAGGTTGGACAGGCCCCAGGTGGCGTCGATCTGCTTGGCGGCGATGGCGGCATTGGCGGCGTTGAAATCCAGGTTGATGACTTTCAGGTCGCGTTCGGACAAGCCCTGGCTGGCCAACGCGCTGGCGAACGACAGCTGGTTTGCCGTGCCGCGGAACACCGCCACGCGCTTGCCCTTGAGGTCGGCCAGGGTCTTGATGCCTGAGCCCGGCACCACGCCGAGGTAACTCTTGACCCCCCGCACGCCAGCCGACAGCACCCGCGTATCGAGGCCGTTGGCCTTGCCGATGATCGCTGCCAGGTCGCCGAGGTAGGCGAAGTCGGCCTGACCGTTGGCCAGCGCTTCGTTGATCACCGGGCCGGCGCCCTTGAAGAAGCGCCAGTCGATTTTGATGCCGTCTTTGGCGAATTCCTTTTCCAGCAGTTGCTGGCTGCGCAGCACGTCGACCACGCCACCGGCGCTGGGCTTGCTGCCGGCGCTGAGGTCGGGCACGGCGATACGGATGCTGTCGACTTCGGCGGCCTGAGTAGTCAGGGCGAAGCTGCTCAGCAGGCCGGCCAGCACGGTCGGGGCGAAGCGGGTGAGTAGGTGACGTAGCGGGGTTTTCATGGCACGGCTCCTTGGCAGGCTGCCACCGGCAAGGGCCGGCGCTTTGGGCAGAAGCTAGGCAAGGATGGTTAGAAGTAACAAAGACTGAATGTGCATGCCTTAGTAACTAAAAGGCATAAATCAGGGTTGGCGGGGTGTGTCGCCGGGGTTGCGGAACGTGCATTTGAAATATGAGTAGAACGCATTGGCTGGGGGGTTCTCGATGCGTGGCCTGCATGCTCTTATGTCTTGAAATTATCTATGCGTAATTTTTTATTCTTTTATTGAATATGTTAATTGCGGTTTGCTGGAGGGCGCGATGGGCGACATTTTGCGACAGGGGCGGGGATTGCTGGGGCAGCTGCGCAGCCCTATTGCGTCCGACATGGCGCCCCGACATGACCGCTCCGGCCAAGGGTGGCTGGCCTGGATAGTGCCAGTGGGTTTGGCGTTGTTGTGGGTGGTGGCCAGCCGTTGGCATTGGATGAGCGAGCAGATTCTGCCGGGGCCGGCGCTGGTTTGGCAGAGTGCGCTGGAGTTTGGCAGTGCCGAGCTTTGGGGGCACCTGTGGATAAGTTTGCAGCGGCTGCTTTGCGGGTTGCTCGCGGGCATTGCCGGCGGATTGCTGTTGGGGACCTGGCTGGGCGCTTCGCGCAGGGCGCAGACGTTGGTGATGCCGACGTTCATCGCACTGGCACAGATCCCGACGCTGGCCTGGATCCCGCTGTTCATGTTGTTTTTCGGCATCGGCGAGCTGCTCAAGCTGGTGGTGCTGATCAAGGCGGTAGTGGTGCCGGTGACCTTGCACACGCTGGTGGGCGTGCGCGATGCACAACCCAAGCTTCGGGAAGCAGCTGCGACCTTGCGCCTGCCGGCACATTTGCTGTTCCGTTGGCTGCTGCTGCCGGCTGCCCTGCCGTCGTTTCTGGCGGGAGTGCGGCTGGCGCTGGCAACAGGCTGGACCTCGCTGCTGGCCGTCGAGCTGCTGGCCTCCAGCGAGGGCATCGGCTACCTGATGGTGTGGGGTCGGCAGCTGTTCATGCTCGATCTGGTATTCCTCTGCATCGTACTGATCGGCGCGGTCGGGTTCTTGATGGACCGCGGTTTCAGCAGCCTGGAGCGGCGCCTGCTGTTCTGGCCGCAAGCGGCTACCGGCGAGCAAGGCCGGGCGCAGTTACCACGGGCCTGGCAAGGATTGTTGTTGCCGCTGGGCCTGCTGGCGCTGTGGCAGGCGGCCAGCAGCTTTGGCTGGGTCGACGACAATATTCTTACTTCGCCACTGGGCGTGCTGGCCAGCCTGCAGGCAGGCCTCGCCGATGGCTCGCTGCTGGAGGCGCTGCGCTTGAGTCTGCAGCGGGCACTGAGCGGACTGCTGCTGGGCGGCGGTGCAGGCTTTGCGCTGGGGGTGCTGCTGGGCTTGTCGAAACCCGCCGAACGAACCCTCGGCCCGACCCTGTCAGCCCTGCGCCAGGTGGCGATCTTTGCCTGGGTGCCATTGCTCACCGCGTGGTTCGGCCTGGGCGAAGCGGCCAAGCTGGTGTTTGTCGGCCTGGCGGCGTTCTTCCCGCTGTTCATTGCGACCCAGCGCGGCATCGCCAGCCTGTCGCCGCAGTTGGGAGAGGCTGCCCAAGTGATGGGCCTGAACCTGCCCAAACGCTTGCGCTTGCTGATTTTGCCCGGCGCTGCCCCCGCAATATTTGCCGGCCTGCGCCTGTCGCTGATCTATGCCTGGCTGGGCACCATCGGCGCGGAATACTTCATGCCGTCCGATGGTGGTATCGCCAGCCTGATGCTCGGTGCGCAGCAGCTGTTTCGCATGGACCAGGTGATGGCGGCGATGGTCCTGATCGGCCTGATCGGCGCCCTGCTCGGCAACCTTGGACAACGCCTCGAATCGCGCGCCACGCGCTGGAGAACTGCATGAACGCCTTCAACACCTCGACCCTGCACGCCGCCAATCAAGCCGACACCACGCCAGCGCTGGTGAGCTTCGAGCAAGTCGGCAAAACCTTTACCGTCGATGGCCAGGCCTTCGAGGCCATCAACAACTTCAACCTGGCCATCAACGAAGGCGAGTTCATTGCCATCGTCGGCGCCTCCGGGTGCGGTAAGTCGACCTTGCTGCGGCTGTTGGTGGGCCTGGATACCGACTACAGCGGCAGTATTCACGTCGATGGCAAGCCGGTGCAGGGCATCGGCGGCGAACGCGGCATTGTCTTTCAGGAGCACCGGCTGTTCCCGTGGCTGACAGTCGAACAGAACATCGGCCTGGGGCTGGTCAACGAGAAACTGAGCCAGGGCGAACGCGCCCGCCGCGTGCATGAGTTCGTGCAGTTAGTGGGTCTGGTTGGCTTCGAGACGGCGTATCCGCACCAGCTGTCTGGCGGTATGGCCCAGCGCGTGGCCATCGCCCGAGGGTTGGTCGCCAGCCCGCGCATCCTGCTGCTGGACGAGCCATTTGGCGCACTCGACGCCTTGACCCGACAGCAGTTGCAGGACGAACTGCTGGCGATCCGCGAGCGCTCAGGCATCACCACCTTGCTGGTCACCCACGATGCCGAAGAGGCCACCTATCTGGCGGATCGTGTGGTGGTACTGGAGCCGCGCCCGGGGCGGATCAAGGCGGTGGTCGAGATAGACCTGCCGCACCCGCGCCAGCGCACCGGGGTGGCGCTGCATGGTTTGCGCGAGCGGGTGCTGCATCAGATCACCGGCGACGGCGGTTACTTCAAGCCCGCGTCGCAGCGAGTGGAGGGCTTGCGACCGGAGTTGATTGCCTTGTGAGGTAAGCACCGCTCCGACATTCGTGCCCGTAGTGCCGCTGGGCATGTTTCACAACGAAAACGGCTACAGATCAAGGCGATGGACGCGCTAGGCCAAGATGGGTATCATTGCGCCGCGTTGCACTCGTAGCTCAGCTGGATAGAGTACTGCCCTCCGAAGGCAGGGGTCGTGGGTTCGAATCCCGCCGAGTGCGCCACATCAAGAAAAAGCCCTGGGACTTGTCCCGGGGCTTTTTCGTTTGTGCGGACCTCACCTGCCAAGCAGCGACAAGCCCATCCTGCCGATCAGAAACACCAGCAGGATCAGAAACAAGATCCGGATAAACCCGCTGCCATAGCGCAAGGCCAGAAACGCCCCGGCCAGTGAGCCGGCCATGTTGAACAGCGCCACCACCGCGCCAAGCGCCCACAGCACATGCCCCGCTGGCGCAAAGAACAGCAGCGCAGCGCTGAACGTGCCCAGGTTCACCAGCTTTGCCGAAGCAGAGGCATTGAGAAAGTCGAAGCCAAAGTACTTCACGAAGACAAACAGCAGCAGGCTGCCGCTGCCAGGGCCAAATACCCCGTCGTAAAACCCGATCAATGCACCGAACAAAACACCCAGTCCTATTTCCTTGGCCCCGCAGGTTGAATGCGTGTGCGAGCGGCCCAGGTCTTTCTTGGCAAAGGTGTAGGTCGCCATTACTACCAGGATGCAAAAAACCAGCAACTCCATCACGTCTTTACGTATCAACGAAGTCGAAAGTGCACCGAGGAATGCAAATACAAATGCGGCCACCATGGTCGGCAGCATCAGCTTCCAGACAATCCGTATTCTTTTGATGTAGGTAGAAATCGACGACAGATTACCGGCCAGCACCACCAGTTTGTTGGTGCCAAGCACGGTCGGTATGGCGTGCTGAGGCAACGCATGCAGCAGGGCGGGCAGCTGTATCAGGCCACCGCCACCTACGGCGGCGTCGATCAGGCCTGCGCAGAAAGCGAACAGGCCCAATAGATAAATACTGGTTTCAAATAACATGAGTGTGTCGCCCGTGGCAGAGCTCACAAACTAGGTGCGTTGAGCCTGCCGGGACAAGTTACTTATACTCACTCGACCCTTCACTTTCAGTGAGCGATGCATTCATGGAGCTGGCCCAACTCACCATGTTCAAAGTGGTTGCCGACCAGGGCAGCATCGTTCGCGCTTCTGAAATCCTGCACTGCGTACCCTCCAACATCACCAACCGGATCAAACAGCTGGAACAAGAGTTGGGTGTACAACTGTTCATTCGCAAAGGCAGGGGCCTGATCATCAGCCCTTCGGGCACGCTTTTTCTCGACTACACCAATCGCATACTCGCCCTATGCCAGGAAGCCTGTCGAGCGCTCGATGCCGATGCCAAGCCGTCAGGCGTGCTGCGCGTCGGCGCCATCGAGTCCGCTGCAACCGGCCGCTTACCTGCACTGCTGGCAAAGTATCGGCAGCAACACCCCGCCGTCGAAATGCAGTTCAGCACGGCGACCTGGTCGCAATTGCTGGCCGAGGTGGTCAAGCACACGCTGGACGGCGCTGTGGTTGCGGTAAATGTCGAGCATCCCGACGTAGAGCGCTCGCCGATCTATCGGGAGGAGCTGGTAGTTATCGCGGCGTCCGACTCGGGAGTTATCCACAGCCCGCTCGATCTGCAGGGGCGAACCTGGTTGATGTGGCCTGAAGGCTGCCCGTACCGGCAGTCGCTGCAACGCTGGCTGACGCCGCACGGGCTAGAGGTGAACATCACCAGCATTGCCAGCTACGGCACCATTCTGGGCTGCGTACGCGCGGGGGAAGGCGTATCGCTGGTGCCAAAAGGCTTGTTTGAGCAGTTCAAGAACATTGGCGGGATCAACGGCTTCAGCTTCGCCGACCTGGCGCCAGTGCAGAACTACTTCATCTGCAACAAGCACACTGGCAGCCACCCTGCCAAGGACAGCTTTGCGGCGCTGCTTGGCGCTGAATATCACTTAGCTTGAGCGAAGCGCACCAAGCCAGCGCTCGGCAAAGACGCCACTACCGCATCCCTGCCGAGGCCTATACAAACATCAACCCGCTGACTTAACCGTATCCGGCAGCTCGGCAAAGGCTGCACCATTCCACTGATACTTGACCACACCCTCCTGGCTCGGGCAGCAGCGTGGATCTTCGTCGCTGTGAGTCAACACGGTCACGCCGATCAGGTTCGGGCCGAGCAGCTGCAGGTCGGTGGCGCCGCCGAGGATGGTCTTGCCTTTGGCGCTCCAGCTGTTGCCATCACGGTACAGCGCCGCAAGGGTCTGGAACGATCCATTGCCACCGCCCTGGCCTTCGATGGTGTAAAGCACCACGGCATCTTCGACGCCATCACCATCGAGATCCACTTCCAGCAGCTGACGGCCTTCGTCGTATTCACTGCCGCCGTCGGTTGCGATTTCGTCCGCAACCATCTGGTCGATGGCGGCCTTGAGCAGCGCATCAGTTGCGCCTGCCGGCTGCACGGCTGGCTGCTGTTCTGGAGCAATAACGGTGCTGGTGGCCGGTTGGCTGGCTGCGCTGTAGTGCGCCATTGCCTGGGCATTCGGGGTGAGGCCGGCAGCTTTGATCCTGGCGATGTATACCTCGCTTATGCGCTTGCGAATAGGCTCCAGTTCGCTCTGGGAAAACTCCATCACCCCTTTGCCATCGAACGGCTGTGCATCGCCAAGAATCCAGCGTGAAAACATCCCGGGGCGGCTCGCTTCGAGCGCACTGACGACGTCATCCTTGACCTCACGCACTGCCTGTTCATAGAGGTCCCAGCCGGCATCGCCAAACATCGCGAGAATGGCCTGCTTTTCTTCAGGCGCGGCGAACGGCACTGCTTCAAGCAGACCGATGTTGTAATCGATGGTCTTGCTGACACAGCTGTTGGTGAAATTGCCAAAACACTCCTGGCGCAGCTCCTGCAGCGCTCGCGCCTGCTGGAACTGGCTGACTGCATCGCAACCGGCCAGCCCCAGTACCCCACCCATCGCTACGGCCCATTTCAACTTCATGTTGCTTTCCTTGTGTGACGGGCCGCTCAAGCGACCCGCAGTCGATCAATCCTGTTCTGCATCGATCAGTTGCCCATTACGGCGGTCGCCGTGCACAGCCATGTAGCGCACCAGTTGACCAATCCGCAGGTCGAGCGCCTGCAACAGCCGGGTGCGGGTGTCGTTGACTTCACGCTGATTGAAGAACCCTGGCGCCTGGGTGTACAGGTCGAACGCCTGGTTGATCTGCGCCGGGGTGAGGACGGTGAAGTTTTCCCCGGCATTGTGGTTGTACAGCGCGACCAGGGTGCCGTTCTGGTTGCCGGCGTTGTGCACGAACAGCAGGCTGACGTGCTGGCCGGGGCGGATGCGCACCTGGGTGTTGTTGAGCTGGAAGCACGACTCTTTGCCGTTTTCCAGGCGCACCCAAAACTCATGCTCCTGCACGTTGTGGGTGCTCACCTGCATGCTCGACGAACTGCTGCCAGTCGAGCCGGTGCCCTGCCACATCGTGCCGCCAGTAGTGCGGTGCGAGTGGTAGGCGTCGAGGTGGGTCTGGTTGCGCTTCTGGCTGTCGAGCACTTCGCCATTGAAGACAAAGAACCCCAGCTGGCGCTCGAAGTGGTTGAACGGCTCTTCGATGAAGTTGACGTCGTCGGGCGCCAGGGTGATGTCGTACATGGTGCGGATCATTTCGGCGCGGGCGGCCTTGTCGCGCTTGGCCTGCTCTTGCAACTGGGCGCGGCGCAACTTGGCGTCGTCGATGGCCTTGAGCGCCTGGGCCTTGAGAATCGGGGTTTTCTCTTGGGCGTAGACGGTGGCCTTGTCGCTGGCCTGCTTGAGGATCGGCGCAGCTTTTTGCCCGGCCTCAACAGCCAGGTCACGGGCTTTGTCCAGCGCCTGGGCGGCTTTGGCAGCCAGCTCGGGGTTGGCGTCGTAGGCCTTTTTCTTCAGGTCATCCCAGAGACTCATCGTGGTCACGCTCCATTGTGCAAGGGCAGATCAGCCGGTACCGCTGAACGGGTGCGGGCAGTTTAACCGCAAGCCGGGGCAATGACGTCAAAAAGCCATCTAACTTAAATTGACGGCTAAATGACTTTGCAAGTAGTGTTGCGCGGTTATTCAGTATCAAGGTGTGATTACTGAAACGGATCTATACAAGACTAGGTAGGGTCTACAAGGATGCGCGGAGTATTGCTACGCAGTGGTAAGAGTGAAGACTTTACCGCGTTGGGAGAGACTGGCCAGCCGGTCTATCGTGCCGCTTTGCAGCTGCGCGAGGCGATCCGCCGCAAGTACCCGGAGCATCCGCACCTGGTCGAGCACCTGGCCATCCCGCAGCCGGATGCGCTGGGCAGTACCCTTGACTGGTACAGCGAGCGCCCGGGCGATGTGATCCCGTGGAGCAGCGCTACCGAAGAAGAGCGAGCGCCTGCACGAGCCCAGCTCGAAGTACTGCAGCTGCGCATCAATGACCTGAGCAACAGCATGCTCGGCCTGGATGCCAACGGTACGCCGTTGCCCGGTGCCCGCAATGCCGTGCAGGGCGACAACACGGTGTTCGGCAAGCTGCTGACCTGTGTGGTGCCGTTTCCCGACGAAAACTTCGTGTATCTGGTGGATGGCCGCCCGGTCCTGACCTTCTGGGGCTTTATCCATGCCGGCGCCGAGCGCAGCCGCCAGCCCTTGCATTGCCTGTATCCGCGTGCCGCCAAAGCCGTCGAGCCAGTGATCGCACCGCCGCCCGTGCCACCGATTGCTCCTGCGCCAGTACCGCCGGTTGCGCCGCCAGTGCCGGTTGCTGCCGCGCCGTGGTGGCGTCGGCTGGGTTGGTGGTGGCTGCTGCCATTTTTGCTGCTGTTGCTGCTGCTGTTCGGCCTGCGCAGCTGCTGGCCGGGCCTGAATGTGCCGGGCCTGCAGCTGCCTGACCTGAATCCGAAAACGCCGGTGATCGACACTGGAACTCACAGCGGCAGCGGCACCGGCAACCTGGGTACTGGCACCGGTCAAGTGCCGGGCTCCGGTGCTGGCCTGCCAGGCGCTGGCGGCACTGGCCCAGGGGCCGGCAACCCAGATGCAACGCCACCTGCACCCGAGCCAACACCTGAACCGCCAGTGCCGGGCGATACCACCGCGCCTGAGCCCGCCCCGGAGCCAACGCCTGAGCCTGCACCTGAACCCGCCGCGGAGCCCGTGCCTGCACCCGAGCCAGGCCCGAGCCCAACACCACCCGAACTGCCAAAAGAACCCCCTGCGCCCGCTCCCCAGGCGAACCTGCTGAGCATTCCGCCTGACGCCGCCGAAGGCACCGCCAGCTTCCTCAATGGCGACTGGGCCGGTGCCGGCATCCAGGAAGTCGGCACCAGCAAGCCGCTGCGCCTGAAGTACGACTTCAAGGACGGCAAAGGCAATGCCACCGTCAGCCGCTCCGATGGCGTGCGCTGCCAGGCACCGGTTTCGGCTGCCATGAATCAAGGTCAGCTGTCGATCACCAGTGCCGGCCAAGCCGCCTGTGCTGACGGCAGCAGCTACGACCTGCCCCAGGTCAATTGCAAGCCAGGCGCATCCGGCCCGGCTGACTGCGCCGGCAACTATGGCGCCGACGCCTTCCCGATGCTGATGAAACAAGCCGGCCAATAATACGAGACGCAGAAGATGTTGCCCGAAATCACCCAGTTCGAAGAAACGGTCACGCTGGTCAGCGATACCGGCATTCAATTCATGGATTTCGCCCTGCGTCTCGGCCCGGACGGCGAGCAAGCGGGCAAGTTCGTCCAGCTCAACAACGGCATGGTGCCCACGCGCCTGCTGTGGTCGCGCGAGTACAAGGACTTCTACGAGCCGGAGCCGGACAAGGTCGTCCAGGTCGAATTCGACAGCAGCGACGACAACCACTTCCGCGTCGCCATGGAAGAAAGCCTGAAGCTGTTCGATGGCGTCTGGCTGCCGTTGCCGTTCCTGCGCTTCATGGCCCCGCATCGGTTTGACGAAGGCCCCAACAACTGGTCGCGGATGCGCCTGGTAAAGCTGGCCGAGCCGGACCTGGACGGCAATACCCATCGCCTGACGCTGGCCTTCGATACGCGCATCATGGCCGCCGTGGCCGGTGCCCATTACTTGGCGCCGAACGAAGAAGACGTGCGTTCCGGGGTCGATTTCAAGCTGGCCTGCAGCGCCCGTGAATACGGCTGGTTCCTGACCCACGGCTGGATCCGCGAGTGGCTTGCCGAGCTGTATGGCGAAGCCCGCGCCGAGTGGACCCGCGAGCGCCTTGAACGTGATCTGCAGGGCAACCGTCACCTGGCCCACTACCTCAACCTGCTGAGCCTGTTGCGTCGGCCGGTGCCGGCTGAGCAGAGCGTCGAGAAGCCGAAGGTCGAAATCCCGGAAATCAAGGTTGTCGCCAACGAGATTCAGGGTGTGGTACAGCCAATCCCGGTCGACCTGGTACTCGATGTGGGCAACTCGCGCACCTGCGGCATCCTCATCGAGGACCACGGCCAGGCAGGCTCCGGCATGCGTCACAACTATGTGCTCGAACTGCGCGACCTGAGCGAGCCGGAGAAGGTCTACAACGAAGCCTTCGAGAGCCGCGTCGAGTTCACCCAGGCCTACTTCGGCAAGGATAATTTCTCGGTCAAGAGCGGCCGCCACAATGCCTTCCAGTGGCCGACCATCGCCCGAGTCGGTGGCGAAGCCGGACGCCTGGCCAGCCGACGCCGCGGTACCGAAGGCTCGACCGGGCTGTCCAGCCCCAAGCGTTATCTGTGGGATGAAAAGGCCTACGGCCATGGCTGGCGCTTCAATACCTCCTACGTCAAGAGCGACAAGGAGCCGCTGGCCACCGCCGCACCGTTCGCGCACCTGATCAACGACCTCGGCCAGGCCCTGTACCTGCCGCCGAAGAACGACATGCCGGTGTTCACCCCGCGCTATTCGCGCAGCAATCTGATGACCTTCATGCTGGCCGAAGTGGTCACCCAGGCGCTGGCCCAGATCAACAGCCCGGCGCAACGTTCGCGCCAGGGCCACGCGCGCGTGCCGCGCCGCCTCAACAGCATCACCCTGACCGTGCCGCCAGGCATGCCTCAAGCCGAGCGCAGCATCCTCAGCAACCGCATGTACGAAGCCGTCGGCCTGGTCTGGAAGAGCTTTGGCTGGCATGCCGGCGAGAGCAACCCGTTCAAGGACAAGAGCATCGTCCCGCGCACGCCGCTGCCAAGCATCCGCGTCGATTGGGATGAAGCCAGCTGCGGCCAGCTGGTGTACCTGTACAACGAGGTCAACGAGAACTTCGCCGGTCATCCGGAAGAATTCTTCGCCGCCCTCGCCCGCCCGGACAAGCAGGAAGCCGAGCAGATCACCCTGGCCACCATCGATATCGGCGGCGGCACCACTGACCTGGTGATCACCGACTACCGCCTCGACCGTGGCAACAACGGCGGCGCCGGGGCCAACGCGCACATCGTGCCGAACCAGCGTTTCCGCGATGGTTTCAAGGTGGCTGGCGACGACATCCTCCTCGACGTGATCCAGGAGTTCATCCTGCCGTCGTTCCGCAAGGCCCTGCAGGGCGCTGGCGTGAGTGCGCCGGACGCGATGATGTCGCGCCTGTGCGGCAACGGTGATGCCTCGGCGCAAGAGCGCATCCTGCGTCAGCAGCTCAACCTGCAGATCTTCGTGCCGCTGGGTCTGGCCCTGCTCAAGGCGTACGAGAACTACGACCCGGCGCAGCCGCAGGACGTCGTCGAGCAGACCTGGCAAGAGGTGCTGGGCACTGCCGTGATCAACGACAGCGTGCTCGAGTTCGTCAATGCCGCAGTGCGCCGCGAAGTCGGCCGCGAAGGCACGCTGGAGCTGCTGCAGACGCCGATCACGTTTGACCTCGAGCAGGTCCATGCCGCCTTCATCGGCGGCCAGATCAACATCACCCGGATCCTCGCCGAGCTGTGTGAAGTGATCTCGCACTACCCTTGCGACATGCTCCTGCTGACCGGCCGACCGTCGCGCCTGCCGGGCATTCAGGCGTTCATCCGCCAGCGCCTGCCGCTGCCGCCAGGGCGCATCCTGCCGCTGCAGAACTACCGCACCGGCGGCTGGTACCCGTTCCACCGCAACGGCCTGATCGATGATCCGAAGAGCACCGCTTCGGTAGGCGCGATGATCTGCCTGCTGTGCTCCAAGCACAGCGTGCCGAACTTCTATTTCCGCACCGTCGAGCTCAAGCCGTACTCGATCATCAAGCACTTTGGCCAGATCGACACCGCCGGCACCATCAAGCATGCCGACGTGTTCTACCACAACCTGCAGTCGGCCAAAGGCCGGATCGAACTGCCGATTGTTGGCGAAGGCGAGCAGCGCGGCACGCCGTGGCTGGAAATGCGCGGCGACATGCACCTGGGCTATCGGCAGTTGTCGGCCGAGCGCTGGTCGGCCTCGCCGCTGTACACCTTGCGCTTCACCCCGCGCGGCAGCAGCGCGTTCTCCAAGGCACTCGGCAAGGGCGGCGAAGCGCCGGTACTGCGCGTGCGCCTGGAGGTCGAGGAGCCGTCGGACCAACTGCTGGAGCAGGGTTTGATCAGCGACAAGCTGATCATCTGCGACCTGCAATCGAATATTCAGGATGCCGATTTCGATTACGACCGGGATCTGGAGCTTGCCCTCAATACCATGCCAACCATGAGCTTGAGTGACAGCGACTATTGGCTCGACAGCGGGAACGTCAAAGGAAAATGAGCGACCTTACGCCGAAGCAACAACAGTTGATGAACGCCTGGGGCGCTGTCCATGAAGGCGCCGGCCAGGCCCTGTCGTGGATCGACCAGGTGCGTGGCAACGCCGCCAGCGTGGAAGCCGAGGCCGATGGCCTGAGCCTGCGCCTGCGCCAGGCGCGCAACCGCGCCAAGGACCTGCGCAAGGCCGCGTCGACGCCAATGGTGATCGGCTTCTTCGGCCTGTCCCAGGCGGGCAAGTCGTACCTGATCTCGGCCCTGGCGGCAGATCAGCGCGGCCGGCTTGAAACCGACTTTGGTGGCAAGACCCTGGACTTCATCGAGCACATCAACCCGACCGGGTTGGGCAAGGAAGCCACTGGCCTGGTTACCCGCTTCAGCCGCCTGGCCAAGCCCAGCCCGGATGCCAACTACCCGGTCGAGCTGAAGCTGTTCAGCGAAGTTGAAGTGGCGAAGATTCTCGCCAACGCCTGGTTCGAGGATTTCGATCAGGAGAAGCTCGACTACAGCTTCACCGACGATAGCCTGCAAGCGCTGCTCAAAGGCTTCGAAGGCCGCGAGCAGGAGCAACTGCATCCCGGCGTCAACGGTGACGACGTGGTCGCCTTGTGGGACTACCTCAAGGGCAACTACGAAAAATCGGTACGCAAGCTCGATGACCATTACTGGCCACGAGCAATCAAGCTCGCGCCGCACCTGAGCTATCGCCAGCGCGCCAAGCTGTTTTCGGTGCTGTGGGGCGAGCAGCCAGCGCTCACCGAAGTGTATGAACTGCTGGTCGGCGGCCTGCACAAGCTGGGCTTCCCCGACACCGTCTATGCGCCTTTGAGCGTGTTGGTAAAGGACGACAACGGCAGCTACACGCCGACCAACAGCATCATGAACGTGGATATTCTTGGCCGTCTCGGCACCAGCCGCGATTTGCCGGTGAGCGTGCTGCCACTGCACGGCGACAAGGTCCAGAGCAGTGTCGGCCTGACGGTCGCCCAGCTCGCCGCGCTGACAGCCGAGATGACCTTCCGCCTGATCAACAGCCCCAAGGACCCGGTGGTCGAAGCGGTCGATTTGCTCGACTTCCCTGGCTATCGGACCCGGCAAAAGCTGCTGCGCCTGGAAGACGCTGCCAGCCCGGACGCGGTCGAAGAGGTCAACCCGGCCTCCAGCCTGATCCTGCGCGGCAAGGTCGCCTACCTGTTCGAGCGCTACACCGACGCCCAGCAGATGAACGGCCTGGTGCTGTGCACCAGCTCGTTCAAGCAGAGTGAAGTGGTCAGCGTCGGCCCGGTGCTGACCCGCTGGATCCACAAGACCCAGGGCGCCACGCCAAAAGAACGCGGCCAGCGCACCCCGGGCCTGATCTGGGCGCTGACCATGCTCGACGGTTTCATCGGCAACACCCTCGGCCTCAGCGAAGGGCAGCTGCCTGAAGGTTGCGAGAACATGATGAAGCTGACCATGATCGAGCGCTTCGGCGCTCAGGAATGGATGAAAGAGTGGGCCGACAGGCCGTTCAACAACACCTACCTGGTGCGCAAGCCGCGCCTCGACACCGCGTTCATCGAGCGCGACAGCGGCAGCGGCGAAGAAACTCACTTCAACGAGCGCCACGAGTTGCGCCTGCAGCAGCTGCAGCAGTGCTTTGTGCAAAGCCCCTCGGTGCAGCGCCATATCAAAGATCCGGCCGATGCCTGGCAAGCCATGCTCGCCCTCAACGACGGGGGCATCAGCCGCTTCAGCGCCAGCTTCCAAGGCATCAGCGACATCGACTTCAAGCTGACGCGCATCGACGAACAGCTGCGTAAGTGCCGCGCCGATCTGCTCGAACATGGCCTGCATGCATGGCGCGAAGAGGACTTCGAGCAGCTGCTGAACAAGAAGCGCGAAAAGACCCAATACTTGGTGGAAAACCTCGGCGCCGACCCGGATGCGATCTGCGAACTGATCAACGCCCTGCAACTGCCGGACGAAGAGCTGCGCGAGCTGTACCTGGGCGGTGTGTATGACATCAACGGCATCGATGGCGACGCCGAACCAGAGCCGGAGGGCGCCGCCAAAGCGCCGGCCAACAAAGCCCCCGCGATCAACTTCGGCAGCCTGTTCGCCAGCCCGGCAGCCGCGCCATCTGCGCCCGCAGCCCCAGCCAAACCGCTGGCCCAGCGCTTGAATTCGGAACAACGCTTTGCCCGCGCCGCACTTAAAGCGTGGATCTGCCACATGCGCGAGCTGGGCACGCAGACCTTGCGCCTGAACAGCATGCGCATCAGCCGCGAACTGGCCGATGCCTTGACCGAAGAGCTGATCAGCGCCGTGCGCCGCCCGGCCTTCCTCGCACAGCTCGACCAGGCCGTGACCCGCCGCATCATCGGCGGTGCCCGGCGCGACCAGCTGGTACAGCGCCAGGTGATGAACGTGCAGCTGTTGATGCGTGACTTCCTGTCCTGGTTCGGCCTGCTCGCGCAGCCGCTCGGCCAGCGCCCGAGCAGCCTGCTTGGCGACCGCCATCCGGTGTTCAGTTTCTACCAGAACGTCGCCCTCGGCGAACTGCCGGAGCTGCCGGCGCAGCCGTCGCACCAGGAGCAGGGCTTTCACGTCGACTGGCTGTCGGGCCTGGCCTGGCTGACCCAGGAAAACGCCAAGAACGGCGCCGACCCAGAAATTACCACCGAGCAACGCCGCCAGTTGGCGGTGTTGCTGAACACCTTTGAAGCGAGCTGACTGTAATGGGTATCAGAGTTGATGTGCTGCCACTGACCGTGAACACGCCGGGCCATGCCGTGCTGCGGATCACCGGCTGGGAGGGCGCAAGTGACGGCCTGGAGCTGTCCCTGCAGAGCAGCCAGACCCACGAGTTCCTCCACCCCGGCGCACGCTGGGGCAACGTCGCCCATGGCTTCAAGCTCGATGCCTTGCAGCCGGTGGACGGCGCGCCGGGCCTGGATACGCGCATTGGTCCTGAGCTGATCGACCCCTTGCTGGAAGCCAGCGGCACCGCCAACTTCCGCGTCGAGCTGAGCGATCCGCAGCAAGGCCAGAGCGATATGGGCATGCTGCGCATCAACAATGAGGTGCTGCCATCGACTTCAGGTGCACCACAGCAGACGCCGCCCCCGCTGCCGGTTCCGCCCGCACCTGAGCCGGTCGCGCCAGCGCCAGTCAGCGTGCCTGAAGAACCTGTAGCCACAGCCGTTGAACCGGAGCCGACCCCAGAGCCGGTAATCAATACCAGCAAGCCGATCTCCCCTGCTCCGGCCAAGACCGGCAACCGCTGGCTGCTGCCGCTGCTGGTGGTTCTGTTGCTGCTCGCCGCAGGCGGCGCCTGGTGGTGGTTCAACAAACAACCAACCGCACCGGTCGAAGCACCGAAGCCCGAGCCCAAAACCGAACAGCCAGCCCCCCCTACGCCCACTGCCGCCCTGCCCTGCACCCTGGAAAGCATGCAGAGCGAAGGCGAGATCCCGTTCGTCCAGGCCTGCATCCAGAACGCCCCAGGCTCGGCCGCGCTGCTGGAAGTGATCAACCAGGCCAAGGCCAGCAACCACTGCGGCGTTGCCCAGCGGCTGTACGCCAACCGCGCCCAGGGCGGCGACATCGAAATCGCCAGTGCCTATGCCCGCGAGTACGACCCCAAGTACCACCAGCCCAGCGAATGCTTCAAGGCGCCAGACAACGCCACCGCAGCCTACTGGTACGAGACCATTCTCGGTTTCGATGAGAACAACGCCGAAGCCAAGCAACGCTTCGAGGAGCTCAAGCCATGAGCCTGCGCAGCCTTGGCGCCGCCCTGCTGGCCTTGAGCCTGAGCCCAGCCCTGCACGCGGCCGACAAGCCGCTGTTGCAAGAGGGCAAGAAGACCCTGTTCCAGCGCGTGCTGACCACCCCCGGCTGCAAGCTCAGCGACGCTGCAGGCGCTGCGCCGGGCAGCGCCCAGCCGACCTTCAGCCGCTTTTATGTGTACGAGCGCGCGGCGGTGGACAACCGCCAGTGGCTGCGCGTCGGCCCGGATACCCAGGGCAAGAGCATCGGCTGGCTGCCGGGTGACTGCACTGTCGAATGGAAAATGCAGCTGACCCTGGCCTTCACCAACCCGGCCAACCGCGACCGGCTGATGTTCTTCAAAGACCGCAGCCAGCTCGAAGGCATCCTCGATGCGCCCGACCCGGTCAGCAAGGTCGCGCCACTGCGCGCCCAGCTCAAGAACGGCAAGGAAGCGCCCGGGGTATTGGCCCAGGAGCCGGAGTACTTCGTCGACCTGCAGAAAAACTTCTACCTGCTGCCGGTCCTGAGCGGCGAAGAAGTGATGACTGAAGAAGGCTTTCGCACGCGCATCCTCAACGTCGCCTCGGTGAGCAAGGCCGACGCGGCCAGCACCTCGGCACCTGCGGCCGGCAGTGCTGCCAGCCAGGCTGCCGCCAACACCCAGATGAAAGCGTTCAGCGCGGCGGTGGTATTCGTCATCGACTCGACCATTTCGATGGACCCGTACATCGACCGCACCCGCGAAGCGATCAAGCGTGTCTACGCCCAGATCGAGAAGGAAAACCTCGGCCAGCAGGTCAAGTTCGGCCTGATCGCCTACCGTTCCAGCACCCAGGCAGTGCCGGGCCTGGAGTACGTCAGCAAGATGTACGCCGACCCGAACACGGTCAAGGACGGTGCCGACTTCCTCAGCAAGGTGGCGGATCTGAAGCAGGCCAAGGTCTCCAGCAAGGTCTTCGATGAAGACGCCTACGCCGGGGTCATGCATGCGGTCGACAAGGTCGACTGGAGCCAGTTTGGTGCGCGCTACGTGGTGCTGATCACCGATGCCGGCGCGCTGGATGGCGGCGACAAACTGTCCAGCACCGGCCTTGGCGCCGAGCAGGTCAAGATCGAAGCCAGCAACCCTGGCGTTGCTCTGTACACCTTGCACCTGAAGACCCCAAGCGGGGCCAAGAACCACGGCAGCGCCGAAGCGCAGTACCGCGCTCTGTCGACCTACCCAGGCACCAACACCTCGCTGTACTACCCGGTCAATGCCGGTGATGTCGACGAGTTCGGCCGCAAGGTTGACAGCCTCGCCGGCGCCATCACCCAGCAGGTCCGTTCGGCGTACATGGGCGAAGACGCCGTTGGCAGCGCCACCAATGCCAAGGCCAGCCCGGCCGAGCAGAAGATGCTCGAAGACGCCGCGCTGATTGGCCACGCGATGCAGCTGGCGTACCTGGGCAAGGCCAGCGGCACCCAGGCGCCGCCGGTGTTCGAGGCGTGGATCAGCGACCGTGACCCGATCAAGCAGAACGTACCCACCACCGATGTACGGGTGCTGCTGACCAAGGCGCAGCTGAGCGACCTCAGCGACGTGCTCAAGCAGATCCTCGACGCCGCCAACGAAGGCATGATCTCGCCCAGCGAGATGTTCACCCGCCTGCGCGCCGTGGCCGCAACCATGGGCGCCGACCCTAACCAGCTCAAGCAAGACGCCCGCGTGGCCGACCTCGGTGTGCTCGGCGAATACCTCGATGGCCTGCCGTACCAGAGCGAAGTGCTCAACCTCGATGAAGAAACCTGGAAAGGCTGGGACGGCCTGGCCCAGGAGAAATTCATCCGCAACCTGAGCACCAAGCTGCGCCACTACCAGCGTTACAACGCCGATGTTGACCGCTGGGTGGCGCTGGCCCCGGGCGCCGACAGCCGCGACAACGTCTACCCGGTTCCTCTGGAAATGATGCCCTGACCACTTATGCTCGAGATCAAGGGATTGCGTGTGGTCCGCGGCCAGGGACCACAGTCACACGCCGTGCGCCTGGATGCGCTGCAGTTGCGCGCGGGCGAGGTGTGGGCGGTAACCGGCGAGAGCGGCTGCGGCAAGAGCACGCTGCTCGAAGCCATCGGCCTGCTGCTCAAGCCTGAGCGACTGGACTGTTACCTGCTCGGCAGCGAGCAGCACGACGTTGCCCGGCTACTGGCCGGCGAGCAGCATGCGGCCTTGGCTGCACTGCGCTCACGCGAGCTGGGTTTCGTCCTGCAGAGCGGCGGCTTGCTGCCGTTTCTCAGCGTGCGCGACAACATCCTCTTGCCGCGCCGTCTGCTCGGTCTGGACGCGCACAGCCATGCGGTCGACAAAGCCGTCGCAGCATTGAGCCTGACGCCATTGCTCGACAAGCTGCCGCAAGCATTGTCGATCGGTGAGCGCCAGCGGGTCGCCTGCGTGCGCGCCATCGCCCACGAACCGCGGGTGCTGCTGGCCGACGAGCCAACCGCCGCGCTTGACCCACACAACGCGCAGCGGCTGTTCGAGCTGCTGCTGGAGCTGGTCGCCGAACTGGGCCTGAGCGCCTTGCTGGTGTCGCATGACTGGGCGCTGGTCGAGCGCTTTGGCCTGCCGCGTCTGGGCGCGATCAATGGCCAGGGGGAGACCCGTTTTGAACCCTTGGTATAAGCGCCTGGCGCTGCTGGTCAGGCTGTCGCTGGCCGACCTCTGGCATGACCGCAACGTGTCGCTGTGCATGGCCGCGTCGCTGGTGGCGGTGATCGCGCCATTGCTGTTGCTGTTCGGCCTCAAGCATGGGGTAGTTAGCCAATTGCAGCAGGAGCTGCTCAGCGACCCGCGCAACCTCGAAGTGAAGATGCTCAGCAGCGGCCATTACGACCAGGCCTGGCTGCAACACCTGCAACAACGGCCCGAGGTTGGCTTTGCGATTGGCCAGACCCGCTCGCTGAATACCCAGGCCGACCTGCTTGGCGAGCGTGGGCGCTTTGTCGACAACGTCGAAGTGATCCCGACCGCGGCCAACGACCCGCTGCTGGCCAGCGAATTCAGCGCACTGCAAGCCGATCAACTGATCCTCAGCGAGCGCGCGGCACAGCGCCTCGAAGCCAAGGTCGGCGACAGCGTGCGCCTGCGCGTCAGCCGCCGCCTCAACGAAGTCAATGAACGCGGCGAACGTACCCTGCGCGTGCAAGCGATTGTTGCCGCTGTGCGCTTTGCCCGCCCCGCGGCGTTCGTCAGCCCTGAGCTGCTGCTGGATCTTGAGCATTACCGCGACGGCTACCTGGTGCCTGCGTTGGGCGCCGGCAGCGGCCAGTCGCTGGAGGCGGTCGGAGTCGGCTATGCCCGTGCGCGGGTCTATGCGCGCGATATTGACAGCGTCGCGCCGCTGGAGCAGTGGCTCAATCAACAGCGCATCGAGACCAGCAGCCGGCTGGCTGAAATCGACAGCGTCAAAGCCATCAACCATGTGCTGGGGCTGATCTTCGGAGTCATCGCCGGCGCTGCCCTGATCGGCTGCATTGCCTCGTTGGTGGGGGCGTTTCTGGCCAACATCGACCGCAAACGCCGCGACCTGGCGGTGCTGCGCCTGCTCGGCTTCACCAGCAGCGCGGTGGCCGTCTACGTGGTGCTGCAAGCGCTGCTGCTGAGCCTGACCGGGTTTGTCGGCGGGCTGGCCTGTTATTACCTGGGCAGCCTGCTGTTCGACCAGTTGCTCGGCAGCAGCCAGGCGACCGGTGCCTTTATTTGCCATATCACTGTCTGGCATGGCCTGGTGGCCCTGCTGCTGGCCTTGCTGGTCGCTGGCCTGGTTGCCTTGATCGGCGCCGTGCGGGCGATACGGATCCAACCTGCGGAGAGTCTGCGTGAACTGTAAAACCTTTGCTCGCCTGGCCCTGGCGCCCCTCGCGCTTGGCTTCGCCCTGGACGCCGCGGCAGCGAGCTGGGACGAGAAATTCTACAATCCCATGGCCGATGCCGACGATGTCGTGCTACCGATGCCCTGTGACGGCGCAATGGTGTTTCGCAAGGTACTGATCCCGGTGGCCGGGCCGCTCGACGACTACCCGATCAATATCGGCGCCGACAGCGCCGAGTACGGCTATGTCGAGCAGACCCGGCCAGCCTTTATCGCCGGCAGCTTCACCAGCGCCAAGGGCGACAAGTCGCGCTATTACCTGCTGGCCAAGTACGAGATGAGCCAGCTGCAATACCGCGCCCTGACCGACGAAACCTGCCCGACGCCGTCCAACAAACAGCGCCTGCCGGTGGTCTCGATCAGCTGGCTGGACGCCTTGCAGGCCGCCGACAAGTACAACCGCTGGTTGCGCGCCAATGCTGCTGACAAGCTGCCCCGCGAAGACGGCGCGCAGGGCTTCGTGCGCCTGCCGACCGAAGTCGAGTGGGAGTTTGCCGCACGCGGCGGATTGCAGGTCAGCACCGCCGAATTCCGCGACATTCGTTACCCAATGGCCGATGGCCTGAACGCCCATGAATGGTTTGCCGGTGCGCAATCGGCCAACGGCCAGCTGCAGTTGAGCGGCCTGCTCAAGCCCAATCCGCTGGGCCTGCATGACATGCTCGGCAACGCCAGCGAGATGATGTTCGAACCGTTCCGCCTGAACAAACTCGACCGCCAGCACGGCCAGGCCGGCGGCTACGTAGTGCGTGGCGGCAACTACCTGACCAGCGAAGCCGAGCTGCGCACTGCCCTGCGTCAGGAAGAGCCCTACTACAACGCCGAAGGCGCGGTGACCAAAAAAACCAACGGCATGCGCCTGGCGCTGGTATCGCCGACCCTGACCTCACGCGAACGGGTCAAGGCCATCGAGAAGAGCTGGAGCAGCCTGGGTAACGACCAGCCGGCCGCCGACAGCAAGGAAAAAGGCACGGTCAAGGCCCTCGAAGCGCTGGCCTCGAGCGTGCAGGACGAGGCCCTCAAGGGTCAGTTGAAAACCGTCGAAAACCAGCTGCGCGCGAGCAACCAGCAGCAACAGGAAGCCCGCGACCAAGCGATTCGCGCCAGCCTCAACCTGGGTGCGTTCCTTTGCACCAAGATGCTCGACGACGGCCAGTACCTGGACTTTCTGCAGAAAAACTACGCCGCCAACTGCAAGGCCGGCGAAGAAGACCCGACCTGCGGCATGCGCAAGAGCAAGCTCGACGAGCAAAGCGCGCGCCTGCACAAGCTCAGCCGTTACTACGCAAGCTCGCTGGTCGAATCCGGCTCGCTGTATGGCAAGAGCCTGCTCGAAGCGCAGGTGCCAGTGCTCGAAGGGGTGCTTACGGCCAACAACAATCTCAAGGAACTGACGCCGTACCTGCGCGCCCATTGGGCCAACCAGGTGTCGTTCCTCAAGTCGCAGAAAATTGATACCAACGCCTGGCTGAACAGCTGCAAAGCCGTCGCCCACTGACACCACAAGGAAGCGTAATCGTGATGCACAGAAAAACCGCTCGTAGCAGCTCCTGGATGAGCCTGATGATGGCCGCCTGCCTGGTCCTGACCGGCTGCGCCAGTACCGGCAGCTCGATGCTTGGTGACAGCGGCGGCGGCAAGGCCGACCCGCGCCTGACCTCGGGCGCCGACGCCAAGTTCTTCAGCACTTCGGGATACCAGGCCTGCGCCGTGGCCGCCGGTGCCGGCGTGCTCGCCTGCGTACTGTCCAACTCGGGCAACAAGGCTGCCTGCGCGGTGATCGCCGGGGTTGCCGCCTGCGGTGTGGCCATGGGCGCCAACTACTACCTCGACCAGCGCCGCACGCAGTACGCCGACACTACCCAGCGGTTGAACGCGATGACCGGCGAAGTGCAGAAAGAAAACGCCAAGGTGGTCGAGCGCAGCAACACCCTGCAGCGGGTGATTGCCGACGACAAACAGCAGATTGCCGACATCCAGAAGAGCATCAAGGCCAAGACTGTCGACAAGGCCAAGGCGCAGCAGGAGATCGCCAATGTCGATACCAACATCGGCCTGATGCGCAAAGACCTGGGCAACATGAAAAGCCGCGTCACCGAGTTCGAGAAGGTCGCCAAACTCGAGCGTGACGGTGGTGCCAGCCCGGCCGAAGTGCAAAAGGTCGAGGCCGAGATCGCCAAGATGAACAACAAAGTCGTCGCCCTGCAGCAGGAGGTCGACGGCCTCTACAACCAGCGCTCCGCGATTACCCTCGGTTAAGGAACAGCCCATGTCACTTCGTCATTGCCTGGGCCTTGCCCTGCTCGCCAGCCTCGGCGGTTGCGCCACCACTGCCTCGCAGTGCAACGCTACCGACAATAGCGCCAGCCTGGTCAGCAAGCTCAATTGCGACTACGGCGGCGGCTATGCCGAAGGCGTGCGCAACAGCGAGCAGCAGTTGGTCACCGCGCAGGAGCAGAACCGCCAGTTCAATCAGGTGTTCAGCGAGCTCAGCGCCCTGCAGAGCTCGACCCGCCAGGACCTGGCCGGCCAGCAACGCCAGCAGGCCAACCTGGAGAAATCCCTGAACGGGCTGCTGGCCACGCTCAAGAGCCGCCATGGCAACAAGCAGGAAGTGCAGCAGCAGATCGCTAGCCTCGAGCAACAGCTGAAGAACCGCCAGGCAGCGCCAATGCAGAACGCCAGCAGCGCGCAGGTCGAAGCGCGCAAGCAGGAGCTCAAGGCCCTGCAGCAACAGGTCAGCCGTTTGCAGCTGAGCCTGGGTTACGAGTAAGCCCTTCGGCAGCTGCGGCTGCCGATCCTTTTTCAGGATATCCACATGCAGCGGGTCACCCGCGATACCCGACCCGCGCAGGACGATCCGCGGGTGTTGGAACAGGCCATGGCGATCATCGTCAGGCACTTCCCGGCCAGCATCGCTAATCTGTACGCCACCCCGCGCACCGGCCAGGACGGTGTGCGTGAATGGTGGTCGCCGCTGGAAGGCCAGCCGCAGCGCTATCACGACCTTACCAGCGAGCAGCAGATCACTTTGCTGCGCGTCTATGAGCAGCGCCAGGACGCCCTGCGCCAGTTGGTCGGCGAGCTGAAGGAACGCGGCCAGGAGCAGGAGGCGAGCGGGCTGCGCGCGCTGATCGGCCCGGCCAACCTTGAGCACCTGTACAGCGTCAACGGCGACCCGTTGCTGGTGCGCTGGGCGCAGCCGGCGCCGGTCAAGCCAGCAACGGGGGCGGCAGCGCCAGTGCCCGTACCGCGCCCGCGCCGCTGGATCTGGTTGCCGTGGTTCCTGCTGCCCCTGCTTGGCCTGTTGCTGCTGGCCCTGGCCTTGTGGTTTGGCTGGCCGTACCTGCAACGCTGGTATGAACAGCGCGAGCCGGCCAAATTTGCTTGCATGAAAGACGACCAGGCGCTGCCTCCGGAGTTCTCGGTGGTGCTGGACACTTCCGGCTCGATGCTGCTCAGCGTTGCCGCGACGGCAGAGGACGAGCAGTGGTTCTTCCAGAACATCGCCGACCCCGCCATCGACCAGGCCCGAGTCGCCGAGGTCACCCGCGCGCCGGTACGCATCGATGTCGCCAAGCAGAGCCTCAAGCAGATGGTCGATGATCTGCATCCGGCCATCGACACGCGCTTCATCACCTTCGACGGCTGCCGAGCGCCGCTCGACCATGGCCTGTTCACCCCGGCCCAGCGCCCGGCGCTGATCAGCGGCATCGAGGGTCTGGTGCCGAATGACGGCACCGCCTTGAGCGCCAGCCTCGACCTTGCCGCAAAAAGCATGAACGGCCGCGACCGCGATGGCGTGATCGTGATGTTCGTCGACGGCGCCGATGGCTGCGGCGAGGATGTCTGTGCAGTCGCTCAGCGCATCGCCCAGGAGCAGCCGCGGCTGCGGGTCAATCTGGTCAATATCAGCAACAACAGCCTGGCCAACTGCATTGCCGACAGCACCGGCGGCCGGGTCTACAGCGGCGATAACGCCGTGCAAGTGGCGGCCGCGCTGAAACAGGCGAGCCAGGAAGTTTCCAGCAGCAACAACTGCAACTAGGACGAGCGATGCAACGGGTAATTCGCGACAGCCACGCCAGCCAGGACGCCGCCGCTGCACTCGAGCAGCGGGTAGCGTTGATCCGCCAGCACTTCCCGCCGGCCATTGCTCATCTATATGCCATTCCCCGCCAGGGGCGTGACGGTGTGCTGGAGTGGTGGTCGCCGCTGGAAGGCCAGCCGCATGTGTATGCCGAGCTGGGCCGCGACCAGCAGGCAGCGCTGCTACAACGCTATGAAGAGCGCCAGGCCGCAGTCGGTCAGTTGGCCAACGAGCTGCAGCAGCGTGGTCAGACCCAGGCAGCAGGCGCCCTGCGCAGCCTGATCGCGCCGCCTGATCTGGGCAACCTCTACAGCATCAACGGCGAGCCGTTGGTGATCCGCTGGGGGCAGACCGTGCCGGTGGCCGCGCCACCGCCGCCGCCACCGCCTGCACCAGCACCCAAGCCGGCGCCGCCCGCAGCCAGGCCGGCCCCGCAGCCCAGGCCTGCACCACCGCCCAGGGCCGTACCTGCGCGGCGCCTGCGGCTGTGGCCATGGCTGCTGTTCGGCCTGCTGCTGGCGTTGCTCTATGCGCTGTGGTTGAACTGGCCAATGCTGTGGGCGCGCTGGCAGGCCGATCACAGCGCCATGTGCACCCCAGGCGCTGGCTTTCAGGCTTCGGAGTTCGCCGTGGTGCTGGACACCTCCGGCTCGATGAACGAGCGCATCCGCGTCAAGCGCGCAGACGACCCGTGGTACATCAGCCTGCTGGCGAAGATCCCGGTGGTCGAGCAGTTTCTGCCGTCGGGCAAGGCCCCACCGACGACTCGCCTGAGCGTGGCCAAGACGGCCTTGGGCGCGGTCATCGAAGACCTCGACCCCAAGGTGGCGATGCGTCTGGTGACCTTCAACGGCTGCAACTCGCCGATCGACCACGGCGTGTTCGCCCGCGATCAGCGCAGCGACCTGATCGAGCGTATCGCCGGGCTCAATGCACGCGGTGGCACTGGCCTTGGGATCAGCCTGGAGGCGGCAGCGGCCAGCATGGACGGGCGTGAGCGCGATGGCGTCATCGTGATGTTCGTCGACGGCCGCGACAGCTGTGGCACCAGCATCTGCAAAGTCTCCGAGCAGATCGCCCAGAACCAGCCACGGCTGCGGATCAACATCGTCAACATCAGTGCCAGCACCGGCTCCAACTGCGCTGCCGGCAATACTGGCGGGCGTGTGTATACCGCTGATGATGCAGCTGCGGTGGCCGCCGCATTGGAAGAAGCCAGTCGCGAAGTCTCACAGGGCAACGGCTGCTGAAGCGCAAATGGGCGCACGCCGTACGCCCGCTTGCAGCCATGACGTTTTTCAATCGAGTCCATGCCGTTTTCCGCGTTGCCGTGCAAGGCGCCTTGGCGGATGCTTTATTTACCTGAGCATCCCCATTCGCGCACCGAGGCCTGCATGAAAACCGTCGACGAAATCCTCAAGAGCAAGGCACAACACCAGACCGTCTACACCATCGGCCCAACCGAGTCGGTGCTGGCGGCGCTGAAGCTGCTCGCGGAAAAAAACATCGGCGCCTTGCCGGTGGTTGAAGACGAGCGCGTGGTGGGCATCGTCAGCGAACGTGATTATGCGCGCAAGCTGATGCTCAAGGGCCGCTCTTCGCCGTTCACTACAGTGGCCGAGATCATGACCGCAGCGGTGATCACGGTTGAACCCAAGACCAAGCTCGATGAGTGCATGCAGTTGATGACCGACCGCCATCTGCGCCACCTGCCGGTGGTCAGTGAGGGCAAGCTACTCGGCTTGTTGTCGATCGGCGACCTGGTCAAGGAAACCATTAGCGAGCAGGCCAACCTGATCAGCCAGCTGCAACAGTACATTCGCGGCGAGTGAAGGTTGCTTCAGTGATAGGCGCTTTCCAGCTCGTCCAGCTGATGGTCGAAGCTGCGCAGGCGCGCTGACCAGGTGTACACCAGCACTTCCAGATCACGGTTGAGCACTGCCGTGCCGCCCTTGCCGGCCACCGGCCCGTCGCCCAGATCCAGCTGGTAGCGCTCACGGGCCATGGCCGTGGCCACGCTGGAAAGGTCGCGGGCAAATGCCAGCCAGTGCTGATGAGGGTCGTGGATTTCGCGGTCGAGCTCGCGGCATTGGCACTTCAGCGCATCCAGGCTTTGCTCTAGCGGCGTGCCCTTGAGCTCGCCCATGACCTCTTCGAAGGTGCGCCCGGAGTGCCAGTAACTGCCCCAGAAATAGCGGTCGAACACGGTTTCGACCCGGCGCAGGGCAACTTTGGTGTTCCAGATGGTGACCAGGGTATGGCCCTGGCTGAGTTCGCGCCTGTTCAGCTGCAAGTGCTGCCAGGCGATCCAGGCCAGCCCGCAGAGCGCCGCTGCCGCGGTGACCGCAGCAGCGGCGTACAGAAACTGCACGGCCTGGTTCAGCTGATGGGTGTGCCAGATACCGTAGAAGTAGCCGGTGGTCAGGGTGCCGAGGATTACCAAGATGCACCAGAAACCGGCTGCATAGGGATCTTTCATCACGCTATCCCCTTGTTGTTTTACCTCAGCATAGCAACGCCACTTCACCCATCAGGTGCCGCTCGGCGCTTTATTTGCGGGGGCGACGCAGGGCTTCGTTGAGTTGATCAAAGGGGATTGCCCAGTCGGCGTCCTCAAGCACCGCTTCTTTGAGGAATGCGCGCTGCGAGTCGCTCCAGAACGGGGCATCGACCAGCTTGATTTCGTTTTTCAGCGGCGAGTGCGAGGTGATGAACTGGTCGATACTCTGCGCATCGTGGTCCAGCCCCAGTTGCATGAACAGTTCGGCAAACTGATGAGTCGGTGCTTCCATGGGTGCCTCCTCGCCAAGCTGGCCGTCGACGACGCCGGCCCGGCGCTGGTTGAGTGAGAGATGAGGTGGCCGCAGCCACCTTGCTCAAAGATAGACACCAGCCAGGCCACTCAAGGTCGAAGCAATTTGCACTTTTTATCCGACAAGCGTCACAGCGGCGCCCGGCGCAGGGTGGCGAGGAACGCCGCGGCGCCGACGAACAACCCGGCAAAGGTACGGTTCAGGCGCTTCTGCTGTTTAGGCGTGCGCAGCAGCCGCAGCACCCGCGAGGCCAGCCCGGTGTAACCGGCCATCACCAGCAGGTCGACGCAGACCATGGTCGCGGCAATCGTCAGGTACTGCGGCAGCAGCGCCTGATGCGGGTCGATGAACTGCGGCAGCACGGCGAGCATGAACACCAGCGCCTTGGGGTTGCTGACATTGACCAGAAAACCACGGAACACCAGGCTCAGCGGCTTGCCGATCGGCCGTATCGGCGACTCGGCGCTCATGTCCATAGGCAGCGCGCGCCATTGCTTGTAGGCGAGGTACACGAGGTAGAACACGCCGAACCACTTGATCACCTGAAACGCGGTAGACGAGGCGGCGAGGATGGCGCCGACGCCGGCTGCAATGATCGCGATCTGCAGCAGCAGACCGAGTTGCAGGCCCAGGGCGTTCCAGTAACCGCGCCAGAAACCGTACTGCAGGCCGCTGGACATCGAGGCAATCGCCCCCGCCCCCGGCGACAGGCTGATCACCCAGCACGCGGCAAAGAACGCCAACCACGTTTCCATCGACATGTAGCACCTCATAGCGGATATGTTGCAAAACATTAAGCTAAGAGGTTGGCGGCGAAATCACCAGCGGTTTTTTGTGTGATTGCAGCAGGTGCGGCTAACATCAGTCAGCCTGGACAGCGACATCCTTGGCTACACCCGGCACCTCGGTGCCACGCCAGCGCCGTACGCACTTCTGGAAGAACTGGCTATTCGGCACCTGCACCAGCGCGCCGCCGGCATCGGGCATTTCCATCAGGGTGGTGAACAGCAGGTTGATCGCAATTACCCGGCCCTTCACGCCCGGCTTGTCGAGGGTTTCCACCAGCTCGACGACGTCACCGATACGAAACGGCCCGACAGTAAAGATCAGCACGGCGCAGAGCAGGTTGGACAACACGCTCCACATGGCGAAGAACGCCACCGCTGCTACGGCGACAAAGCCTGACAGCGCGGTCCAGAGCACGGTGGCCGAGACGCCAAGACGCTCCAGCACAAACAGCAGAGCACTGCCCATGATCAGCCAGCGCAGGCCGCCACGTACCGGTACTAGCAATTCTGGTGGCAGTGGATAGCGTTCGCCCAGCCGGCTCAGGCAACGGCCGACAAAGCGCTGCAGGATGAACGCCGCGGTGAGGATCAACAGAATCTGCGCGCCCAGCCACAGCGAGTCCATCCATTGCCCCGGCAGCAGGCCGTGCAGGTCTTCCATCAGGACAATGCCTCAAGTTCGGCCTGCATGCTTTCGAGCAGCTCAAGTGCCTCCATCCAGGCCTCTTCAAGCTCGGCTTCGCGCTGCTTGAGTTTACTCTGACGGCCCAGCAGGTCACGCAGAGCGTCCTTGCGCGATTGCTCGTACAGGCCGCTGTCGGCCAGGGCCGTGTCGATCTCGGCCAGCTGACTGTGCACCTGGCCCAGCTCGGCTTCGAGCTTGTCGGCAGCGCGCTTGTGCGGCGCCAATTGCTGGCGCAGGGCAGCGGCGGCCTGACGCTGGGCCTTCTTGTCGGTCTTGTCCGGGTTGACCGGGGTGCTGCTGACCGGCGCGTTGCGCTGGCGGTAGTCAATCAGCCAGCGGCTGTAGTCATCGAGGTCACCGTCGAAGGTATCGACCTTGCCGTCAGCAACCAGCAGGAAGTCGTCGGTAGTGCTCTTGAGCAGGTGACGATCGTGAGAGACCACCACCACTGCCCCGCTGAACTCCTGCAAAGCCATGGTCAGCGCCAGGCGCATTTCCAGGTCGAGGTGGTTGGTCGGTTCGTCGAGCAGCAGCAGGTTGGGCCGTTCCCAGGCGATCAAGGCCAGGGCCAGCCGGGCTTTTTCCCCACCGGAGAAGTTCACCACCGGCTCCTCGGCACGCGGGCCGTGGAAGTCGAAGCCGCCGAGGAAGTCGCGCAGGGTTTGCTCGCGCTCGGTCGGGGCAATCCGCTGCAGGTGCAGCAGCGGGCTGGCTTTGTCGTCCAGCGAGTCCAGCTGATGCTGGGCGAAGTAGCCAACCGAAAGGTTCTCACCGCGCACCAGGCGCCCGCCCAGCGGCTGCAGTTCGCCGGCAAGGTTCTTGATCAGGGTCGACTTGCCGGCGCCGTTGGGCCCGAGCAGGCCGATCCGCGCACCCGGCGTGAGCTGCAGCTTGACCTTCTCCAGCACGGCGGTGTCGCCGTAACCCAGACGGCCTTCGGAAAGGTCGAGCAATGGGCTGGAGATTTTTTGCGATTCGCGGAAGACGAAGTCGAACGGCGAGTCGACGTGCGCTGCCGACAACTCTTCCATACGTTCCAGGGCCTTGATCCGGCTCTGCGCCTGACGGGCCTTGGTCGCTTGCGCCTTGAAGCGGGCGATGTACTTTTCCATGTGCGCGCGCTGCGCCTGCTGCTTCTCGTAGGCCTGTTGCTGCTGGGCCAGACGTTCGGCGCGGGTGCGTTCGAAGGCGCTGTAGCCACCCTTGTACAGGGTCAGCTTGCGCTGCTCGACGTGGAGCACGTGGTCGACCACCGAATCGAGGAAGTCGCGGTCGTGGGAGATCAGCAGCAGCGTGCCCGGGTAGCCCTTGAGCCAGTCTTCCAGCCAGAGGATGGCGTCCAGGTCCAAGTGGTTGGTCGGCTCGTCGAGCAGCAGCAGGTCGGACGGGCACATCAGGGCCTGCGCCAGGTTCAGGCGCATCCGCCAGCCACCGGAGAAGTCACCGACGCGGCGGTCCATCTGCTCGTTGCTGAAGCCAAGGCCGGCCAGCAACTTGCGCGCACGGGCGTCAGCGGTATAACCGTCGGCGCCCTCCAGCTCGCTGTGCAAGCGGGCCAGCGCAGTGCCGTCGTGGGCTTGCTCGGCCACTGCCAGCTCGGCCTGGACCTGACGCAGGCGCAGGTCGCCATCGAGCACATAGTCGACTGCCACGCGCTCGAGGGTATCGACCTCCTGACGCATGTGTGCGATGCGCCAGTCGCCGGGCAGCTGGCAGTCGCCGCCGTCGGGCGTGAGCTCGCCGCGCAGCAAGGCGAACAGGCTGGATTTGCCGGCGCCGTTGGCACCGATGAGGCCGGCTTTATGACCGGCGTGCAGCGTCATCTCGGCGCTATCTAGCAGGCGCTGCGGACCACGCTGTAAAGTGAGGTTGGTTAGTCTGATCATGATGGTCGCGGAGTCTACCAGCTTCCTCGGCCGCTAGCGCGAGTGGAACCATGCACACCGACCTGTGGAACTACGCCCTGGCCCTGTACGCCCGGCCCGGGGTTGAAGCGGCTTGCCTGCAACTGCAGGAGGACGGCGCCGACGTGTGCCTGTTGCTCTGCGCAAGCTGGCTGCAAGCGCGCCGGGCACGCGTCAGCGATGAGCGCGTGTGCGCCCTGCTGGCGTTAGCTGAGCCGTGGCGAATCGAGGTGGTCCAACCGCTGCGCAAGCTGCGTCAGCAATGGCGTATGGCAGCGCAGGACGATGCCGCGCTGGCACTGTTGCGGGAACACTTGAAGGGCTTGGAACTACAGGCTGAAAGAACCTTGCTCGAGCGTTTGCAGGCGTGCTCGCAGCAATGGCCCGCAGGCTCGGACGAGACCGCGGACGATTGGCTGGTCCGGCTGGCGCCGGACCTGTGCCGCGACCACGGCGCGCTGGATCAATTGCGCGCCGCAGCGTCAGCCCTTCAGGACGCCGAAGACGGCGACTGAGCTGGGGTGTTGGCCGCTACAGCAGGCGTTGCCGCTGGTGCTGCCGAGTTGGTGCTGGTTGCTGCGGTGCTGGCTTTGGCGTCGTCTGTTTTGGCAGCGGTTGGCTTGGCGGCAGCTGGCTTGGTTGCTGCGGCCTTGGCCGGTGCTTTGGCAACGGCGGGTTTGGCTGCAGAGGCTTTAGCTGGCGCCTTGCTGGCTGCAGGCTTGGCAGCAGCAGGTTTGGCTGCAGCAGGTTTGGCTGCAGCCTTGGCAGCAACGGGTTTGGCAGCGGCAGGTTTGGCTGGCGCTTTGGCAGCCGCAGGTTTGGCAGCGGCAGTCCTGGCTGCGGCTTTGCTGGCAGCGGGCTTGGCAGCTACTTTGGCAACGGCAGGCTTGGCTGCAGCGGCTTTGGCTGGTGCCTTGCTGGCAGCCGGTTTGGCAACAGCTTTAACAGGCGCTTTGGCAGCAGCTGGCTTGGCGGCGGGTTTGACCGCAGCGACTTTGGCTGGAGCTTTGCTGGCAGTGGTCTTGCCGGCTGCCTTGGCTGGCGCCTTGCTGGCAGCAGGTTCGGCAACAGTGCGTTGCTCGAGGGCCTTGGCGGCTGCTTCACGGACCTTGCCTACGCCTTGAGCGATTTTCAGGCTCTGCTGCGCATCGCGCTTTAGCTGCTGGATGTAGATGCGGGTCTGCGATTGACGCTCTTTGAGCGAGTCGAGCACTTCTTCAAGTTCGCTGGCAGCCTTGTGCGCCTTGTTTTGCGCCTTGGCTTTGCCAGCCTGGGCAGCGTCTTGCAGTTTCAGCCGCGAACCGTGCAGTTTTTCCTGCGCCTTGCCGCGTTGTTTTTCCAACTTTGCCAACAGTTTCTCTGCATCCGCCAGCGCTTGCGAGCAGGCATCTTCCAGATGTTCGAGCAGGCTACCGGAAAGTTGCTGGAGCAGGTGCAACGGCGTACTTACTGGCTTCTTCTTGGCCGACATGGTTTACCTCCTGGCTGATGAGATTGCGGCTCATACTATGCTTCTGCTGCTACCGCCGCTAGGGCATCTTGACAGTATTGCTGGGGCCGCGTTGCATGCCTGGGCAAAGTTGTTATGGTGCAGCTCGAGCAAGTGTAGTTGGCCCTTGTTCGGCTGTTGCTACTTGGCCATCGCGTCCGGAGTCGATCGTGTCCCGTTATCTTCTGCTCAGCTTCTGCCTGCTCGCACCATTGAGTGTTGCCGCGCCGGCCAGCAATACCGATCAGGATATGGCCTACAGCCTGGGCGCGAGCCTCGGTGAGCGGCTGCGTCAGGAGGTCCCTGACCTGCAACTGGAAGCCCTGGTCGAAGGCCTGCGCCAGGCCTACCAAGGCAAGCCGCTGCGGCTCGATCAAGCACAGATGCAAAGCCTGCTCGAGCAGCATGAAACCGAGGCCCAGGGCAGCAAGGCACAAGCGGCTGAAATCCGCTTCATGGCCAATGAACGCGGCCGAGTCGGCACCCATGAGTTACCTGAAGGAATTCTTTACAGTGAGTTACAGGCAGGCACTGGCGCGCAGCCCAAGCCCGGCGGCAAGGTGCAAGTGCGCTATGTAGGACGTCTGCCGGATGGCTCGGTGTTCGACCAGAACCAGCAACCGCAGTGGTTCAGTCTGGACTCGGTGATCGAAGGCTGGCAGGCGGCGCTGCCAAAAATGAAGGCGGGAGCCAAATGGCGGTTGGTGATCCCTTCGGCGCAGGCTTACGGCGCCGACGGGGCGGGCGACCTGATCGCACCCTACACCCCGTTGGTATTCGAAATCGAATTGCTGGCAGTGGCCGACTGATCGAGGCGATCACGCCTGCAGTGCAGCTTCCTGTTTATGTGCGGTGTGCAGCACTTCGATCAGGCAGTCTTCCAGCTCGAAGCGTTCGCGCAGATGGCCGCCCAGTGCTTGCAGGGTCTGGGCGAAGCGCTCAGGGTCGTTGCATTCGGCCTTGTCACAGTGATCGTTGAAGTCCAGCGCGATCTGGGTGATGTCGGTGATGCGTGGGTTCATGTCTTCGGCCAGCGCCAGGGCGCGCTTGTCGTCGAAGGCCTTGGCCTCGCTGAGCAGCTGCTCGAACACTTCGAAATGCCAAGCCGATACATAGTCGACCAACACGCCGCAGAAATCACGGCTCTGCGCCTTGTCAGCGAAGGCTGGCTTGGCGTCGCGCAGGGCGCGGAAAGCCACCACCAACTCCTGGCGCTCCAGCAGCCAGCGATCGATCAGCTTGTGGACCCCGCCCCAGCGTTCCTGGGCATTCTGGCAACTATCGAGCATGGCAGTTCTTCCCTTCTGGGTAGATGCCGCTGCACCTCGTTGCGCAAAGGTGCGCGACAAAGGGAAGTCAGCAGTACGGCATCGAGCAGTTGTGTTTTCAGTGTCCGTGCTGGGAGATTATTCCCGCACGTGCTGCCCATCAAGGTACGCATCGGACAAAGTTCATACAAGCGTTTCATCCCTTGATAGCGCGCCGCCGGTCGAACCATGCGCCAAGCTTGCGCTGGATCAATGTTGGGCGAGGCGGCGCAAACGATCAGCCACCAGCCGCGACAGCGGCAGCGCTGCCAGCAGCAGGAAGGCCAGCAGGCTCCACTCGGGCAAGGTCAGGTCGAGAAAGCTCCAGGACAACGCGCCGCAGTCAGGGCCACCCTTGAGCAGGGTTTCCAACGCTTGCCGCCACGGCTGCTCAAACACCGTCGGCAGCGGCTGCAGGCAGGCGCCATGAGCAAACTCCGAGCCCTGCAGCCAGACCTGCCGCGCCGCCAACAGCGCGCCGCCGGCCGAGCAGGCCAATGCCAACATCGTGTAGGCCAGCCAACCGAGACGCTGTGGGGCATGCACCAGCGCAACCAGGCAGACCAGCGCATACAGGCCCAGCAGCAGGCGCTGGCCGGAACACAGCGAGCAAGGCAGCAACCCCAGGTTTCTTTCGAGGGCGAAAGCGGCAAACAGGATCGCCAACGAGGCCAGCAAGCCTGGGAAAAAAAGAGTACGAAAACGGGCCAGCGGCATGGCGATGGGGTCCCGGAGGAGTCAATGACGTGGCTTGAGACGGTAGAGGAAATGGGTACTTTGTTTCAAGGCAATACAGTAGGGACAAGTCTCTGATTGCTGGGGAAAGTTTACTGATTGCTGTGGGAAATTTCCGAAGGGGGTCATCGCAAACTGACTTCACCGCTTCAGATTAGATACCAGCCCTTGGGCCTGCGCGGCTCGCGCAGACCCAAGGGTCGGTCAAGCTCGGGCGCCGTCTGGCAACGGCAGCGCCAGCAGGCGCTCGTCGAGCAGGCCAAGGCCTTCCTGGAACAATTGGTTGCTGCGTTCGGTTTCACCCATGCTCGCCAGCAACCGTGCCAGCTCGGCACATGTTTCCGGGTTGCGCTCAAAACGCAGGCTGCTCTCAAGGTAATCGCGCGCCTTGCCCCACAGACGGTTCTGCAGGCTCAAGCGGCCGAGGGTCAACAGCAGGCTTGGGTCCTGAGCGTGCTCTTTGAGCCAGCCTTCGGCGGTTTGCAGCTGGCGCGCTGGGTCATCACCACGGATCAGCCCGTACAGCCGGGCCAGATGGCTTTCGAACTGGCGTTTGAGTGCCGCACGCAAGACTTGCTCGGCTTCGCCCTGGGCGCCGACCTGACGCAGTTGTTCAGCGTAGGCGAGCACCAACTGCGGCTCCTGGCGCTGCGCGGCGGTCAGCTGCTGCCAGGCGCGTTCCAGCGCCTGCCGGGCGGCTACCGCATCATCACCACGTGTCGCGGCGATGCTCAGGTTCTGGCCCCAGGCACGCTGCTCCAGCGCAGCCAACTCAGTGGCTGGCAATACCTTGCCCTTGCGCAGGTCAGGCAGCAGCCGAATCAGCGCCGGCCAGTCGCCACGCTGCAGGTGCAAATGCTGCAGCAGGCGCAGCACCTGGCCGTTATGCGGGTGGCGCTGTTGCATCGCCAGCAGGGTTTCGAGGGCACCGTCGCTGTCGCCGCGATCCATCTGCAGTTGGGCGTGGGTCAATGCCACCGCCAGTTCGGCCTGGGGCTGACGCTCGAGCGCGCGCTCCAGCAGGTTGTCGCTTTCTTCAGTGCGGCCCAGCTCGTTCGCCGCGCGGGCGGCGCCGAGGTAATACAACAGCGGCTGGCGCTCGGCTTCAGCGGCGCGGTGCAGGTGACGCTGCGCGCTGGCCCAACGACCTTCGGCCAGGTCCAGTTGGCCCTGTTCGATGGCGATGCGGGTGCGCCGGCGGCGATTGCGCCGCGACCATGGGTTGACCACCCCGGTCGAACTCAGGATCAGGCCAAGCACGTAGCGCAACAGCCACAGCACTACTACCAGGCCGATCAACCCACCCAATGCGGCCCACAGACCGGACTGATAGCGGAAGCTGCCGTAGGACACCATCACGTAGCCGCTGTGCTTGGCCACGGCGATTCCCAGCGCTGCGGCAATCACGATTGCCAGCACCGCGAGCAGATAGACTCGCTTCATGGCTTGCCCCCTTCGGCATTGGCCGGCAGGTGGCGGCGCTGAATGTAGGCCTGTACCGCCGCCAGGCTTTCGCTGAGGTCAGGGGTGACCACCGATACTGGCTGCTCGGCCAGGGCGTTAAGGCTGTCGAGCATGGCCTTGCTTTGCGGGTTGTCGGCGTTGAAGTTGGCCAGCAGCACGCTGCGAGCATCATCCAGCGCCTGGGTGTAGACCTTGGCTTCGCCATTCAGGGCCGCCCACTGGGCCTGCTCGATGGTCAGACTTAGGGCCAGGCGCAGTTGATTCAGCGACTGCCCAGCCAGCAACGGGCGAACATTGTTGTCGGCATCGAATTCGATCTGGAAGTACTTGGAGATCTCGGCCCACCAGCGCGACCAGCGGCTGCTGGCATCGCCATCCGCAGTCAGCGCGCCCATGGCGTCTGCGCTGCTGTCGAATTCAGGCGACTGGGCACTGAGCTGCTGCACCTGCTCACGCTGCGCCGCCAGCTTGAGGAACAGGCCAGTGCGGTCTGGCTGCTGGGTGCTGTTGAGTGTGGCCAGGCTGCGGGCCAGCTGCTCGCGGGCGGCGAATGAACCTGGGTCGCTCTGTTCGCGGAGAATTTCGTCGGCACCTTCGACCAGCGCTTTGGCGCTGGTCACATCCTGCAGTGCAGACAAGCGCAAGGTCGCCAGGCGCAGCAGGTGCTCGGCTTCGGCCAGGCGCCATTCCTTGCGGCTTTCGCCCATTACCGTATCGAGCCGCTGGCTCAAGCGCTGCTGGTCGCCCTGCAACTGCGCCACCAGGCGACGGCGGTCTTCCAGCTCGCTGGCCGGCGGCAGGCTGGCAAGTTGTGCGCTGATCTGCTGATCGCGCTGTTGCAACGCTGCGGTCTGCTCGCTGAAGGCTTCCATGCGCTGGCTTTGACCCAGCTCATTGCCCTGCAGTTGGCGCACTTGCCAGACACCCCAGCCGCCTACCGCAACACCGGCTGCGCCGAGCAGCAGGGCAACGACGGCAATGCCATTGCCCGAGCGTTTGGCCGGCGGGGTGACAGGGGTTTGCGGCGCGTCGAGCACCGAAGGCTGTTCATTCTGCGACAAGACAGTTTCGCTCACGTATCCATCCTTTGCATGGGGGCGCGTCGCTCTGAGCTTAGCGCCTTAAGAGGCAGGTGCAGCGCTGCGCTGCACAGCTGCCAGCAAGGCCGCGGCACTGGCGCCACGGCAATCCACAATCTGTTGTGCACCCAGCGCGCGGGCCTGCTCGGCTACGCGCGGGCTCGGCACGAACAACGGCAAGCGCGCCAGGCGCGGCCAATCGGCATCTGCCAACTGGCGCAAATGTTCAAGACCCTGCCCACTGCTGACCACCAAGCCGTTTAGGCGTTCCCGATCGACCCGCTCGCGCAGGGTATCGGGCGGGTAATCCGGCAGGCAGCGACGATACAGTTGCAGATAATCGACACTAGCACCTAGCTCGGCAAGACGCTCTGCCAGCAGTTCACGACCCCCTACCCCGCGGACAATCAGGACACGCGGCGTAGGAACGGCGATAGCCTTGCGCAACTCGGGCAAGCCAAGCAAGGCCTCACTGTCGTCTCCTTGGGTAGGGAATGTCACCAAAAGCCCGGCGTTCTGCAATACCTGCGCGGTCGCCTCACCGACGCTGAACCAGGCGTTGGACGGCGGCACCAGGCCGGCTTCGGCCAAGTTGGCCAGCAGCAAGCGCGCAGCGGGCTTGCTCACCACGATGAATGCCTGGTAATTCGCCAGCTGGCTCAGCAGCTGGCGTTGCGCGTCATCCACAGTGACCGGCTCGATCGCCAGCAAGGGCAGGCTGCTGCTGGCGATGCCGGCGGCCGCCAAGGTCTGCGCCAGTGCCGCACAGTCCTCTTCAGGCCGGGTCAGCAGCAGGCGCCAGCCGCTCACGGATGGCCGGCCTCGCCATAGACTTCCTTGAGGATCGCCTCGGCGCCCTGTTCGAGCAGGTCTTTGGCAACCTGAACGCCAAGCGCTTCGGCATGCAGCCGCGGCGCCCGTGCTTCGGCTGCCAGCAGCAGCCCGCCGCTGGGTTGGCCAACCAGCCCGCGCAGCCACAACTGCTCGCCTTCAAGCACGGCGTAGCAGGCGATCGGCACCTGGCAACCGCCGTTGAGGTGCTTGTTCAAGGCACGTTCGGCCACCACCCGGTCGGCGGTGTCGACATGATGCAGCGGCGCCAGCAGGGCGTGGATTTCGCTGTCGGCGCTGCGGCACTCGATGCCGACTGCGCCCTGGCCACCGGCCGGCAGGCTGTCGTCGACACTGATACTGGCGCTGATGCGGTCTTCGAAGCCGAGGCGGATCAGGCCCGCCGCGGCCAGAATGATCGCGTCATATTCACCGGCATCGAGCTTGGCCAGACGGGTATTGACGTTACCGCGCAGGAAGCGAATCTGCAGATCCGGTCGGCGCGCCAGCAACTGCGCCTGGCGGCGCAGGCTGGAGGTGCCGACGATGCTGCCTGCAGGCAATGCGTCAAGGCTTGCGTAGGTATTGGAAACGAAGGCATCGCGCGGGTCTTCACGCTCACAGATGCAGTACAGGCCCAGGCCTTCAGGGAAGTCCATGGGCACGTCTTTCATCGAATGCACGGCGATGTCGGCTTCGTTCTCGAGCAGGGCGGTTTCCAGCTCTTTGACGAACAGGCCCTTGCCGCCGATCTTCGCCAGCGGCGCGTCGAGCAGCTTGTCGCCACGGCTGACCATCGGCACCAGGCTGACGATCAGGCCTGGATGAGCCTGCTCCAGACGTGCTTTGACGTACTCGGCCTGCCATAGGGCAAGGGCACTTTTACGGGTGGCAATGCGGATTTCGCGAGTGGACATGAAACGCCCCGATGCAGAGAAATGCTGCCGATGATAACAGCTACTCGGGGCCTGCCTGCAGACTCAGGTCAGCAATCGGTGGTGCTGCGCCAGTGCGCGCGAGCGCAGCGGCGCCGAGGGCGAGCGATCAGTGCAAGCCCTGCATCATCTTGCGCACGCCTGCTACATGGCGGCGGCTGACGATCAACGCATCCTCGCCCATGCCCTTGAGGTAGAGCTGGAAATGCCCCAGCGGCGTACGCTGCAGCTTCTCGATACGTTCACGGGCAACCAGCGCGTTGCGGTGGATACGCACGAAACGCTCGCCGAACTCGTCTTCCAGCGCTTTGAGCGGCTCATCCAGCAGCACTTCACCGGCCTCATGGCGCAAGGTCACGTATTTGTGGTCGGCAATGAAGTAGATCACCTGTGACAGCGGGATCAGCTCAATGCCTTTGCGGGTACGCGCACTGATGTGGTTGCGCGGGTTGCCGCCGTCTTCAGTGGCTGGCCGGGTCAGCGCCGCCAGCAGCGCGCGGTTGGGTTTTTCTGCCTTGCGCAGGGCATCGCGCAGGGCCTGCGGCTGCACTGGCTTGCTGACATGGCTGAGGGTGCTGTCCTTGAACGCTTCGCTGCCGTATTCGTCATCACCGGTGCAGAACACCACCGCTGGTGGCGCTTCGCGCTCGCACAGGCGAGCAGCGACCTGCAGGCCGTCCAGGCCGGGCATGCCGATATCAAGCAGGACCACGTCAGGCTTGAGGCTGTCGATCAAGGCAAGAGCTTCCTCGCCATTGGTGGCGCTGGGCTCCAGTACCGTGTAGCCCTCCTGCCCGCCGAGCAAGCGGCTGAGGTCTTCGCGGGCTTTGGGTTCGTCATCAACGATCAGGACATTCATAGTTGCGCTGGATTCCTGAATGAGTCTCGCACAAGTAATAAGCGTAAACCGGGCTCGGTAGTCCGACGCCGCAGTCACGCTCTAGACCCATGCAATGGCCAAAGATTCACTGGTCTGACAGATTCAGCGCCAGCCTATTGTCAAACTGTAGACGCTTCGTGGAACGCTGCCGTTCAATCGGTAAATATCCTTTGCAGTAACTTCGCCGGTTGATTTCCTGCTGTTTCTGGCGACCGATGCCCTGCGGCGGGCAGTGCAACCCTGTTATTATCGGCGCCACTTTTTATCGTTCACGCCTTCAACGAGTGAATCCATGAGCACTGACAAGACCAATCAGTCCTGGGGCGGCCGCTTCAGTGAACCCGTCGACGCCTTCGTCGCCCGCTTCACCGCTTCGGTCGACTTCGACAAGCGCCTGTACCGCCACGACATCATGGGTTCGATTGCCCACGCGACCATGCTGGCGCAGGTTGGCGTACTCAGCGACGCCGAGCGCGACACCATCATCGACGGCCTGAAGACCATTCAGACCGAGATCGAGGCCGGCAACTTCGACTGGCGCGTCGACCTTGAAGACGTGCACATGAACATCGAAGCACGCCTGACTGATCGCATCGGTGTCACCGGCAAAAAACTGCACACCGGGCGCAGCCGCAACGACCAGGTCGCCACCGACATCCGCCTGTGGCTGCGTGACGAAATCGACCTGATCCTAGGCGAAATCACGCGCCTGCAGAAGGGCCTGCTGGAGCAGGCAGAGCGTGAAGCCGAGACCATCATGCCCGGCTTCACCCACCTGCAGACCGCGCAGCCAGTGACCTTCGGCCACCACCTGCTGGCCTGGTTCGAAATGCTCAGCCGTGACTACGAGCGCCTGGTCGACTGCCGCAAGCGCACCAACCGCATGCCTCTGGGCAGCGCCGCGCTGGCTGGCACCACCTACCCGATCGACCGCGAGCTGACCTGCAAGCTGCTGGGCTTCGAAGCGGTTGCCGGCAACTCGCTGGATGGCGTTTCCGATCGCGACTTCGCCATCGAATTCTGCGCCGCGGCCAGCGTGGCGATGATGCACCTGTCGCGCTTCTCCGAAGAGCTGGTGCTGTGGACCAGCGCCCAGTTCCAGTTCATTGATCTGCCGGATCGCTTCTGCACCGGCAGCTCGATCATGCCGCAAAAGAAAAACCCCGACGTACCTGAGCTGGTGCGTGGCAAGAGCGGCCGTGTGTTCGGCGCCCTGATGGGCCTGCTGACCTTGATGAAAGGCCAGCCACTGGCCTACAACAAGGACAACCAGGAAGACAAGGAACCGTTGTTCGACGCCGCCGACACCCTGCGCGATTCGCTGCGGGCGTTTGCCGACATGATCCCGGCAATCAAACCGCGCCACGCGATCATGCGCGAAGCAGCCCTGCGCGGTTTCTCCACCGCGACCGACCTGGCCGATTACCTGGTACGCCGTGGCCTGCCGTTCCGTGATTGCCACGAGATCGTCGGCCATGCCGTGAAGTACGGCGTCGACAGCGGCAAAGACCTGGCTGAAATGAGCCTTGAAGAGCTGCGCCGCTTCAGCGATCAGATCGAACAGGATGTGTTTGCCGTGCTGACCCTGGAAGGCTCGGTAAATGCACGTAATCACATTGGTGGGACTGCACCTGCCCAGGTGCGTGCGGCTGTGGTCCGTGGCCAGGCGTTGTTGGCTTCGCGCTAAGCGTCATGGCGGGCTGCCTGGCAGCCCGCCTTTTCACCCTCATTTGCGTTTGCTGATCATCTCCAGGAATGCCGGCATCGCCGCTTCCTTGTCTGCACGAATTTTCGCCATGTGCGGGTTCTCGCCAAGCAACTCCAGCAGCGCCCTCGCCTGCGGGAAGTCCTCAAGAAAGTCCAGGTTCAATACCTTCTTGCCGACCGCGCAGGCAAGGTCGACCGAAAACACGAACATCAAGTCAGCCAGGGTCATCTGCTCACCGGCAACGTACGGCGCGAACTTGCCATTGCGCTTGAGCGTGGCAAAGCCTGCCAGCAGCTCGGTGCGGGCGCGCTCCTTGATCAGCGGCTCGACGGCCTGGCCGAAGAACGCTTCGGCGTAGCAGGTACGCGCCGGCAACTCGATGTATAGCTCAATTTCCTTGACCAGCTCGCGCACCTTGGCCTGGCCGAAGGCGTCGGCCGGCAGCAGCGATTTACCCGGCTGGGTCTGCTCGATGTAGTCGAGCATGACGCTGGTTTCGCTGATAAAGCCATGCTCGGTCTCCAGCACCGGCACCTTGCCGCGCGGGCTGATGGCCAGCACTTGTGGGGTCTGGCCGGAAACGAACGGCACCTCTTCGAACGGCAGGGCTTTTTCCAGCAACGCCAGCTTGACCATGTTGTAGTAGTTGCTGACAGGGAATCCGTAGAGCTTGAGCATTGCGACAGCCTCCAGGCCGTGAGGGGATGGCCCGGCTGTTATAACCACTCCCTTACGCCATGACCAGCGTCATGCATGGCATAGATGGCCAGGCATTGCCGGCGCGGTCATGGCAAACTAGCCGCCTCACTACAGGAGCACCGCCATGAGCGAACCCCAAGACATCGACAACGAAGATGAAGAAGCCTTCGCCGAAGCTACCCTGACCCAGGCCATCGAAAACCAGATTGAAAGCGGCGAGCCGCCGGCGGCCCTGGCGACCTTCAACAAGCTGAAGCTGGTTGGCTATGAGCGCGAAGACATTCTCAACCTGATGGCCCATGTACTGGCCTTCGAGATTGACGCCATGCTCGATGCCGACCGCCCGTTCGATACCGAGTGGTATGAAACGGCACTGCGCGCCCTGCCGGAGCTGCCACCTGAGGCGGATCAAGGCAACGCTTGAAAAGTCTGTCTACACTCCATGATCAAGCACCCGCAGTGGTGCCAAAATCCTTGTCTGGAAGTCAGGAGTCGCCATGTCGCTTACCCCCGAACTGATCGCCGAGCTGGAAGTCCTTGCGCTGTTCAATCTCGATAGCAGCCAGGAAGGCATCCAGGTCCACCAATCCGCTTCGCCAGATAAAGTCGCTGCTGCCAAGCGCCTCTTTGACAAGCAACTGACCGACCAGCCCGATGGTGGTTATCTGACCAGCCTGGGCCGTGACGCGGCGCAGAGCGTGCAGATTGTGTTGAACATTCTCAAAGCCCCAGAAACCGCCTGAAGCCTTCGCGCCTGTTCGCGGGCCAGGTTGCTGGTCGCGAACAGGCCAACCGCCTTGCTATTAATCTGGCGTCAAAAAACCATAAATTACCCTCTATTGCCCCTTGCTCAGGCTAAACTCGGCACTGCCCTGGCCTGCCCCTGAGTGCGCAATGAACCACCCCCATGAAATCCGCCCAGACCTGGACGACGGTATCGACCGCAAAGTTCTGGCCACGCTGCGCGCGCGCTTCATGCAGATCAATCACGGTCGCCTCGGGCGTGCACGGGAGGGCTTGTCAACGCGCCAGCAGCAGGTGCTGACGCTGTTGCCGCTGTTGTTTCATGTCAATCACCCGCTGCTGCCCGGGTATGTCTCCGGCACCACTCCAGCCGGCGTGTGCAGGTATGAGCCGGATGCCGAGCTGATTGCCGAGGGCCAGCGCCTGGCGCGCTCGTTCAGCTACAAACCGCGGCTGGGCAATGCGCCGCTACCGATTCAGGGTCTGTACCTGATGGGCAGCCTGGGCACCCTGGCCCAGGCCGAACAGAGCGACATGGATGTGTGGGTCTGCCACGCCGCCGGCCTGGCCGAGTGGGCGCTGGCCGAGCTCAGCCGCAAATGCCAGTTGCTCGAAGCGTGGGCGGCGAGCCTGGGCGCCGAGGCGCATTTCTTTCTGATCGAACCGCAGGCCTTTACCGTCGGTGAGCGCAATGGCCAGCTCAGCTCAGACGACTGCGGTACTACCCAGCACTATCTGCTGCTCGACGAGTTCTACCGCACCGCGATCTGGCTGGCCGGGCGCACGCCACTGTGGTGGCTGGTGCCGGTGTATGAAGAGCACAACTATCAGGCCTACACGCAAACCCTGCTGAGCAAGCGCTTTATCCGCACCGATCACGACCTCGATCTCGGCCACCTGGCGCATATCCCGGCCGGCGAGTTTGTCGGCGCCGGCCTGTGGCAGTTGTTCAAAGGCATCGACTCACCTTACAAATCGCTGCTCAAGCTGCTGTTGACCGAAGCCTACGCCAGCGAGCATCCACAGGTGCGTTGCCTGAGTCTGGAGTTCAAGCAGGGGGTGTTTGCCAACCAGCTCGACCTCGATGCGCTGGACCCGTACGTGATGGTCTATCGGCGCATCGAGCAGTATTTGCTACGCCGCGGCGATGTCGCGCGGCTGGAGCTGGTACGGCGCAGCTTGTATCTGAAGGTCAATAAAAAGCTCAGCGGCCGCTCGCGCAACGGCGGCTGGCAACGCCAGCTATTGGCTCGACTGGTTCGCGAATGGGGCTGGGACGAGCGCCAGCTGGCGCTGCTCGACAGCCGCAGCCATTGGAAGGTGCGCCAGGTCGCGCTCGAGCGCCGAGCGCTGGTGGCCGAGCTCAATCACAGCTATCGCTTCCTCAATCAGTTCGCCCGTGAGCAGCAGGCCAGCAGCCGCGCCGACCAACGCGACCTGAACGTGCTCGGCCGACGCCTTTACGCCGCCTTCGAGCGCCGTGCCGGCAAGATCGAAGTGATCAACCCGGGGATTGCTCCGGACCTTGCCGAAGACACACTGACTTTGGTCCATGCCAGCAATCGCAAGGAGCCCGGCGCGTTCCACTGGAGCCTGTACCAGGGCAACCTGAGCGTGGATGAGCTGGACCACTCCAGCCCGCTCAAGCGCTGCCGCGAACTGCTCGAGCTGCTGACCTGGGCGCACCGCAACGGCGTGATCGATAGCAGCACACGGCTGGCCCTGCATCCGGGCGCCAGCGACCTGAGCGAGTTCGAGCTGTTCAACCTGCTCGGCAGCCTGCAACAGAGTATTGCCCTGCCCTTGGAGCCCGTCAGCGAGTTGCGCATGCTGCAGCCAAGTGTGGCGGACGAGGTCCTGTTGCTGGTCAATGTCGGTGTCGACCCGCTGCGCCATCAGCGTGAACTGAACATCCTCATGACCACCGCCCGCACCGACTCGCTGAGTTACGCCGGCGTGCGCGAGAACCTGGTGCTGACCCTGGATCAGATCTCCTTGAACAGCTGGAACGAGGTGCTGGTCCAGCGTTACGACGGCGAACATGCGCTGATGCGTTGCTTGCGTGACTTTCTCAACACCCCAGGCCAGCGCCAGCAACCACCACGGCTGCAGGTGCGCAGCTTCTGTCACAACCGCGCCCAGGCCATTGCGCAGCGGGTCGAGGATGTGTTCGCCACGGCTCGCGCGTTGCTCCAGCAGCGGCTGAACTACCGATACCTGGTGCAGATCGCACAGGACACCCATGTGCTTGAGCTACAGCCTGGTGAAGTCAACCTGGTCACCTTGACCAACCACGAGCAACTGCTGGCTTATCTGGGCGAGGAGCGCAGCGAGTACAGCCCGCTGCACCTGGACGACAACGCACTGGACGATGAGGATCTGGTATGGGTTCTGCCCCAAGGCCAGCCGCAGTGCATCCAGGTGTTCTACCGCCTGCTCGACGGTTGGGCCGACCTGTACGTGCTGGATGAATTCAATGCCCTGTGGCAGCAGCGCCTGCCGCTGGAAGATGAAGCGCACCTGTTGCTGCCGTTGCAGCGTTTTCTGCAATCGCTGGGCATGCGCCGCGATGCCCGGCTGCCGCTGACCAGTCTGCAACAGGGCTCATTGGATATTCTCTACTACCAGCTGCTGCCTGCAGGGCTGGGCAAGGTGCGCAGCCTGGAGCCACGCCAGGCACCGAGCGACAACGGCAGCCAGCCCTATTACGAGGTGCAGGCGATCGTACAGAGCGGGATCGGCGATGAAGTGCACATCACCCTGTACTGCGATCAGCAGGAATATTCGCAGCTTGAATACGGCGATCAGTTGTACGCCGTGGTGGCGCGGCAGATCCTCGGCCAGCGGCGCAGTGCCGGGCGTTATCGCTGCTATATCACCGATCTGGATTTGTCCGAGCTGCTCGCCGACGAGCAGGGCTCGACGTGCCTGCATCTGAGGTACAAGCGCGAGCTGGAGCAGGCGTTGAATGACGGTGTCGAGCAGTTGCGGGCCTCACTGCAGTGAGGCCCGCGTGACACCTCAGAGGTCGAAGTCGCCTGCAGCTTCTGGCTGATACTCGACCGCCAGCAAGGTCAGCTTGAGGGTCTTGCCACCCGGCGCCGGCCAGTCGATCTGGTCACCTACCGACAGGCCGAGCAAAGCGCAGCCAATCGGCGCCAGGATCGATACCTTGCCTTCACCGCTGACGTCTTTCGGGTAGACCAGAGTCAGGTGGTAGTCCTTGCCGCTGGCCTCTTCGCGGCAGTGCACCCGCGAATTCATGGTCACCACACCGGCCGGGACCTCCTCGTGACCGACTACCTTCTCGGCGCGGTCGAGCTCGTCCTGCAAGGCGGCGACACCCGGCGCGTTCTCATCGAGGCTATCGATCAGGCGCTCGAGACGTTGCACGTCCAGGCGGGTGAGGATGAGGGAAGGTTTGCGGCTCATGTTTCAGTCAGACTCCATGTTCAACAGACAATTTGCGGCGCACGAATAAAGCAAAACCCCGCCCAAGGGCGGGGTTTGTGCAGGCATTCGGCAGCGCCGACGCAGAGCCCGACAGTACCACAGCCGGACGAATACTCAAGCCCGGGCGCGCAGGGCCTCGGCTTCCCGGCAGATCTGCCGGCGGCGTTCGTCGTCGGCAGAGCGCCACTCGCGAATGTGCTCGACATGGCGCTGGCAACCGGTGCAGACGCGTTCGGCATCCAGTCGGCAAACATTGATGCAGGGCGATTTCACCGCAGGGCTGACGTTGCTGTAAAGCGGCTTGGGCGGCCGCGGCTGCTCGCTCATGTCAGATCTCGTCGAAGTCCAGTTTCGCGCCAGCGCGATCCCAGACGATGCGCTCAAGCATCTCGCCAAGCAGCTCGTCGGTCTTTTCGCAGGTCCATTTGCGGTTTTCTTCGTCATAGTCGAAGTGGAAGCCGCCGGACTTGTCCGCCAGCCACAACTGACGCAGCGGCTCCTGCCGGCTGAAGATCAGCTGGCTGCCGTTTTCGAACTTGATGGTGAGTACGCCGGCGGAGTTTTCCATGTCCAGATCAAGATCGGCTTCATCGAACAGGTCTTCCAGCGCCTGTTGGGTGGCATCGACCAGGTCGTGAAAACGCGCTTCGCTCAAACTCATTGCAAGAACCTCGAAATTGGCTGCATACAGGCAAGCCGGGGAAGATACGGACGCTGGCGCAAGAATGCAAAGCCTCAGACCATCTGCCAATGTTGCAAGGATAACGCAGCAGCGGCCCCGCCAGCGTTGCTTACCGCCAGGCGGACCGGCCCTTGCATAGGCAATCAGGCAGGCGCTGGGTATACTCGGGCGCAATACTGCTTATTTCAAGGATTTCACCAATGAAGCGCCTGATTTCCTCCCTCGCGGCGCTGGTCGCGGTTGCCTGTCTCGTTTCGGCCTGCGGTCAGAAAGGCCCCCTGTTCCTGCCTGAAGACGGCAAGGACGGCAAGGCCAACAAGTCGCACCAGCACCAGCACGCTCAGCCCTCGCCGCAGCCCGCGCCGCAGCAAGAGCAAGACCCAGAGCAGCAGCCAGCGCAGTAAGGAAATCCAATGGACGCTTTCAACTACCGCGACGGCCAGCTGTTCGCGGAAGGCGTGGCCCTGTCGGCCATTGCTGAACAGTTCGGCACACCGACCTACGTCTACTCGCGTGCCCACATCGAGGCGCAGTACCGCAGCTATGCCGATGCCCTGCAAGGCGTCGAGCACCTGGTGTGCTTTGCGGTCAAGGCCAACTCCAACATTGGTGTGCTGAATGTGCTGGCCCGTCTGGGCGCAGGTTTTGACATCGTCTCCGGCGGCGAGCTGGAGCGCGTGCTGGCCGCTGGCGGGCGCGCCGACCGCGTGGTCTTCTCCGGCGTCGGCAAGACCCGCGAAGACATGCGCCGTGCGCTGGAAGTGGGCGTGCACTGCTTCAACGTCGAGTCCACCGATGAGCTCGAGCGCCTGCAGGTCGTGGCTGCCGAGATGGGCAAAGTGGCGCCAGTGTCGCTGCGGGTCAACCCGGATGTCGATGCTGGCACCCACCCGTACATCTCCACCGGCCTCAAGGAAAACAAGTTCGGTATCGCCATTGCCGATGCCGAAGAAGTCTATGTGCGCGCCGCACAGTTGCCGAACCTGGAAGTGGTCGGCGTCGACTGCCATATCGGCTCGCAGCTGACCACGCTGGAGCCGTTCCTCGATGCTCTCGACCGCCTGCTGGTACTGGTCGACCGTCTTGGCGAGTGTGGCATCCTGTTGCGCCACCTGGACCTGGGCGGCGGTATCGGTGTGCGTTACTGCGACGAACAGCCGCCATCGGCCGGTGAATACGTCAAGGCCATCCGCGAGCGCGTTGGCGATCGCGACCTGGCCCTGGTGTTCGAGCCCGGCCGCTACATCGTTGCCAACGCCGGCGTCCTGCTGACCCGCGTCGAGTACCTCAAGCACACCGAGCACAAAGACTTCGCTGTGGTCGATGCCGCCATGAACGACCTGATCCGCCCGGCCCTGTACCAGGCCTGGATGGGTGTCAGTGCCGTGCAGCCGCGTGCCGGTGATGGTCGTGCCTACGATATCGTCGGGCCGATCTGCGAGACCGGCGACTTCCTCGCCAAGGACCGCACGCTGAACCTGGCCGAGGGCGATCTGCTGGCCGTCGAGTCGGCGGGCGCCTATGGTTTTGTCATGAGCTCGAACTACAACACCCGCGGTCGTTGCGCCGAGGTGCTGGTCGACGCTGACCAGGCCTTCGAAGTGCGCCGTCGCGAGACCGTCGCCGAACTGTTCGCCGGCGAAAGCCTGCTGCCGGAGTGAACCCATGCTGCTGCGTTTTACCAAAATGCACGGCCTGGGCAACGACTTCATGGTCCTCGACCTGGTCAGCCAGCACGCGCACATCCAGCCCAAGCACGCCAAGCAATGGGGTGATCGGCACACCGGTATCGGTTTCGACCAGCTGCTGATCGTCGAAGCGCCGAACAATCCGGACGTGGACTTCCGCTACCGGATCTTCAATGCCGATGGCTCCGAGGTCGAGCAGTGCGGCAACGGTGCGCGCTGCTTTGCGCGCTTCGTGCTGGACAAGCGTCTGACCGCGAAAAAGCTCATCCGCGTCGAAACCAAAGGCGGCATCATCGAGCTGGACGTGCGCAACGACGGCCAGATCTGCGTCGACATGGGCCCGCCGCGGCTGGCCCCGGAGCAGATCCCGTTCCAGGCTGCCGAGCAGGCGCTGAGCTACGCGCTTGAAGTCGACGGCCAGAACTACTCGATTGCCGCCGTTTCGATGGGCAACCCTCACTCCGTGCTGCGCGTCGACGATGTCCTGACCGCACCGGTGCACGAGCTGGGGCCGAAGATCGAACACCACCCGCGCTTCCCGCAGCGGGTCAACGCCGGCTTTATCCAGATTGTCGACCGCCACCACGCCAACCTGCGGGTATGGGAACGTGGCGCCGGTGAAACCCAAGCCTGCGGTACCGGCGCCTGCGCCGCTGCCGTGGCCGCTATCAGCCAGGGCTGGATGGATTCGCCCGTGTCCATCGACCTGCCAGGCGGGCGCCTGAGCATCGAGTGGGCGGGCCCCGGCCAACCGGTATTGATGACCGGCCCTGCCGTGCGCGTCTATGAAGGACAGGTTCGCCTCTAACCGAGTAAGCGCCATGACCGATAAGCCACAGGTTTTACCCGAACAGGCCACCGACCTCGATGCCGAGGCGGTGGTTGCCTACCTGCGTGCGCACCCGGCGTTTTTTGCCGAGCACGACGAACTGCTGCTCGAACAGCAGATCCCGCACCAGCGCGGCGACAGCGTGTCGCTGGTGGAGCGCCAGCTGAAGCTGTTGCGCGACCGCAATATCGAGATGCGCCATCGCTTGTCGCAACTGATGGACGTCGCCCGCGACAACGACCGGCTGTTCGACAAGACCCGCCGGCTGATCCTCGACCTGCTCGATGCCAGCAGCCTGGAAGAAGTGGTGATGGCCGTCGAAGACAGCCTGCGCCAGGAATTCAAAGTGCCCTTCGTCAGCCTGATCCTGTTTGGTGAAAACGCCACACCGGTCGGCCGCTGGGTCAGCAATGCCGAGGCGCAACAGGCTATCGGCGCCCTGCTGGGCAGCGGCAAGACGGTCAGCGGCAACCTGCGTGAGCACGAGCTGGCGTTTCTGTTTGGCGAAGAGCAACGCAAGGACGTCGGCTCCAGCGCGGTGGCCACCCTGGAATATCAGGGCCTGCATGGCGTGCTGGCGATCGGCAGCCACGACCCGCAGCACTACAAGAGCAGCGTCGGTACGTTGTTCCTCAGCTACATCGCTGAAGTGCTTGGCCGGGTGGTTCCACGGCTCACCCAGACCCTGCGACCGGTGCGCTGATGGAGCGCCAGCTGGAGGCTTATTGCGCGCATCTGCGCAATGAGCGCCAGGTATCGCCGCACACCCAGCAAGCGTACCGTCGCGACCTGGAGAAAGTCCTCGAATACTGCGGTGCCCAAGGCATTACCAACTGGGGTTCTCTGCACATCCAGCAACTGCGCCAGTTCGTCGCCCGCCAGCATCATCACGGGCAGTCCTCGCGCAGTATTGCCCGGCTGCTCTCGGCAGTGCGCGGGCTGTACCGCTACCTGAACCGCGAAGGCCTCTGCGAGCACGACCCGGCCAATGGCCTGGCGCCGCCCAAGGGCGAGCGCCGCCTGCCCAAGGCGTTGGATGCCGACCGCGCTTTGCAACTGCTGGACGGTGGCGTCGACGACGACTTCATTGCCCGCCGCGACCAGGCCATTCTCGAGCTGTTCTATTCCTCCGGTTTGCGCTTGTCCGAGCTGACCAATCTCGACCTCGAGCACCTCGACCTCGCCGATGGTTTGGTGCAGGTGCAGGGCAAGGGCAGCAAGACCCGCGTGCTGCCAGTCGGCCGCAAGGCCCGCGAGGCGCTGCAGGAGTGGCTCAAGCTGCGCGGCATCAGTGCGCCGCAGGACAACGCGGTGTTTGTCAGCCGCCAGGGCCGGCGACTCGGCCCGCGGGCCATTCAGTTACGTGTCAAGGCGGCCGGCGAGCGCGAGCTGGGCCAGCACCTGCACCCGCACATGCTTCGCCATTCCTTCGCCAGCCATATGCTGGAATCGTCCCAGGACCTGCGGGCGGTGCAGGAGATGCTCGGCCATGCCGACATCAGCACCACGCAGATCTATACCCACCTGGACTTCCAGCACCTGGCAGCGGTCTACGACAGCGCCCATCCCCGGGCCAAACGCAGCAAGGGCAACGACTCATGAGCATCCAGCTGATCACCTTCGACCTCGACGACACATTGTGGGACACCGCGCCGGTGATCCTCAGCGCCGAGACCGTGCTGCGCGACTGGCTCGAAGCCAACGCCCCGCGCCTGGGCGGCGTGGCAGTCGAGCACCTGTACGCCATTCGTGAACGCCTGGTGCAGGCCGAACCCGGGCTGAAGCACCGCATCAGCGCCCTGCGCCGGCGCGTACTCAACCACGCCTTGTGTGACGTCGGCTACAGCGAGCAGCAAGCGCAGCAATTGGCCAACGAAGGCTTCGAGGTGTTTTTGCACGCGCGTCATCAGATCGAGGTGTTCCCTGAAGTGCAGCCGGTGCTGGAGATCCTGCGCCAGCGCTACACCCTGGGTGTGGTCACCAATGGCAACGCCGACGTCGCCCGCATCGGTTTGGCCGATTACTTCAAGTTCGCCCTGTGCGCCGAAGACCTTGGCATCGGCAAGCCGGACCCGGCGCCATTTCTCGAAGCCTTGAAGCGCGGTGGGGCACCCGCTGACGCCGCAGTCCACGTTGGCGATCACCCTGGCGATGATATCGCCGGGGCCCAGCGGGCCGGCCTGCGCGCGGTATGGTTCAACCCGCAAGGTAAGGCCTGGACCGGCGATAAAGCGCCTGATGCGCAGATTCAGCGGCTGTCGCAGCTGCCTGACGTACTCGCCCGCTGGCGCTGAACAGCAGCCACAAAAAAGCCCGCAGCGACGGCGGGCTTTTTTGCAGACAACCACTCAGATAGGGCGGCTGCCGTACTTGTTGTCGGGCTTCTTGGGCGGATCGGCGACCACATTGGCCTCCACTTCCTGCACCTTGCCACCGCGATTCAAGAACTCTTCCATGGCACGGGCCAGGGCGTCGCGCTCTTTCTGCTTGGCCTCCATGCTCGGCATGTCGTCTACCGTCACGGCAGCCTTGGACTTGCCTTTGGCAGCAGGTACCGGGGTGTCGTCGCCAGCGTCTTCGGCGCCGTCATCGGCAGCAGCCTCAAGACCTTCATCAGCCTCGTCTTCGTCGCCTACTTCGAGGTCGTCAGTTTCCAGATCGTCGTCGCTCATGTTCTACCTCATGGCTTGCGAAAAGCAGGTTGGTTATAGACCAGTGTTGCCGTAGACCGGCAGCCACCAGTGAAAATTCAACTGGCCGTGGGTTTGGCCACTGCCCTTGAGCATGCGCCGCTGGATGAGCAGCGCTACCCTGCAGACCCTGCTGCTAGCAGAGCCTGACGAAATCCCTGAGCCGGTGCTGGCCATACGATATTGGCAAGCCTAGCAAAGGCTGGAAGAAGCGCGAGATTAACTCTTCAGCACTCTCCGGCGCGCATTCTAGCGTGCTCGCAGAAAAAGCAAAGCTCCATAAACGCACTGCAGGTTGTAAGTTTTTGGCATACGTCGCGAACGTAACGGATAAACCGTTTGCTCTGCACGAAACTGCGAAATTCAGACAAAAAAATGCCCGGCGAACCGGGCAATTTTTTTTCGTCGTGATTACAGGTTGTAGCCACGCTCGTTGTGTTGCGCCAGGTCGAGGCCGACCGACTCTTCTTCTTCGGTGACCCGCAGGCCCATCACCATATCCAGCACCTTGAGGATGATGTAGGTGACGATAGCGGTGTAGACCACGGTGAAGATCACGCCCTTGGCCTGAATCCAGAACTGCGCGCCGATGTCGTCCACCGCGCCGAAGCCGCCCAGAGCCGGTGCCGCGAAGATACCGGTGAGCAAGGCGCCGACGATGCCGCCGATACCGTGTACACCGAATGCATCCAGCGAGTCGTCATAGCCAAGCTTGCGCTTGAGGCTGGTGGCGCAGAAGTAGCAGATCACACCCGAGGCCAGGCCGATCACCAGAGCGCCCATCGGGCCCACGGTGCCGGCTGCCGGGGTAATTGCCACCAGGCCTGCCACTACACCCGAAGCGATGCCCAGTGCGCTTGGTTTGCCGTGGAAGATCCACTCGGCGAACATCCAGCCCAGCGCCGCAGCGGCGGTGGCGATCTGGGTGACCAGCATGGCCATGCCGGCGGTGCCGTTGGCAGCTGCGGCGGAGCCTGCGTTGAAGCCGAACCAGCCGATCCACAGCATGGCTGCGCCGATCAGGGTGTAGCCCAGGTTGTGCGGTGCCATTGGCGTGGTTGGGTAGCCTTTACGCTTGCCCAGCACCAGGCAGCAGACCAGGCCCGCGATACCGGCGTTGATGTGCACCACAGTGCCACCAGCGAAGTCGAGTACGCCCCAGTCCCACATCAGTGCGCCATCGCCGCTCCAGACCATGTGCGCGATAGGCGCATAGACCAGGGTGAACCACACTGCCATGAAGATCAGCATCGCCGAGAACTTCATCCGCTCGGCGAAGGCACCGACGATCAGCGCGGGAGTGATGATGGCGAAGGTCATCTGGAAGGTGATGAACACTGCTTCCGGGAAGGCCGCCGTCAGGCTGGCTGGGGTCACGCCGTTGAGGAAGGCTTTGGAGAAGCCGCCCACGAACGAGCTGAAGTTGAGCACGCCTTTTTCCATACCGGTGGTATCGAAGGCCAGGCTATAGCCGTACACCATCCACAGGATGCTGATCAGGCCGGTGATGGCGAAGCACTGCATCATCACCGAAAGCACGTTCTTGGAGCGGACCATGCCGCCGTAGAACAGGGCCAGACCTGGAATGGTCATGAACAGTACCAACGCCGTCGCAGTGAGCATCCATGCGGTGTCGCCGGAGTTCAGCGTAGGGACAGCTTCCTCGGCCAGCGCGAGGCCTGGCATTGCGAGGGACAATAGGGCGCCTAGCCCTGCGATCTGACGCAGAGTCATGTTGTTTTCTCCTGGGGCGTTGGGTTTGGTGAGGCTTTGTTGTGTCGCTTAGATCGCGTCGGTATCGGTTTCGCCGGTACGGATGCGGATCGCCTGCTCCAGATTGACTACGAAAATCTTGCCGTCACCGATCTTGCCGGTGTTGGCGGCCTTGGTAATGGCCTCGATTACCCGGTCCAGATCCTTGTCGTCGATGGCGACGTCGATCTTCACTTTTGGCAGGAAGTCGACCACGTATTCAGCACCGCGATACAGCTCGGTGTGGCCCTTCTGCCGACCGAAGCCTTTGACTTCGGTGACGGTGATGCCCTGCACGCCGATTTCCGACAGCGACTCGCGAACGTCGTCCAGTTTGAACGGCTTGATGATGGCAGTGACTAGCTTCATGAAACTCTCCCGATTTGGTGGACTTGCCCCAGGAAAACAAACCCGTCTCAAGTCTAAGCGCAGTGCTCGGCTTTGTAACGCATCGTTGGCATGGCTCGGCGTCGATGTTGCAGGTGACGCTGAACAAACGCCTCGCGGCGTGGCCTGCGCACTGCCTGGTCACAAGGACCCGCATCAGTGCATGGCTCGTAAAGGTCATTGCAGAAACCTTGCCAAAACCTGGAAATGCTCGGGAAACAGCGAGTTGCGTGGAATGTTCAGATTGGGCCAGTCGCCATCAGTGAAAACCTGCACGGTTTTGGTGCGCTTGTTATCTGCTGTATGCGCGAAAAGCGTGCGGCAAAGGGCCTTTACACCGGCGTGCTACACTTGGGCTCTTTTTTCGATCAAGCGGACAGCCCACCATGCTCGCGCCCAAAGCATTTCTAGACGCCCTCAGCGACCAGGCCTCGCGCCTGTTCAGCGGTGACACCGCCCAGCCCCGCGCTGAACTGGAAAGCCAGTTCAAGGTGCTTATGCAGGGCGCTTTCAGCAAGCTCGACCTGGTCAGCCGGGAAGAATTCGACAGCCAGATGGTCGTGCTTGCACGCACCCGTGCGCGGCTTGAGGCGCTGGAGAAGCAGGTTGCCGAGCTGGATGCGCGGATGAGTGCTGCGCCAGCGACGCAGGCGGCTGAACCGGCGGCAGATCAAGCGGCTTCCTAAAGGCTCCCTGCAAAACCCAGAAGCACTCTTCCCGAAGCAGCCACACCACACCCCGCTACGCTGATGACGTGCCGCAGGACGCGGCTTTCATCAGCGACTACGGAGTGTCCATGTCCCTCGCCCTTGTTCACAGCCGCGCCCAGGTCGGCGTCGAGGCGCCTGCCGTCAGTGTCGAGACCCATCTCGCCAATGGCTTGCCCACGCTGACGCTGGTCGGCCTGCCGGAAACCACCGTCAAAGAGAGCAAGGACCGGGTGCGCAGCGCCATCGTCAACTCGGGCCTGAATTACCCTGCCCGGCGTATCACCCAGAGCCTCGCCCCTGCCGACCTGCCCAAGGACGGCGGGCGCTACGACCTGGCCATTGCCCTGGGCATTCTGGCGGCCGATGCGCAGGTGCCGGTTGCCCAGCTGAGCGAGATCGAGTGCCTGGGCGAGTTGGCCTTGTCCGGTGCCGTGCGGGCGGTGCAGGGGGTACTGCCTGCAGCGCTGGCGGCACGCGATGCCGGCCGGGCACTGGTGGTGCCGCGGGACAATGCCGAGGAGGCGAGCCTGGCCAGTGGGCTGGTGGTGTATGCGGTTGCCCATCTGCAGGAGCTGGTCGCTCACCTCAATGGTCAGGTGCCGTTGGCGCCTTATGCGGCCAATGGGTTGGTGCTGCAGAGCAAGCCTTACCCGGATTTGAGTGAAGTGCAGGGCCAGGTGGCTGCCAAACGGGCGCTACTGCTGGCGGCGGCGGGTGCCCACAATCTGCTGTTCACCGGCCCGCCAGGCACCGGCAAGACCTTGCTCGCCAGCCGCTTGCCCGGCTTGCTGCCGCCGCTGGATGAACATGAGGCGCTGGAGGTGGCGGCGATTCAGTCGGTGAGCGGGCGTACTCCGTTGAACAGCTGGCCGCAGCGGCCGTTCCGGCATCCGCATCACTCGGCCTCTGGGCCGGCCCTGGTGGGTGGCGGCAGTCGGCCGCAGCCGGGGGAGATCACCCTCGCCCACCACGGTGTGCTGTTTCTTGATGAACTACCTGAGTTCGAGCGGCGCGTGCTGGAGGTGTTGCGCGAGCCACTGGAGAGCGGCGAGATCGTGGTGGCGCGGGCCAAGGACAAGGTACGCTTCCCTGCCCGCTTTCAGTTGGTGGCGGCAATGAACCCGTGCCCCTGCGGCTACCTGGGTGACCCTACAGGGCGTTGTCGCTGCAGCACCGAACTGATCCAGCGTTACCGCAACAAGCTGTCTGGGCCGCTACTCGATCGGATTGACCTGCACCTGACCGTGGCGCGGGAAAGCACAGTGCTGACCAACCAGCCCAGCGGCGAAACCAGTGCCAGCGTTGCCGCAGTGGTGGCCGAGGCCCGTGAGCGCCAGCAACGCCGGCAGGGCTGCGCCAATGCATTTCTCGACCTCAATGGCCTGCGCCGTTATTGCGGGTTGAGTGCCGGGGACCAGAGCTGGCTGGAGAACGCCTGCGAGCGCCTGACCTTGTCACTGCGCGCGGCCCATCGGCTGCTCAAGGTGGCGCGGACCTTGGCTGATCTGGAGCAGCTGGACAACATCGGCCGTGCGCATCTGGCCGAGGCGTTGCAGTACCGGCCAGGCTCGTAGGCCCACTGAGCACCGCCTGAATCACTTGCCTGCGGGGTCTTTCCAACCACCGCCCAACGCCAGGAACACACTGATCTGCCCCATCGCCACCTGGCTGTTGGCCGCGGCCAGCTGCCCGCGCATGTCGGTGTAGGTGCGGGTCGCCTGCAGGTCCGCCAGGAACGACTCGCGCCCGGCCTGGAAGTAGCGGTGGGTTTGCTCGGCCGCCTGCTGAGCCGAGCGCTCGGCCTCGGCCAGGGCATCGCGCCGGTCGAGCAGGGCGCTGTACTGCGCCAGCCGGGTCTGGGTCTCGCGGATGGCGTTGAGGACCACGCCGTCGAAATGGGCCAGGGCTGCTTGCGTCGAGGCCTCGGCCTCGCGAATGCGGGCACGGGTGCCGTTGGTGGGGATGGTCCAGCTGACCAGCGGGCCAAAGCCCCAGCGGTTGGTAGACGGCTCGCCGAGGTTGTCGAGGATGCCGATGGTGCCGACCTGAGCGCCGATGCTGATGTTCGGGTACAACGCGCCCGTAGCGACACCGATGCTCGCTGTAGCGGCTGCCAACTGGCGTTCGGCCTGGCGCACGTCGGGGCGGCGTTTGAGCAGTGCAGCGCCATCACCCACCGGGATTAGCTGGGCCAGATGCGGCAGCTCGGCACAATCGGCAGTGCCTGCCGGCAGTTGCTCGACAGGTTTCGCCAGCAGCGCCGCCAGGGTATACAAGCCCGTCTCGCGCTCAGCCTGAAAACGCGGCAGCTCGGCGCTCAACGACTTGAGCTGGGTTTGCGAGCGGGTGACCTGGGTTTCATCACCACGGCCGGCATCACGCAGGCGCTGGGTCAGTTGCACGCCTTGCTGTTGCAGGTCCAGCGACTGGCGAGCGATGTGCAGCTCTTCGTTGGCCGAGCACACCTGCGTATAAGCCTTGACCACGTCGGCCACCAAAGTGATGCGGGCAGTGTCAGCGGCGGCCTGGACGGCGTCGGCATTGGCCTGGGCGGCCTCGGTGCCGCGCTTGAAGGTGCCCCACAGGTCGAACTGATAGGAAGCGCTGATGATCGCTTCGCCGATGTTTGCGACCGGGACTTTTTCCGGTTGCAGGAAGGCTTCGCCAGACTCCTGCAGGCGTTGCGCAGCAAGCTTGCCGGAACCGCCAAAGCCGCCCTGCGATTCAGCGACCTCAAGCTGGGCGCGGGCCTTGGCGATGTTGGCTGCCGCCACGCGCAGTTCGCTGTTGCTGGCCAAGGCCTGGCGTACCAGCTGGTTCAGACGCGGGTCCTGGTAGAGCTGCCACCAGTCCTCCGGCACCGGTGCCGAGACCACGCTTTCGGCGTCCTGGCGCAAGGCGCCGTTGAGGTCGCTGCGCTGGACCGCAGCGTCCTCTGGTACCTGATAGTCGGGGCCGACCATCTGGCAGGCGCCGAGTGACAGGCTCAGGCCAATCAGCAACAGGCGTTTCATGGGCGCTGGCCCTCGAGGATAGTCACTGTGGCCGTGCGCCCGGCGATCATGCGGAAGTCGGCTGGCACCTGATCGAAGGCAATCCGCACCGGGATGCGCTGGGCCAGGCGTACCCAGCTGAACGCCGGGTTGACGTTGGGCAGCAGGTTGGCGCCGCTGCTACGGTCACGGTCTTCGATGCCGGCGGCAAAGCTTTCGACATGGCCACGTAGGCGGGTGTCGTCACCCATCACGCGGATGTCGACGGCATCGCCGATATGGATGCCGCCGAGCTTGGTCTCTTCGAAATAACCATCGACGTGGTACGAGCCGCTGTCGACTACCGATAGCACTGCACGGCCGGCGGTGACGAACTCATGGGCACGCGGGGCGCGGTCGTTGAGATAGCCGTCGACCGGGCTGCGCACTACCGAGCGATCAAGGTTGAGTTGCGCGCTGTCGACTGCGACCTGAGCCTGATTGACCGCCGAGCGGGCGCGGGCTTCACGCGATTGGCTTTCTTCCAACTGCTCGGCCGCGACCAGGTTGCCCAGCTTTTTGTTGCGCCGGGTTTCGCGGATGGCTTGAGCGAGGGTTTCCTGGCGCTCGTTCAAGGTCGCTTGGGCGTGGCGCAGGGCCAGGCTGAAGCGATCCTGGTCGATGCTGAAGAGCACGTCGCCGCGCTTGATCACCTGGTTGTCGCGCACCTCGACGCGCTGGATCAGCCCGGACACGTCCGGGGCGATCTGGATCACGTCGGCGCGGATGTGGCCGTCGCGGGTCCACGGGGCGAACATGTAGTACACCACCATCTGCCAGATCAGCACGGCGGCAAAGGTCACTACCAGCAGGGTCAGGACCACACGGCCCAAGGTCAACAAAGGTTTTTTCATGGCAGCATCAGGCTTCGGCAAAAGTGGTCTACCGCGCCAAGCAGCACGGCATACAGGGCAACGTTGAACAACGCCCGGTGCCAGACCAGGCGGTAGAAATGCAGGCGCACCAGCACAGCGTGCACGCCAAGAAACAGCAGGTAGGTGCCGATCATCATCACCAGGAGCGTGGGCAGGAACACCCCGCTGATATCCAGTTCACCAATCACAGCGGGGCTCCATCGATGCCATCAGGCAGTTGCGCGGGGGCACTGGGCTCAAGCATCACCTCGACACCCGGCAGCAAGGCCAGGCGCAGGCCGCTCAAGGCGTGCAGCAAATGCACGCGGGCATCGCCACGGTCGTGCAGATCGTCCAGCGCCAGGCTCTGCCGGGCGCGCTCCATGTTGCGCAGCAACTCTGCCGGCGCATGCAGGCGTTCGCCGGCGCGCAGGCACTGCGCATAGTGGGCGCCGACTTCTTCGATCACCGTCTGCAGCGCCTCGCGCGCTTGCAGGCCAGTCCGCGGCAGGTAGGCCTGTAAGTCCAGCAGGTTCAGGCCCACGCGCAGGTCACGCAGGGCCACGCCGCTGTCCTGGCCAGTCTGCGCCAGCCGCGGCAGGTGTTGCATAAGGCGGTCGAGCATCTGTACACCGACTTTGCGCTGCTCGGCCAACGGCGCTGGCTGGGTGATTTCGACGATGTCGCGCCAGGCAAAACGGGTCAGCCGTTTGGCCGCCAGCTCGACGCCGAACGGGCGCAGCAGCAGGGTCCAGATGAACGCGAACAGCAAGCCCACCGGGCCTGCCAGGTTGGCGTTGAGGAAGGTGAAGAAGTCGGCATCGTAGGCACCCTGGATGCTGACAAAGGTCGCGGTGTTGACGATGGTCAGCAAGGTGCCGAGGTAGAAGCGCGGCTGCACGGTCAGCGTGCCGACGCAGATGAACGGCACGGCGAAGGCCAGCACCAGCATCGGGAAGTCGTGCAGGTTGGGCAGCACCAGGAACAAGTACAGGCTGGAGAAGATCACCGACAGCAGGGTCCAGAAGAAGAACCGGTAGATCTGCGGTGCGGGGTCATCCATGGCGGCGAAGAAGCTGCAGGCGACCGCAGCGAGGATCACTGCGCTGGCGCCGTCGTGCCAGCCCAGGCCAATCCACAATGCGCAGGCGACGATGATCGCAGTAACCGTGGAGAACACCGAGTAGAGCATCAGCCCACGGTCGAAAAACGGCGTCAGCCGGCCCAGCCGCCAATGCCGGTAGACCGCCCGCCAGGGCGTGGCGTCATCGGCGCGCAAAGCATGTTGCAGGGCGCAGCAGTCCTGCCACAGGTCGACCCATTCGGTCAGTCGGTAAAGCGCGTTGGAGAGCAGTAGTTCCGGCCGCTGATCGAGCGCGGCAGCGCTTGGTTGCCGAGATTCGAGTTTGTCTCTGAGGGCGCGCCAGCGCAGTACCGAAGCATCCTCGGCGCTGCCTTGCAGCCAATCGCGAGCATCGGCCAGCAGCGGCTGAATCAGGCTGAACTGCGCTGGCGCGCGGCCTTCGAGAGCGCGCAGGGCGTCGTCAAGGGCATCGATGACCGGCAGCAGGTGGATCATCCGGCCACGCAGTTCGCGGGCATTCTTCAAAGTATGCGGGCCGGCGCCTTCGTGACCGAGCTGGCCGATCATCAGCTCGAGGCTGTTGAAGGTGGCAACCATCGAGGCGCGCAGGGCGGCGACATTGTCGACCGCGACATCACGGGCCAGGTAGCTGTCGCTGTAGCGGATCGCTTCGGCGAACCAATTGCCGGTCGAACCGACTACCACCGGCGCCAGCCGCCGCGGCCAGAAGATCGCGCCTACCACCGCTGCGCAAACGATGCCCAGGCAGATCTCCTGGGCCCGCGACGAGGCGACGTCGAACACCGCCAGCGGGTCGTCGACTACCGCCAGAGCAATCATCGGCAAGGTATAGCCCGCCAGCATCAGCACGTAGTTGTTGGCGGTGCGCAGGTTCAGCGAGAGGAACAGCAAGGTCCCGGTCCACAGGGCGATGGCCCCCGACAGCAACAACGGCGACTGTACCAGCGGCGGTACCAGCAGGATCGCCCCGCCTGCGCCGAGCAGCGTGCCGAGGGCGCGGTACAGGGCCTTGGAGCTGGTAGGGCCAACGAAAGGGCTGGAGACGATGTACACCGTAGCCATCGCCCAGTACGGGCGCGGCAGCTGCATCAGCAGGGCGATGTACAGGGCGATCATCGACGCGGCAAAGGTGCGCACGCCGTAGAACCAGTCGCGGGCGGGCGGCATCGAGCTGAAGAAGCCGTTCATGCCAGGCCCTCAATGGGCCCTTGAGCGGCGCCTTCGAAGGCCCGGATCACTCGCAGCGAGGCCTCCAGATCAGCCTGGCTGATGCCCTTGAGGATGTCACGCCGCAGACGCACCAGCTCGCCTTCGATCGACTCGGCGAGTACCCGGCCCTCGGCAGACAGGCTCAGCGCCTTGGCCCGACGATCGAGCGGGTCTTCACTGCGACAGACCAGCCCGGCTCGGCACAGCTGGTCGAGCAGGCGCACCAGTGACGGGCTCTCCAGCCCGGCAGCGTTGGCCACCGCAACCTGATGCACGCCATCGCCCAGGCGCACGATCATCAACAGCGGCACCGCGCAGGCTTCGGAAATACCATAGCTGGTCAGGGCTGTATGGCAGATACGCCGCCAGTGGCGTGCGCCAACCACCATGCCGCTGCTGACTTGCAGGTGCAGTGAATCGAGTGTCATGGAGTAACCGGAAAATATATTCATAGTTTGCTAACTATCAATATACGCCCTGCCCCACCCCCCGCGTCAACCGCCGGCGATGAGCTGCGAGGATGAAAGGTTATTCATGCACCTCAGCGCTGAACCTGGTCTTCAAGCTTCATGGTCAAGGCAAGGTTGCTGCCCATCTGGATCGCCTGATCACGCCAATCCTTGTAACGGGCAATGTTGCGGCTGCTGAAATGCACCGCCAGCTCTTCTGCTGCCTGCATCACCCCGGCGGCTGCCGCCAGCTCCAGCCAGTACAGGGCGGCCTTGATATCGGCCTCGACATACAGCCCATGCAGAAAACGATGGCCGACCTCGAACCGACAGCGTGCCTCGCCCAGTTTGGCCCCGCGCATGAACCAGCGCAGCGCCTCGACCGGGTCAACCATCCATTCCTGCTCAGCGTCGCAGACTTCCTCTTCGAACAGGTCGCCCAACGCTGCGGCAGCGTGCAGCAGGCCGCCCTCGAATGCCTGGCGATAGCATTCGGCAGCTTGCTCGTAACACACCGCCACGCCTTTGCCGAAGTAGTGCTGCTGGCCAAGATTGAACCAGGCGGCAGCATTGCCCTGTAGCGCGGCCATGCGCAGCAGATGCCCAGCCAGGACCGTATCTGCCAGCCAGTACTTGCCGTTGAGCCAGATCCAGCCAAGGTCGTTCAGTGCAGCGATGTTGCCCGCCAGCGCGAGCCGGCGCAGGTCGGCATACACCGCCTGCAGGTCGACGGCTTCATCCAGGCGATTGACCAGACCAGGGCGCTCGCCCAACTGCCCGCAGTGGCTGGGTAGACCGACACCGGTGAACAGGTGCTGACGCTGGCGCGGAGGAATCGGCACAGGGATTATCCGCGCCGGTAAAAGACGCGCGAGCAGCGAATGGATATTGCTGGCAGCAGACATGTTCATCCTCATTGAACGCTTCACAACCCAACCACAGCCGTGGTGAGGCGTGATTCTGCGGCATGCTACGACGAAACCTGTCGCGAACGATTCGAACCCAGGCAACCAAATGCAGGTTCATTGATCTGAGCGAGGTGTGGCTAATTGCCATGCGCGCCCTGTGCCGCCATTCTGGTGCGGCAAGCCTAGACAAGGACGTTTACCTTTGCCGTTCGCCACTACTCGCGCCACCCTCAGCCGTCAATGGGCCCTGCTACGTCAGCTGCCTAGCCGCTCGCCCGGCATTACCAGCGCCGAGTTGGTCTGGGGGTTGCGTGACGTCGGCTTTATCGTCAGCAAACGCACGGTCGAGCGCGACCTCAACGAGCTTGCGTTGATCTTCCCGCTTGAGCGCAATGACAAGAGCATCCCGTTTGGCTGGCACTGGTCAGCGGCAGCAGTAAGCGAGCTGCGCGGCAATTTCGATTTGCAGGCGTACCTGCGCGGGGATGCGCTGCAGCCGGTGCAGGGTGATGGCATTGAGCTGCAGGCGTGGATCAGCGATCTGCTCGCCCGGCAGCTGCGTGACGCGCCGTTGACCCCGGACATGCAGTTGACCGCGCTGGAACACGGCCACCGCCTGCGCGCGACGGTCAGCGACGGCTGGCCGCTGCGCTGGTGGCTGCTGAGTCAGGGCGACAGCCTGGTGGTCGAGCTGCCGCAGCCACTGCGTGAGGAAATCGGGCGTACCTTGAGCAGCGCTGCGGCTCAATATCAGGACTGAGCCACAGCGCTTACCCCAGGTAGGGACCGCCCGGCCTCTGGACTGAGGCCGGGGCGTTCATTCAGATCAGCCCGCTCCCATGATCTTCTTCTATCAGGTTGCTCAACCCACCCAAGGCACGGCGTGCGCTAGAGCGGTTGAGCAGCTTGGCCTGAGCGCCGGCCGGCAGGTCGGTAATGCTCAGCACGCCTTTGTTGGTCAGCACTTCGATCAAGTCCTCGAGCACCCGGATCATGTCCAGATCGCTCTGTTTGAGCTGGTTGAGGCTGTTGCCGATAACATCGTCGGCCAGCCAATGCAGGACCTCGACGTGGTCACCCGGCAGGGTTTCGGTATGGCCTTCAAAAGCCTTGGCGTCGACCCGCGACAGGCGCCCATCGGCGTCGCGCTGCACGTAATACAGGCTGTGATCCGTTGTCACGGTGAATCCTTCTGGTTGCGATAGGGGCAGAATAACGCTTGAGGTAGCCCAACACGACTTCGGCCTCGTTGCAGGCAAGCTGCGACGAGGCCGGAGTCAAATCAGTGCACAACGCCAGCAGCAGTTGCCTGCTGCTGGCGGGTGAACATCAGCCGTTGTGGTTGTCGACCTTGATCAACGGATCGGCACCGCTAATCAGCGAGTTGATGGAGCTGTTCGACCAGTTGACGCCCTGCACGGTGATAGTGGTATCGACGTGATTGGTGCCATCTTGAACGTTGAGCTTGCCATCGCTGCTGATCTGCAGAACGGTGTCGCCTTGCACGGTGGTCATCTTCAGATAGTTGTCGATGGTGCTGCCCTTCTCGCCCTGGAGCAGTTCGCTGAGGTCGATGCGGTCGCCTTCGGACGCCTTGAAGTCGGTGATCACATCGTTGCCGGTGTGGCCCGCTTTCCAGACGAACAGGTCGGCACCGCTGCCGCCGGTGAGGATGTCATTGCCCTTGCCGCCGATCAGCGTGTCGTTGCCGGCACCGCCGAAGATGTTGTCGTTACCGTCGCCGCCCAGCAGCGTGTCATTGCCGCTGGTCCACGCCGGTGCCGCCACGCCAGCTGCGCCTGGGCCGGTACCTTGAATGGTCACGTACAGGTGCGCGGTGTCGGTATCGCCGTCCGGCTGGGTCAGCTTGTAATCGAACTGATCCATGTGGCCGACGCCGTCTTTGCTCGCAGTCGGGGTGTAGGTGTACGAGCCGTCTTTGGCGATCACCAGGCTGCCGTACTGACCGTCGACGGTGGTGCCGCCTGTTGGTACATCGACCCATGCGCCGTTGACCTTGATTGCCAGGGTCGAGACTTCGCCGTCAGTGCCCCACGAGTCGTTGGCAGCTACCGTGCCGGTGACTGGTGTTGCAGTCCATTCCACTACTGGGGCGCCAGGTACGGTGACTTTGAAGTCATCGAAGCTGATATTGGCGCTGCCGGAGGAGAAGCTGCTGGTGTCGTCATGCACGCTCAGTTGCACGCGGTACTGGGCGTTCGCTTCCAGCGCATCGGTGGTGATGGTGGAGGTACCGTTGGCGATCGAGCCGCCTCCGGCCACGGTCCAGTTGACGCCATCGGTGCTCTTGAACAGCGTCCAGGCCGCAGTGTCTTTCTCGGTCGAAAACCAGTAATTCACTGTCGACAGCGAAGCTACCGCCTTGAACGACATCGTCTCGCCGCCCACCGCTTTGTACAGCGGGGTCAGGATCGAGGCATCGCCGTAGCTATTACCGTTGCGATCCGTCAGCACGAGGGTCGGATTGCTGCCGCTGCTGACACTGGCATCCGCCGTGGTGCCGACCACCGAACTCACCTGCCAGCGGCCGGTGTCGGCTGCCGGGTTAGGCGTGTCGCGATCGACTGCGTTCTCGAACCGCCACTGGCTCTTCTCGCCGCTTGTGAAGCTGGCCAAGGTAACGTCGGTTGGCGCGCCCATGACCGTTTTCGAGGTCAGTGTGGCGGTCACATCGTCGTTGCCAGCGATTGGGTCGCTGCGGTCGTTGACAGTCAGGGTCAGCGACGAGGACGCGGTGTTGCCAGCAGCATCCTTGACCGTGAACTTGACCACTGCCGACAGCGAATCGGCCGTGTCGAAGTTGTCCTTGCCCGAGAAGGTGTAACTGCCATCGGACTTGATCACTACCTTGCCGACATTGCCCAGGTCGAGGGTCTTGGAGTCGGTGGCACTGGTGAACGAGTAGGTAACCCCGTTGTACTCCACCGACGCCAGTTTCCAGCCATTGCTGGCCCAGCCCGCGGTACCGCTGGTGGCGTTGTCGGTCACGTTGCCGGACACCGCGCTGCCGCCGACGCTACCCACCAGCGCCTGAGTCAGAGCACTGAGCGAGGTATCGACGACCAGCACGTGGTTGTCATTCACACCTTGAGTGATGGAACCGGCGGTTTCACCTGGCTTCCAGCCGATCGGCTCAAGGTAGTTCTTGTCGGTATTGCTCAGCCCGCCGAAGCCTACAGCGAAGGAGTCATTGAAACCTTTCTGATCAAGGAAGTTGATCCAGTTGTTTTCATTGGCGCCCTGGCCGCTGGTAGGCACACCGTCGGACATGAAGATGTTGACCAGCTTGTTACCGCCCGGCGGCGGCGCCGTGTAGTTGTTGATGACCGTGTTCAGGGCACTGTTGTAGTAGGTCTGGGTGCCAGCCTTGAGGGCGTCGATGGCCGCATAGGCGTCATCCAGGTTGGTGAACCAGCCGCCATCTTTACCGGAAGTGTGGAAGGTGGCACTGGAGCCGAACGACACGATAAACACCGAATGCACAGTACCGGAGTCGAACAGGTTCTTGACCGCGTCCTTGAGCATCTGCAGGCGCGAGGTATACGGCCCGCTGCCATCCGGGTCGCTGCCGCCGTCGCCATTGCCCTTCGGCCCCATACTGCCCGAACGGTCGAGCACCAACACCACATCGGCACCACCCGCAGTACCGCTCTCGATGATCGAAGCACTACCAGGCGCGGTGATGACCGGGCCTTTGTCGTTGTCGATGATGGTGCCGGTGGCGACGTTCTGGCTGCCCACCGCGAGGTTCTCGAACACCTGATTGTTGTCGTTGACCTGCTTGATGGTGGCGGTCAGCGTCTCGCTGCTTTCGATCTTGGTGTCGTCGAAGGTCTTGACGTTGAACTCGACGCTGCTCTTGCCGCCAGTGATGGTCACGCTGGTTGGCAGCGTACCTTCAATGTCGCTGGCATCAGCATTGCCGGACCATTCCAGGTTGACCGAAACCGACTTGCCGGTTGGCACACTGATCGAGTTGCCCGACTTGTCGACCAGCTCGACCTTGTAGGTCAGGTTGCCGCCTTCGTTGACCGAACCGGTACCGACCATGCTGATCTTCGCGTAGACGGTATCGATGGTGTCGGCGATATCGGCAATCGCGGTTGCGCCGGTTTCGATCTTCTCGTAGTTGCCACCGCTGCCGCTGACCACGGTCGCAACCAGCTTGCTGGCGTCATTGAAGACGTCTTCGGTGTTCGGGTTAGGTACGCTCAGCGTGCCTTGGCCTTGGCTGTTGATCGAGACGTTGTAGTTGCTGGCGCCGACTTTGACGACCAGTACCACTGGGTCGCTGCCAGCCTGCGGCGGCTTGCTCATCTGGAAGTTGAAGATGACGTTGGCGTCAGCTTCAGTCGCAGCTTGCGGCGTGATGGTTACGCTGACTGGGGTTTCGGTGTCAGCAATTTGTGCTGTGCCAGTCGCGCCGGTTTCGATCTTCTCGAAGTTGCCGCCGGTGCCGCCGGTGACGGTGGCCACCAACTCGCTAGCGTCTTTGTACACGTCTTCGCTGTTCGGGTTCGGGACCTGAATGGAGCCCTTGCCGTTGCTGTCGATGTTGACGGTGTAGTCG
>NZ_VXCX01000012.1:0-164357 GCF_052850745.1 Pseudomonas sp. 1121_17
GCGCGTAGCGGGCCCGGCGATCTGTGGTGGTTGCACGATCTCTGGGGCCGCTGCGCGACCCTTTCGCGACACAAGGCCGCTCCTACGGGGACCGCGTCGCAGTGGCGTCCGCGCATAAAAAAGCCCACCGCGAGGGTGGGCTTGTTGCAGTGCCTTGGCGATCAGCCTTTAGGCGATTTCAGCGACGCCTGCTGGTTGGCCTCGCCGGTGCGCTCGTACCAGCCGCCTCCCAGCGCCTTGTACAGATTGACCTCGCTTGTCAGCTGCGACAGCCGATCGCTGATCAACGCCTGCTGGGCGCTGAACAGGTTGCGTTGGGCATCGAGGAAGGTCAGGTTGCTGTCGATCCCGATGCGGTAGCGGCGTTCGGCCAGGCGGTAGTAATCCTGGTTGGCTGCAACCAGATCGCGCTGCGCCTGCAACTGCTCTTCAAACGTCTTGCGTGCGGCCAGGCCATCCGAGACTTCCTGGAAGGCAGTCTGGATGGTCTTTTCGTAACGCGCGATATTGATGTCCTTCTGGATTTTCGAGTAATCCAGGCTGGCGCGCAGGCTGCCGGCGTTGAAGATCGGCAGGTTGATCTGCGGCTGGAACAGCCAGGTACCCGAACCACCGCTGAACAGCCCGCTCATGTCCGGGCTGAGGGTGCCGGCATTGGCGGTCAGGCTGATGCTCGGGAAGAACGCTGCGCGGGCGGCGCCGATATTGGCGTTGGCCGCCTTGAGCAGATGCTCGGCTTCCTGGATGTCCGGCCGGCGCTGCAGCAGATCGGACGGCAGACCCGCTGGCACTTCGGCCAACTGATCAGCGTCGAGCTTGAGCGGTGTCGGCAGGTTGGCTGGGATGCCGGTACCGAGTAGCACGGTCAGGCTGTTGAGGTCCTGGGCGACCAGCCGTTGGTACTGCGCAAGCTTGACCCGGGCGCCTTCGACCGCGGTCCGCGCCTGGCTCAGATCAAGCGCCGAAGCCACGCCAACCTCATTGCTGCGACGGGTCAGGTTGAAGCTCTGGTCGTAGGTCTTGAGGGTTTCTTCGGTCAGCTTCAGCAGCGCCTGATCGGCCTGCCAGGTGTAATAGGCATTGGCCACGCTGGCGACCAGCGCGATCTGCGTCGAGCGCCGCGCCTGCTCGCTGGAGAGGTAAGTCTCCAACGCCTGCTCGCTGAGGCTGCGCACGCGACCAAACAGGTCCAGCTCGTAGGCGCTGACGCCAACGGTGGCCGAGTACTGGCTGGTAATGCCGGCTTGGCCGGTTTGCGACATGTCGGCAGGGACGCGCTGACGGCTACCGCTGCCAGTCGCCGACACTGCCGGGAACAAGTCGGCACGCTGGATGCGGTACTGCGCACGGTAGGCGTCGATATTCAACGCAGCAACGCGCAGGTCACGGTTGTTCACCAGCGACGTCTGGATTAGCTGTTGCAGCGCCGGATCGGTGTAGAACTGGCGCCAGCCTTGCTCGGCCGCCGCCACTTCTGCCGATTCGGTCGGCGAGTAGGCAGGGCCTTGCGGCCACTGCGCTGCCACCGGAGCATCTGGGGTTTCATAATCAGGAATCAGCGAGCAGCCGCTGAGAATCAGCGCGGTGACTGCCAGGGACAGCAAAGACTTGGTCATTGCCCAGCCTCGATACGTGGAGTTTCAGGGGTGGCGTCGGCTTCCGGCTTTTTGCTGCCGAACAGCGACGACACTGCGACGAAGAACAACGGTACCCAGAAGATGGCCAGCACGGTCGCACTGATCATGCCGCCGATCACACCGGTACCAATGGCGTGCTGGCTACCCGAGCCTGCGCCGCTGGCGATGGTCAACGGTACCACGCCGAGGATGAACGCCAGCGAGGTCATGATGATCGGGCGCAGACGCATGCGGCACGCTTCGATGGTCGCGTCGTACAGGCTCTTGCCTTGTTCATGCAGCTCTTTGGCGAATTCGACGATGAGGATCGCGTTCTTCGCCGCCAGGCCGATGGTGGTCAACAGGCCAACCAGGAAGTACACATCGTTGGACAACCCGCGCAGGCTGGTGGCAACCAGTGCACCGATGATACCCAGCGGTACTACCAGCACGACCGCGATTGGGATCGACCAGCTTTCGTACAACGCTGCCAGGCAGAGGAACACGAACAGCAGCGACAGGGCGAACAAGGCTGGCATCTGCGAACCGGAGAGTTTCTCCTCGTAGGACATACCCGTCCACGAGTAGCCAATGCCGGTAGGCAGTTCGCCGGCAATGCGCTCGACCTCAGCCATGGCTTCACCAGTACTGTAGCCAGGTGCCGGTGCACCCAGAACTTCGACCGCTTCCACGCCGTTGTAACGCGACAGTTTTGGCGAACCGAACGACCACTCACCCGTGGCGAAGGAAGAGAACGGCACCATCTCGCCCTGGCTGTTGCGCACATACCACTTCTTCAGGTCTTCAGGGTTCATCCGCGCACTGGCGTCGCCCTGAATGTAGACCTTCTTGACCCGACCGCGGTCGATGAAGTCGTTGACGTAGCTGCCGCCCAGAGCGATCGACAAGGTGCTGTTGATATCAGAGATGGTCACGCCCAACGCGCTGGCGCGCTCGTCATCGACAATCAGCTGGTACTGCGGCTCATCGTTCAGGCCGTTAGGGCGCACCTGAGTGAGGACCTTGCTCTGCGCCGCCTTGGCCAGGAACTGGTTGCGCGCTTCCATGAGTTTTTCGTGGCCAAGACCGGCACGGTCCTGCAGGAACACGTCAAAGCCGGTGGCGTTACCCAGCTCCAGTACCGCAGGCGGGGCAAAGGCAAACACCATCGCATCACGGAAGGTGAAGAAGTGCTGCTGAGCCCGGCCAGCGAGGCCGAACACGCTGTTTTCAGCCGTACGCTCACCCCATGGTTTGAGCATGATGAAGGCCATACCCGAGCTCTGCCCACGGCCGGCGAAGTTGAAGCCGGTAACGGTGAATACCGACGACACGGTGTCGGCCTCGTCCTTGAGCAGGTACTCACGCATCTGGTCAACGACGGCCTGGGTGCGCTCGGCACTGGAACCGGCCGGGGTTTGTACCTGGGCAAACAATACGCCCTGGTCTTCTTCAGGCAGGAACGCCGTCGGGATGCGCATGAACAGGTAGATCATGCCGACGATGATCAGGGCGTAAGCGAGCAGGAATGGCGCCTTGTTGCGCAGAATGGTGCCGACGCTACGCTCGTAGCCCTGCACACTGCGGTCGAAGTTGCGGTTGAACCAGCCGAAGAAGCCACGCTTGGCGACATGGTGTTCGCCCTTTTTCACCGGCTTGAGCATGGTGGCGCACAAGGCCGGGGTGAAGATCAACGCGACCAGTACCGACAGGCCCATGGCCGAGACGATGGTGATCGAGAACTGCCGGTAGATCACACCGGTAGAGCCGCCGAAGAAGGCCATTGGCAGCAGTACCGCCGACAGCACCAGGGCAATACCGACCAGCGCACCCTGGATCTGCTCCATCGAACGTTTGGTCGCCTCCTTGGGCGGTAGTCCCTCTTCGGACATCACCCGCTCGACGTTCTCCACCACAACGATGGCGTCGTCTACCAGCAAGCCGATGGCCAGAACCATGGCGAACATGGTCAGGGTGTTGATGCTGAAGCCGGCTGCGGCGAGGATGCCGAAGGTGCCGAGCAATACCACCGGCACCGTCATGGTGGTGATCACTGTGGCGCGGAAATTCTGCAGGAACAGGTACATCACCAGGAACACCAGCACCACCGCTTCGATCAGGGTGTGAATAACCCCGCTGATCGACTCGGTCACCACCGGCGTGGTGTCATAAGGGAACACCGCTTTCATCCCAGGCGGGAAGAACGGCTCGAGGTCGCTGATGGTCTTGCGCAGCGCCTTGGCGGTATCCAGGGCGTTGGCGCCGGTGGCCAGTTTGACCGCCAGGCCCGAAGCCGGCTTGCCGTTGAACTGGGCGCTTACCGAATAGTTCTCGCCGCCCAGACCGACCTTGGCGACATCGCCCAGGCGCACCTGGGAACCGTCCTTGTTGACCTTGAGCAGGATCTTCTCGAACTGCTCGGCAGTCTGCAGGCGGGTCTTGCCGATGATGGTGGCGTTGAGCTGAGTGCCCGGCAGTGCTGGCAGGCCGCCCAGCTGACCGCTGGAAACCTGCACGTTCTGCGCGGAGACTGCGGTGCGCACGTCGACCGGGGTCAGCTGGAATTTGTTCAGCTTGGCCGGATCGAGCCAGATACGCATGGCGTACTGGGCGCCGAACACCTGGAAGTCACCCACACCCGCGGTGCGCGAAACCGGATCCTGCATGTTCGAGACGATGTAGTTGGCCAAGTCATCCTTGGTCATGCTGCCGTCCTCGGACACCAAGCCGATCACCATCAGGAAGTTCTTCACTGCCTTGGTCACGCGGATACCCTGTTGCTGCACTTCTTGCGGCAGCAGCGGGGTGGCCAGGTTGAGCTTGTTCTGCACCTGCACCTGCGCGGTATCAGCGTTGGTGCCCTGCTCGAAGGTGGCGGTAATGGTCATGCTGCCGTCGGAGTTGCTCTCCGACTGCACATAGCGCAGGTTGTCGATACCGTTGAGCTGCTGCTCGATCACCTGGACCACGGTGTCCTGCACGGTTTGCGCCGAGGCACCCGGGTAGCTCACGGCAATCGCGATGGCAGGCGGGGCAATGCTTGGGTACTGGTTGATCGGCAGCTTGAGGATCGACAAGGCGCCGACCAGCATGATCACCAGAGCAATCACCCATGCGAAGATCGGGCGATCGATAAAGAACTTCGACATGGTTTACTCCGCTTTGGCGTCAGCTTTCGCCGCGTTGGCCTGGTTGGGGTTAGCCGCAGACTTGACGTTGGTCGCTTCGCTGACCTTGACCTCGACGCCAGGACGCACGTACTGCAGGCCTTCGGTGATCAGACGGTCGCCCGGGTTGAGGCCTTCCTCGATCAGCCAGTCGCTACCCAGAGTCCGGCTGGCCTTGAGCTCGCGCAGTTCGACCTTGTTGTCCTTGTTCACGACCAGTGCCGTAGGCGTGCCCTTCAGGTCGCGGGTGACGCCTTGCTGCGGCGCCAGGATGGCATTGGCGGCGACCCCAGACTGCAGGCGGGCGTGGACGAACATGCCCGGCAGCAGGGTATGGTCGGGGTTGGGGAACACAGCCCGCAGGACCACCGAACCGGTGGTTTCGTCGACCGATACCTCGGAGAATTCCAGGCGGCCTTTTTGCGCGAAGGTGCTGCCATCTTCCAGAATCAGCTCGACCTGAGCAGCATTCTCACCAGATTTCTGCAGTTGCCCACTGGCCAGCTCGCGGCGCAGCTTGAGCAGCTCTGCGGTGGACTGGGTGACGTCGACGTAGACCGGATCAAGCTGTTGAATAGTGGCCATGGCGTCGGCCTGGCCATTGCTCACCAAAGCACCTTCGGTGAACGCCGAGCGACCGATACGGCCGCTGATCGGCGCCAGCACCTTGGTGTAGCGCAGGTCGATCTGGGCACTCTTGAGCGTTGCTTCAGCCTGCAATCGTTTGGCATTGGCATCGTCGTATTCCTGTTTGGATACGGCCTGCTCATCGATCAGCTGCTTGTAGCGATCGGCCAGCGAGCGGGTCGCTTGCACGTTGGCCTGGGCGTTGGCCAGGGTCGCTTCGTAAACAGAAGGGTCGATCTGATAGAGCTGCTGGCCTTCCTTGACGTCGCTGCCTTCTTTGAACAGGCGCTTGAGGATGATGCCATTGACCTGCGGGCGCACTTCGGCAACGCGGAAGGCAGTGGTGCGCCCCGGCAGTTCCGAGGTCAGGGTGAAGGCTTGCGGTTGCAGGGTTACAACGCCGACCTGAGGAGCCTGCGGTGCAGGCGCGGCTTCTTCTTTCTTGCAGCCACTGAGCAGGGTTGCCAGGGCGACGGCGGAAACCAGGGCTGTGACAGCTGGCTTGAATTGCATGAGGATCCTCGGGTCGCTAGAGCTGGGAGATGCTCAAGAGTAATGGAAGAGTCTGGTCAGAATAAATCATTCGGCTGGATAAGTAGCTTACTAACGAATATACTTACATTCATGGTTGTTTGTAAATAGTCATTTGTAGCGGTCTGTTGCCACGGCGCAGATACAGAATTGTGTTGAGAAGCGCCCATCTAGAGGTGTTCCACGCAGTCCACCCGAGCGCAGATCATGCGCTGGGATCTTGATGAGGTTGAGCTGCCATGGTCCGTCGAACCAAAGAGGAAGCCCAGGAAACCCGCGCCCAGATCGTTGCGGCTGCGGAGCGAGCTTTCTATAAACGCGGGGTTGCGCGCACTACCCTGGCTGATATTGCGCAGCAGGCGGGGGTCACTCGTGGGGCGATCTACTGGCATTTCAGCAACAAGGCTGAGCTGGTCCAGGCGCTGCTCGACAGTGTGCATGAGAGCCACGATCACCTGGCCCGTGCCAGCGAGAGTGAGGATGAGCTCGACCCACTCGGTTGCATGCGCACACTGCTGTTGCAGGTGCTCAACGACCTGGTGTTGGACGCGCGAACCCGGCGTATCAATGAAATCCTGCATCACAAGTGCGAGTTCACCGATGAAATGTGTGAGATCCGCCAGCAGCGTCAGGGCGCCATCGCCGATTGCCATCAAAGCATCGTGCTGGCGCTGGGCAATGCAGTACGGCGCGAACAGTTGCCTGCCGACCTATTGGTCGACCATGCTGCGGTAGCGATTTTTGCCTACATCGACGGTCTGATCGGCCGCTGGTTGTTGCTGCCAGACAGCTTCGATCTGCTGGGCAATGCCGAACGCTGGGTGGACACGGGCCTGGACATGCTGCGCCTGAGCCCGGCCTTGCGCAAATAAGACTTTGTGAAGGATTGTGCGCGAGCTTGTGAGACACGGATTAACCGGCGATTAACAGCCGCGCGCGGGTTCAATGCCCGCGCAGTTGTCGGTCGGGCAATGCCACTGCGGCAATCAGACCCAGCAGCGCAACGGCGGCACTGCCCATCAGCAGATAGCTGAAGGTCTGCAGCAACTGCGCCTGGTGCAGCGGGTCGGCCGCTCCCGTCTGCACATTCGCCAGCAATGGATTGCCCAGCAACTCAATCCCACCCATATGCAGCAATGCCAGCAGCACGCTGGACATGCACGCCACACCCACCGCGCCGCCCAACGAGCGGAACAGGTTGGTAGTGCTGGTCACCACGCCGATATCCTGTGCCTGCACTGCACTCTGGCTGGCCACCAGCGACGTCGGAAACTGCAGGCCGCCAGCAACCCCGACCAGGATCATTGCCAGCGCACTGAGCAGCGCTGAGTCAGGTGGAGTCAGCGCCATTACCAGGATTGCCATAGGCATCAACACGGCGCCGGCGAGGATCTGCGGCTTGTAGCGACCAGTACGGCTGGTCAGCCGACCGCCGCAAAATGCCCCCAGCGGCAGGCCGATAGCCAGCGGCAGGAGGTGTAGCGCAGCGCTGTCGGCGCTGGCGCCGGTAATGCTCTGAAAGCGCAGCGGCATCAGCATGGTCAGCGAGATCGACTGGAAGCTGGCAAAGAAGATCACCCCCCAACTGGCAAGCGCGACGCGGTTTCCGAACAGCTTGAGCGGCAGCAGCGGCTCGGCGCAGCGGCGTTCCTGAACGATCAACAGCAGCAGACCCAGGCTGGCGCAGCCGAACAAAGCCACTACCGGCGTCGACAGCCAGGCATGCCCTTGGCCGATCAGGGTGATGCCCAGCAGCAGGCTGCCCAGGCCGACGATCAGCAGCAGTGCCCCCAGATAATCCACCTTCGCCGCGCGATGGCGGCTCGGCATGCCGTTCAGCGCTCGACCGATGACCCACAGCGCCAGCAGCCCCAGCGGCAGATTGATCCAGAACACCCAGTGCCACGACAAGTAAGCGGTCAAGCCGCCGCCAAGGACCGGCCCGGCCACGCTGGCCAGGGCGTACATGCTGCTGAAATAACCTTGATACTTGCCGCGATCGCGCGGTGCCACGTAATCACCAATGATCGCCTGGCTTACCGAGACCATGCCGCCGGCGCCGATGCCCTGCAGCACCCTGGCCAGGATCAACTGCTCGATATTCTGCGCGAGTGCACAGAACACCGAGGCCAGGGTGAACAGCGCGGTGCCGGTGAGGATCATCCTTCGGCGCCCGTACAGGTCACCCAGCTTGCCGTAGATCGGCACCGCAACCGTCATCGCTACCATATACCCGGCAATCACCCAGGCCAGCAGCTCGACTTCATTGAACTGCGCCGAGATCGCCGGCAGCGACACGGCAACGATGGTCTGGTCGAGGGCACCAAGAAAGATCGCCAGCATCAGGGCGGTCAGCACGCGGCGAAGGGCAGCAGGAGGGAGTGCGGCAGTCACGGTCATACCTTGTATGAAAATGTCCAAGTCAGGGCCATCAGGCGCAAGCCAAGTGTAACCTGACTTAGGTAGCTTCCTATCCAGTATGTGCATCACCTATGCACGATCGGCATACGCGCTTTCGACCGAACCGAAGTGGCTGCGTGATATCGTGGCGGAGCCGCAGTGGCTGATTACGGGGCTTTGCACCAGCATGGTGCAGCAAATGGTCGCAGTATTCCGCGCCGCTGTAGCCCACGCCTTTTATTCCTCTGCCTGCATGTCGAGCATGACCGCCCAGATGGCGACGGTTGGAACGGGTCAGGTAGACCCCACATTCAAGGGTCGGTTTTCAGCCAGTTCAATTACAAGTTTATTGCGGAGTGATCATGCCCAGGGCTTCCCACCAGGATTTACGTTTTGCCTTCCGCGAGCTGCTCGCTTCCGGTTCGTGCTTCCACACAGCTTCCGTGTTTGACCCCATGTCGGCGCGCATCGCGGCAGACCTGGGCTTTGAGGTGGGTATTCTCGGTGGTTCGGTCGCCTCCCTGCAGGTGCTGGCTGCGCCTGACTTTGCCTTGATCACCCTGAGCGAGTTCGTCGAACAAGCCACCCGCATCGGCCGCGTTGCGCAACTGCCGGTCATGGCCGACGCCGACCATGGTTATGGCAATGCCCTCAACGTCATGCGCACCGTGATCGAACTCGAGCGCGCCGGCGTGGCGGCATTGACCATTGAAGACACGCTGCTGCCGGCTCAGTTCGGGCGCAAGTCCACCGACCTGATCTCGGTCGACGAAGGCGTCGGCAAGATCCGCGCGGCCCTCGAAGCCCGGGTCGATTCGTCGCTGTCGATCATCGCGCGGACCAACGCCGGCGTACTCAGCACCGAAGAGATCATTGTCCGTACCCAGAGCTACCAGAAGGCCGGTGCCGACGCGATCTGCATGGTCGGGGTCAAGGACTTCGACCACCTCGAGCAGATCTCCGAGCACCTCAGCGTGCCGTTGATGCTGGTGACTTACGGCAACCCGAACCTGGGCGATGACGAGCGTCTGGCGCGCTTGGGCGTGCGCATCGTGGTCGATGGCCATGCCGCCTACTTTGCTGCGATCAAGGCCACCTACGATTGCCTGCGCCTGCAGCGTGGCCAGCAGAACAAGTCGGAAAACCTCAGCGCTACCGAGCTCTCGCACACCTATACCCAGCCGGAGGACTACATCCGCTGGGCCAAGGAATACATGAGCGTCGAGGAGTAACCGCGGCTATTGCCTGGCGCGTGTTTGCAGCCACTTTAGCAACTCGATCAGTCCCGCAGGCATTGGCCTGTCCGGGCTGGTCAGATAATAGCTGCTGCCGGTGCTCACCTTTAGGTCAAACGGCATGCACAAGCGCCCTTCGCGCAGATCATCGGCAATCAATGCCCAGTCGCCAATCGCCGCCCCGGTACCTTGCGCAGCCATCGCCATGGCCATGTCCAGCGTCTCGAAATGCTGGCGTCGGCCATGCACCTCGGTCGAGCCTGCCGTCGCTAACCACAGGCGCCAGTCGTGTTCGTCGCGGGACGGGTGCAGCAGCATGTGTGCAGGCAGGTCGGCAAGTTGCTGTAGGGGCAAATTACCCTTCAACAGCGAAGGCGCGCAGACCGGCGTAAGCTGCTCATCAAACAGTTTTCGCGTGTGCGGGCCAGGCTCGGGTGCAGGTCCGTAGAGCACCGCAGCATCGAACTCCTCATGCTGAAAGTCGACCCCGTGCTGGACCGAACTGGTGACTTCGACCGGGATGTCCGGGCGCAGCGCCTGCCACTCGATCAAGCGTGGCAACAGCCAGCGCATTACACAGGTCGGCGCCTTGATCTGCAGCACTGCACTGCGCACGGCGACTTCGCGCACCCCCTGTTCGAGCATCGCGAACATCTGCTGTACCCGCGGCAACCAGTCCTGACCCTCGCGGGTCAGGCGCAGGCCGCGTGCCTGACGAACGAACAAGGCATAGCCCAAATGCGCCTCGAGCCCGGCGATCTGCCGACTCACCGCGCCTTGACTGATATTCAACTGCTGGCCGGCGTGGGTGAAGTTGCAATGCTGCGCGGTGATCAGAAAAGTCTGCAGGGCTGACAGGGGAGGGAGTCGATTCATCGTGTGCAGCCATGTTCTGAGGTCATGGCTAGTATGTGTTTTTTTGCATTGTGACGATAGCGGCCCCGCGGTTTCAATACGCTCATTATTTGAACAACAACGGGTATCGGACGATGGCAACCTGTGGCGAAGTGCTGGTCAAACTCCTCGAAGGCTATGGCGTCGACCATGCCTTCGGCATCCCCGGCGTGCATACCGTCGAGCTTTACCGCGGCCTGGCGGGCTCCACGATTCGCCACATCACCCCGCGTCATGAGCAAGGCGCCGGGTTCATGGCCGACGGTTATGCACGCACGCGCGGCGTGCCTGGCGTGTGCTTCATCATCACTGGCCCAGGCATGACCAACATCACCACCGCCATGGGCCAGGCATTTGCCGATTCGATTCCGATGCTGGTGATTTCCAGTGTGCAGTCGCGCAATGCCCTGGGCGGCGGGCGCGGCAAGCTGCACGAGTTGCCCGATCAGCGCGGGCTGGTGGCTGGAGTCAGCGCATTTTCGCAAACCCTGATGAGCGCCGATGACTTGCCGCAGGTGCTGGCGCGGGCGTTCGCCGTGTTCGATGGCGCCCGGCCACGGCCTGTGCATATCGAGATCCCGCTGGATGTGCTGGTCGAGCCGGCCGATCATTTGTTGCCAGGCCGACCGATCCGGGTCAGCCGCGCAGCAGCGGCGCCGACCACCGTTGTGCAGATGGCAACACGTCTGGCCCAGGCGCAACGGCCATTGATCCTTGCCGGTGGCGGTGCGCTCGCAGCCGGCGCGGCCTTGGCCGCACTGGCGGAGCATCTGCAGGCGCCGGTAGCTTTGACCATCAATGCCAAAGGTCTAATGCCTGCAGACCATCCCTTGCAGATTGGTTCGACCCAGTCGCTGCCCGTTACCCGCGAACTGATCGGCGAAGCCGATGTTGTGCTGGCGATTGGCACTGAGCTGGCAGAAACCGACTACGACGTGACCTTCCAGGGTGGTTTCAAGATTCCCGGCAGCCTGCTGCGGATCGACATCGATCCGGACCAGACTGTGCGCAACTATTTGCCGGAGCTTGCCTTGGTGGCCGATGCCGAGCAGGCCGCGCAGGCCTTGCTGGCTGCAGTGCAGCAGCAGCCAGCACCGCAGCGTCAAGCCAGTTGGGGCACCGCTCGGGCCGCGCGACTGCGCCAGGCCGTGGCGGCCAGCTGGGATCAGCCCAGCTTGAGCCAGACCCGCTTGCTCAAGACATTGTTGCAGACGCTGCCAGAGGTGGTGCTGGTCGGTGACTCAACCCAGCCGGTCTACACCGGTAATCTGACTCTGGACATGCCTGCGCCGCGCCGCTGGTTCAATGCCTCGACCGGCTACGGCACGCTTGGATATGCGTTGCCAGCAGCGATGGGGGCCTGGCTGGGCAGCTCGGCGGTGATCAAGCAACGCGCGCCAGTGGTCTGCTTGATTGGCGATGGTGGCCTGCAGTTCACCCTGCCGGAACTGGCCAGCGCGGTGGAGGCGCAGGTGCCGCTGATTATCCTGCTGTGGAATAACCATGGCTATGAAGAGATCAAGAAGTACATGCTCAACCGCGATATCAAACCGGTCGGGGTAGATATCCATACCCCAGACTTCATCGCCGTGGCGCAGGGCCTGGGCGCGGCCGCCGAGCAGGTCAACGACGTCGCACAGTTGCAGGCGGCGTTGGCCCGCGCCGTCGAACGCAACAAGCCCACGCTGCTGCAGGTCGATCAGGCGCAGTGGCAGCAGGCCGTGCACGATTGATTCGGGCAGTGCTCAGCTGGCGCTGGCGCGTAACCGGGCGACATCGCGAATCGGCGGCGCACCATACAGCCGGCTGTATTCGCGGCTGAACTGCGACGGGCTTTCATAGCCGACACGGTAGCCCGCCACCGCCGCCTCGATACCATCATTGAGCATCAGCCGGCGCGCCTCCTGCAGGCGCAGCTGTTTTTGATATTGCAGCGGGCTCATCGAGGTCACGGCCTTGAAGCGGTGGTGCAGTGTCGAGGTGCTCAGGTTGACCTCGCGGGCCAGCTCGTCGATACGCAGCGGCTGTTGATAATGCCGGTTGAGCCAGGCGATGGCCTGGCACACGCGATGGGTCTGGCTGTTGGACAGGGCGATTTCATACAGCCGATAGCCCTGCGGGCCGCGCAGTACTCGATACAGCAGCTCGCGCCGCACCAGCGGCGCCAGTACTGGAATATCGCGTGGTGAATCGAGCAGCCGTACCAGCCGCAGCAGGGCATCGAGCAGCTCGCCATCGCTGCGCTCGACGAACAGGCCACGGCCCGACGGTTGGCTGGGCACCAGCATCGGCCCGCTCTCGGCAATCAACTGGCTGATCTCGGCAGGGTCCAGGTCCAGGCGCAGGCCCAGGCAAGGATTGTCCGGGCTGGCATCCAGGCTGGCGCCGGTGATTGGCAGGGTTACCGACACCACCATGTAATGCAGTGGGTCGTAGGTGTAGCTTTCATCACCCAGAAACAGCGTCTTGCTACCTTGGGCCAGAATGCACAATGCAGGCTGCGCCAGGGTCGGCATTGCGCGCAGGTTTTCCTCGTAACGACTGAGGTATAGCGCGTCGATCGCCGACGGCCCGCCTCCGGCATGGCGCAGGATCAACCCGGCGAGTTCCTCGCGGAGGGCTTCAAGTGTGGGGTCCAGTGGCGATGGGGTGGTCATGACGGGTTTCCTCTGCTGAGGGGAGCAGGATAGGTTTGGGCAAGCTCGGGTGCTAGTCGAATGCTGTCGGTCGCTTGCCTGATCCTGCCGCGGCGCAGGATCAGGCAAGCGGCTCGCAGTAATGACCTAACGGTGCAGGTCAAGCGGAGCATAGCCTTGGTTGCCTGGATCTTCCGTCTGGCCTGTTTCAAGGAGCGCATTCATGACACCACGTCAACCGGTCACCCATTTGGCTTTTATCCGTGCCAGCAACGGCCGCTCGTCCGAGCTCGGCGCGCGTCTGCGGGACCTGCTCGAACCGTCGCTGCGCATGCCCGGCTGCCTGAGCTTCAGCGTGCAGCGATCGCAGGCCGATGACGACCTGTGGCTGCTCAGCGGCAGTTGGCACGATCAGCAGGCAATGACTGGCTACTTCGCCTCGGCCAATCTCGACCTGCTCGGCGAGCTGGTGCAGGCGCAGGTGCTGGCAAGCCTGGATCTGCATACCTTCAGCGAGTGATCAGCAGGTTACAATGCCGCCTTTTCGACAAGGAAACGCAGCATGGCACGTAGAGAATTTGCCCAGTTTGAAGCGGTTTCAGCGATGGTCCCGGTTGAGGGCGGTGGTTATCACGCTGCCATTGCGGTCAAGGCGCTCGCCGGGATGGGTACGCCGCGTTTTCACAAGGTGCTTGATGGCCAGCTGTTCAAGGGCGCAATCGCGGCCGATGAGGCCGCTTGCGCCGAGCTCGAACGCTTGCAGGGCGTGAACGAAGAGGGCGAGCTGATCTGGTGATCAGCCATCGTTGCGCGGCCGCGCCATCTTGAACAGATTGCCCAGCTCGAAGTAATCCTGCGGGCCACCACCGCGCAGAATCGGCTCACCGGCGGCGGTGTCGTAGATGCCGTCCTTGAGCAGGTGCTCGGCGATGTGTACAGCCACCACCTCGCCAAGGATCAGCCAGCTGGGTACCAGTTCCTGATCGGCGCGCTTGAGCTGGATGATCTGGCTCACCTTGCATTCGAACGCCACCGGGCTTTCGCCCACTCGCGGTACACCGACGATGCGCGATGCCGTCGGCGTCAGCCCGCTCAGGACAAACTCGTCGACATCGGCTGCAACCGCAGCGCAGCTCTGGTTCATCTGCTCGGCCAACGGTCGGGTGGCCAGGTTCCAGACGAATTCGCCGGTCTGTTCGATGTTGTTCAGGCTGTCTTTGCGGCCAACACTGCAGAAGCCGATGATCGGCGGAATGTAGTTGAAAGCGTTGAAGAAGCTGTAGGGCGCCAGGTTGAGCCGGCCCTTGCTGTCGTGCGAGGAGATCCAGCCAATCGGCCGCGGGCCGACGATGGCGTTGAAGGGATCGTGGGGCAGGCCGTGGCCTTTTGCAGGTTCGTAGTAGTACATCTGATCAGGGCCGCTCTGGGATGGACAAGATGCCTAGTGTGCCGGTTCTGCGCGCTGCTGCAAATGATCAAGCCCGGCAAGGCCGGGCTGGGTGCTCGCAGCAGGGCTTAGCTGAAGCGATGACCTTTGGTGTTGTCGAAGCCGTCTTCTGCAAAGCGTGCGCCGTTGGTGCGGTCGAAGCCGTCTTCTGCAAAGCGTGCGCCGTTGGTGCGGTCGAAGCCGTCTTCGGCGAAGCGTGCGCCGTTGGTGCGGTCGAAGCCGTCTTCTGCGAAGCGTGCGCCGTTGGTGCGGTCAAAACCATCCTCTGCGTACGTTGCCGATTGAGCGCTGGCGGCAGCAAAGGAATGAGCACTGGTACGGTCGAAGCCATCTTCAGCGAAAGCGCCGGTAGCCAGGACGGAAAGGGCGAAGGCGAGAATCAGTTTGTTTTTCATGGTTGGTTGCTCCGGTAGGTTTCAGGTTGTTTTGTTTCCATGAATCAGATGCTACTCCGATTAATTTGATGAAAAAGCGCAAAAATATGCACATTTGAATCGTCTTAATCGATGTATTGTTATGCGATTGGCACCGCTTGCAGGCTTGTGCCCGTGGCAGGTTTGAGTGATTGGTCAGCTTGTGCAGACTAGGTGTCTGAGATTAATGAGGAATTAACAGGCTGAAACTGGCGCGAAGACATTGAACGGTGAAAATGAAAAAGGGCGCACCGATTACCGGTACGCCCTTTCTGGATTGCCGCTGCGGGATCAGTCAGTGGTGATCCGTGAGTGGGTCTTGGTGTCTTTCATGGTCGCGTACACCAGCAAGGAGCAGGCGATACAGGCGGTGACGTACCAGTAGTAGCCGCTTTCCATGCCGGCGCTCTTGAACCACAGGGCGACGTATTCAGCGGTACCGCCGAAGATCGATACAGTCAGCGCGTACGGCAGGCCAACGCCCAGCGCACGGATCTCGGTCGGGAACAGCTCGGCTTTGACCACGGCGTTGATCGAGGTGTAGCCACTAACGATGATCAGCGCCGCCATGATCAGGAAGAACGCGCCCCACCAGGTCTGGATGGTGTGCAGGGTGGTCAGGATCGGCACCGTGAAGATCGTCCCCAGTACGCCGAAGGCGATCAGGATCGGGCGTCGGCCGATCTTGTCCGACAGCCCGCCGATCACGGGTTGCAGGCACATGAACAGGAACAACGTAGCGGCCGAGATGGTGGTCGAGTCGCTGATGCTCATGCCCACTGTGTTGACCAGGTACTTCTGCATGTAGGTGGTGTAGGTGTAGAAGGCCAGGGTGCCGCCCATGGTCAGGCCAACCACGGTCAGTAGCTCCTTGGGATGGCGCATCAGGGTGCGCATCAGGCTTTCTTTGGACTTCTCTTTCTTGGTGAACGACGCGGTTTCTTCCATACCGCGACGCAGGTACAGCGCAACCACTGCACACAGCGCGCCGATCACGAACGGCACACGCCAGCCCCACGAGTACAGTTGCTCGGTGGTCAGGGTCTGCTGCAGAACGATCAACACCGCCAGGGCAATCAACTGGCCGGAAATCAACGTCACGTACTGGAAGCTGGAGAAGAAGCCACGACGCTCCTTGCTGGCCATTTCGCTAAGGTAGGTAGCGGAGGTGCCGTATTCACCGCCTACCGACAGGCCCTGCAGCAAACGTGCAAGAACCAACAGGATGGGGGCCGCGACGCCGATGGTTTCATAACCTGGGGTCAGCGCAATCACCAGCGAACCTGCGCACATCAGCAGTACCGACGCCATCAGCGCCGCCTTGCGGCCCTTGCGGTCGGCGTAGATGCCCATCAACCAGCCGCCGATCGGGCGCATGAGGAAGCCCACGGCGAAGATCGCAGCGGTATTGAGCAATTGTGCAGTGGTGTCGCCGGCAGGGAAGAAGGCCTTGGCGAAGTACAGCGAGAATGCGGCGTATACGTACCAGTCATACCACTCGACCATGTTGCCGATCGACCCGCTGAAGATCGACTTGAGGCGGCTGGCGGTGGTTTTTTCGGCGGCCGGCGCTGTGGCCGCCCCGGTTGGCAGGGAGGTGGCGTTATCCATCGGAGGTAACCTTCTCGTTGTTTTTGTGGAGCACGCCGGAGCGCTGCTTGAGAAGGGGTAGTGCAGGAGGTGTGCCAGTTAGAATTTTGGGGCTGCTTTGCAGCCCTTTCGCGACGCAAGGCCGCACCTACAGACGGCGGCGCCAGAAGGCTTGTGGCTTTTCTGTAGAGCGGCCTTGCGTCGCGAAAGGGCTGCAGAGCAGCCCCCGATCTCACTCGGAATAGGCAGATTCACGCCTACCCATAGCAGCCAATAAGCAAGATTCCGCCTATCTGCGCTCGAGAAAATCCTCCCGCACCAGCCCATGCCGTTGCATCTTCTCGTTGAGCGTGCGTCGCGGCAGTTGCAACGCCTCCATCACTGCCTTGATCTCACCTCCAGACTGGCGCAGCGCCGCCCGCAAACACTGTGCTTCGAATGCCTCTATCTGCTCAGCCAGCGACGGGCCAACGGCATCGCCTTCAGGCCCGCTCGACCCCAGCCCCAGGGCATGCCGTTCAGCGGCGTTGGCCAGCTCGCGGACATTGCCTGGCCAGTCATGGCTGAGCAACTGCGCCAATTGCACGCTGGTCAATGGCGGCACACTGCGTTGCAAGCGTTCGGCCGCAGTCCGGGCAAAATAGTCGAACAGCAGCGGAATATCTTCACGCCGCTCGCGCAGCGGCGCCAGGCGCAGTTCAGCCACGTTCAGGCGGTAGGCAAGGTCTTCGCGAAAACGCCCGGCGCGGGCTTCTGCGAGGAGGTCCGGCTTGGTTGCGGCAATGATGCGCAGGTCGACGCTGATGCTCTGGTTGGCGCCCAGGCGTTCGAGTTTCTGCTCCTGGATCACCCGCAACAGCTTGGCCTGCTGGGCCACCGGCATGCTTTCGATCTCGTCGAGAAACAACGTGCCGCCGTTGGCATATTCCAGCTTGCCGATGCGTTTGCCTTGAGCGCCGGTGAAGGCGCCGCTCTCATGGCCGAACAACTCGGCCTCAAACAACGCTTCGGGGATTGCCGCGCAGTTGAGCGCGACAAATGGCTTGGCCGCGCGCGGGCCAAAATCATGCAGGCAGCGGGCGACCCGCTCCTTGCCGCTGCCGGTTTCGCCGCGCAGCAGCACGTTGACCGGCAGGTTGGCCAGGTCGAGTACTTGTCGGCGCAGCTGCTGCAGGCCCTGGGACATCCCCAGCAGGGTGGTTTCCAGGCGCGCCTTGAGGTCGGCCTGCTCATGCAGGCGGCGGTTCTCCAGCACCAACTGGCGTTTTTCCAGGGCGCGGCGCAGGCTGCCGAGCAGATGCTGCGGGGTGAACGGTTTTTCCAGAAAGTCATAGGCGCCGTTGCGCATGGCCTCGACCGCCATTGGTACATCACCGTGGCCGGTCAGGAGAATCACCGGCAAGTCCGGGTCGCGTGCCTGCAGCTCGGCCAGCAGTTGCAGGCCGTCCATGCCGGGCATGCGCACATCGCTGATGATCACCCCGGGGAAGTGCTCGGGCAGTTGCGCCAGGCACTCATCGGCGCGCGCGAACAGTTGCACGGCAAAGCCTGACAGGCCCAGCCACTGTTCCACCGCGCTGCGGATGCTTGCTTCGTCATCGACGACTATTACTGAGTTCAACATGCGGGCTCCTGGTCACGCGGCAGTATCAGGCTGAAGCGAGCGCCGCCGGGCAGATTGTCGACCTGTAGCTGGCCGCCGGCTTCGCGGACGATGCCATAGGAAATGGCCAGGCCCAGGCCAAGCCCTTCGCCCACCGGTTTGGTGGTGAAAAACGGATCGAAGACTTTGGCCAGGTCGGCTGAGTCGATCCCGCCACCGGAATCAAGCACGCTCAGGTGCCAGTCATTGGCGTGGTTCTCGATGCGAATCTCCAGCCGTTTGTAGCGTTTGTCGGCCATCGCATCGAGGGCATTGTGCAGCAGATTGATCAGCACCTGCTCAAGGCGAATGGCATCGCCGCGCACCCACGCTGGGCGAGCCAGGTACAGCGCTACTTCGACCTCTTCGCTGCGGATGCGGGTATCCAGCAAGTGCAGCGCCTGATCGACCACCGTAGCCAGATCCAGCCGTTCGCGCAGGCCGCCAGGGCTGTTGCGGGCGAAGGTTTTCAGGTGGCTGGTGAGCGCTGCCATGCGCGAGAGCATCTGCTCCAGCGGCTCTAGCGCCTGGCGCGCTTCCTCATGGCGGCCGTGGTCGAGCAACAGCCGCAGGGTTTCCAGTTGCATGCGCTGGGTGGTCAACGGCTGGTTGATCTCGTGCGCCAGCGCCGCGGACATCTGCCCCAGGGCGGCCAGCTTGGCCGATTGCACCAGGCCCTCCTGGGCCGTGCGCAATTGCCGGGTGCGCTCTTCGACCTGACGCTTGAGCGCCTCGCGGCTGCGCTGACGCAAACGGGCGAGGCGCAGGCGCTGGCTGACGAACAGGATCGCGAACACCAGACTCAGCCAGATGGCTGCAGCTGCCAGCCCGGCATTGCGCACGTCTTCGCTGACCTGCGGCTTGCGCAGCAAATGCAGGGTCCAGCCCTCGCTGGGCAATGGCAGGCTCTGCCACAGGTATTCGACCGGGCCGTCAGGGCCTTGCACCCGGCTCAGTTGGCTGTGTTCGTCGAAGCGGGTCAGTGCCTGGTGTTGCAACGCCAGCAGTGGCTGCTTGTCGTACTGGCGGGTAGCAGCCAGTTCGGCGCGGTCAGCTCCGGACAGCGGGGTCAGTTCGCGGTAACGCCAGCCGTCCTGATTGGCGATGAAGATGATCCCGCGGGCATCGCTGACCAGCAGCACATCGCTGCCCTGACGCCACTCGCGCTCAAGCTCGGGAAACTCCAGCTTGACCACCATCGCACCGAGGAAGCGCCCTTGCAGGTCCTTGACTGCGCTGGACAGGAAATAGCCCGGGATACCACTGGTGACGCCGACAGCGTAGAAACGCCCGCTGCCCTGGCTACGGGTCTGTTTGAAATACGGCCTGAAACCATAGTTGGAGCCGACGTAGGTGTTTGGCAGGCGCCAGTTGCTGGCCGCCACAGCCAGGCCGCTCTGATCGAGCAATTCCAGGGTCGATGAGTTGGCCGCGCCGTTGATCCGCTCCAGCTTGATATTGAGCGCATGCTGAACCGCCGGCTCGATCGGCCCTGCCAGCGCGGCGATCAGCTCCGGGTCCAACGCCAGCACTGCAGGCAGGGCGCGATAGCGTTCGATCAGGGTGTGCAGCGAGTTGGCATACAGGCCCAGTTGCTGCGCCGCACGCTGGGCGTCGGTCTGCATCGAATGGCGTTTTGCGTGATGCATCGCCCAGCCAGCACTGAGGGCAGTGCCGAGCAGGATCAGCAGCACGACCAGGCCCAGACGCAAGGCTCGAAACGTAGAAGGCATGGGGCGGTTCCTGAGAGGTTCAGCTGAGCCAGAGGTCGCCGCTGGCGGCCTTCATTGCGGTGTAATCACGCAGTGAAGGTGCCGCGGCGCCAGGGACCGGGTTACAGCAGTTCGAAGCTCTGCTGCTGCACCGCTTCAGAGTCCAGGCCGACCTGAACGTTGAACTGGCCGGGCTCGGCGACCCGCTGCAACTGACTGTTGTAGAACTTCAGGTCATCCTCACTGATGTTGAAGCTGACAGTGCGCGACTCACCCGCCTTGAGCAGCAACTTGTGGAAATTCTTCAGCTCTTTGACCGGGCGGCTCATCGACGCGCTGACGTCCTGCAGATACAGCTGTACCACAGTCTCGCCGTCACGCTTGCCGGTGTTTTTCACAATGACCTTGGCCTGCAAGGTGTCGCCGCGCTTGAGGGTTTTGCTGTTCAGGCTCAACCCGGACAGTTCGAAGCTGGTGTAGCTCAAGCCGTAACCGAACGGGTACAGCGGGCCATTGGGCTCTTCGAAGTATTGCGAGGTGTAATTGCCCGGCTTGCCCGGTGTGTACGGCCGACCGATGCGCAGGTGGTTGTAGTACATCGGGATCTGCCCGACCGAACGCGGGAAGGTGATCGCCAGTTTGCCCGACGGATTGTAGTCGCCAAACAGCACGTCAGCGATGGCGTTGCCGCCCTCGGTGCCGCTGAACCAGGTTTCCAGCACGGCGTCGGCCTGTTCCCGCTCCCAGCCAATCGACAACGGCCGGCCGTTCATCAGGACCAGCACCAGTGGCTTGCCGGTGGCTTTCAGCGCCTTGATCAGGTCACGCTGCACAGCCGGGATTTCCAGGGTGGTGCGGCTTGACGACTCGTGCGACATGCCGCGCGATTCACCGACTACCGCCACGACCACGTCAGCCTGTTGTGCGGCCTTGACCGCTTCGTCGATCAACACCGCAGCAGGGCGCAGGTCGTCGACGATTTCCGGAGCATCGAAATTGAGGAAGTTCAGGTAGTCGACCATCGCCTTGTCGCCGCTGACGTTGGCACCTTTGGCGTAGATCAACCTGGCCTGATCGCCAACGGCGCGACGCAGGCCTTCGCGCACGGTCACCGAGCGGTTTGGCCGGCCGGCGGCGGCCCAGCTGCCCATCATGTCGATCGGTGCATCGGCCAGTGGGCCGACCACGGCGATGGTGCCGGCCTTGCGCAGCGGCAGGGTCTGCTGGCGGTTTTCCAGCAGCACCAAGCTCCGTCGGGCCACATCCCGAGCCGCGTCACGGTGCAGGCGCTGGTCGGCATACACGTCCTTGGGGTCATCCTTGGCCTGGCCGATACGCAGGTACGGGTCTTTGAACAGGCCCATTTCGTACTTGGCACCGAGCACTTCGCGCACGGCCTGATCCAGTTCGGCCTGGGTCACTTCGCCCGACTTGACCAGACCCGGCAGTTCTTCGGCATACAGCGAGTCATTCATGCTCATGTCGATGCCGGCCTTGATCGCCAGCTTGGCCGCTTCGCGGCCATCCTGGGCGACGCCGTGGCGGATCAGTTCCTGAATCGCGCCGTGGTCGCTGATGGTAACGCCCTTGAAGCCCCAGTCCTTGCGCAGAAGGTCGTTCATCAGCCAGGTATTGGAGGTGGCCGGCACGCCGTTGATCGAGTTCAGCGCGACCATCACGCCGCCTGCGCCGGCATCGAGGCCGGCGCGGTACGGCGGCAGATAGTCGTTGTACATTTTCGGCAGGCTCATATCGACCGTGTTGTAGTCGCGCCCGCCCTCCACCGCGCCATACAAGGCGAAGTGCTTGACGATGGCCATGATGCTGTCCGGGTTGGCCGGGCTGCTGCCCTGCAACGATTCGACCATGACCTGGCCGATCCGCGAGGTCAGGTAGGTGTCTTCGCCAAAGCCTTCGCTGGTGCGGCCCCAGCGCGGGTCACGGGCGATGTCGACCATCGGTGCAAAGGTCATGTCGATGCTGTCGGCAGCCGCTTCAGCGGCCGAGGTGCGGCCGACCTTGGCGATGGCCTGCATGTCCCAGGTGGCCGCCAGGCCCAGGCTGATCGGAAAGGTGGTGCGGTGGCCGTGAATCACGTCATAGGCAAAGAACATTGGGATCTTCAGGCGGCTGCGCATGGCGGCGTCCTGCATCGGCCGGTTCTCGTCGCGGGTGATCGAGTTGAAGGTGCCGCCGATGCGCCCGGCAGCAATCTCTTCGCGGATCTTCTCGCGGGGCATTTCCGGGCCGATGCTGATCAGGCGCAACTGGCCGATTTTCTCGTCGACGCTCATCTGGTTGATCAAGTGCTCGATGAATGCCTGCTTGTCCTGCAGGGGCGGGGCAGCAGTGGCGGCAAACGTTGCCTGAGTGGCGAAGGCCATGGCCAGGCCGAGCATGCACAGTTTCATCATCAATTCCGTATTCGAGGCCTGGGTCATGGCCACACGAATGCGTGTGGCCGAAGGGTTCAGGCGGCTATTGTTCTTGGCCAAAGGCGATCGTTTGTTGATCAGCCCTACAGCATTGGCGGCTGCGGTGGATTATGCCTGATGTCTGGTAGTTGTTGAGATACACTCGCGCCAGCCCGGTGCCGGGACAACAACTATAAGAACGATCGAGAGCCCAACGGCATGAGTGTGTTTACCGAATATGAGCAACGGCTGGTCGCCGAAGCGATAGCCCGCGCTGAACGGCGTACCGACGCTGAGCTGGTCAGCGTGCTGGCGCGGCGGGCGGACGAGTTTGCCTACCTGCCGCTGTTTTGTGCGGCGCTGCTGGCATTGCTGGTGCCGGGGCTGCTGCACCTGCTGCTGGGTTGGCCAGGCGTGCGCGGCCTGTTGGTGGCGCAACTGGTGATCTTCGTTGCCCTGTGCCTGCTGCTGCGCCACCCACGGCTGGGGCATCGGCTGATGCCCAGGTGCTTGTGCCAGCGCACTGCGCTGAGCCTTGCGCGCCAGCAATTTCGAGCCCTTGAACGGCAACGTGATCACGGCACCAGCAGTTTGCTGATCTTTGTCAGTCAGGCCGAGAACTTTGTAACGATTCTGACCGACCGCAGGATTGAACAGCACTTCGACCCGCGTGTACGCGCCGCGTTGATCGCCCGCTTTACCGAGCAGGTCCGCCAGGGTCAGACCCTACAGGGCTTTGTCGAGTGCATCGACGCCTGTGCCGAGCAGCTCAGTCGCCCATTGCCGGCCACCCAGCGACGTAACCAACTGCCCAATCGATTGCTGATCCTAGACTGACCACGGCTGTCGAGAAAACTTCGCGAAGGCCGGGCGGCAACGTAGAATGCCGGCCACTGCGCACTGCGCGCCCGGTTATTCGAGGCCCCACCGTCCCATGCCTGCCACGCCCTCCACTTCGTCTGCGGCTGATCCGCTTGCCCAGTTTCTGCGTCTGCTGGCCGACTCGCTGGAGGCCGGCAGCCTGGCCAAGCTGGTGCTGGCCAAGCATGTTGGCGCCGAGCAAAGCCTGCAGCGGATCATTGCCAAGCCGCTGCTGATCAAAGGCCAGCCCAGTCTGTCCCTGGTCTATCGCTATGAGACCCGCGACATCACCCGCAATCTGCCCAACGAGCAGGTGCAGGTGCTGGTCGCTGAGCTGCTGCCGGCGAGCTTTCGCAACGCCCACCTGTTCACCAGCGAAGGTGAAGTGCAGTTGGCCTTCAGCAAGAAGGGCAAGCCGATGCTGCAGCGCCACCTCGCGCAGCCAGCACGCGAGGCAGCTCCGGCAGGGCATGACCGCGAGAAGAAACGCTACCTGCAACTGACCCGGCCGTTTTTGCGTGATCTGGGCGTTACCGACGCGCAGTCCGCGTTGATCCCGTCGATGTCGCGCAAGTGGAAGCAGATCAACAAGTTCATCGAAGTCTTCGACCACGCCCTCACCAGCGCACCACTGGCTGCCGAGCAGCTGCTGAAAGTCGCCGATTTTGGTTCAGGGAAGGGCTACCTGACCTTCGCCATGCACGACTTCCTGAGCAACACCCTTGGCCGCCAGGCGCAGGTGACCGGCGTCGAGTTGCGCCCGGACATGGTCGAGCTGTGCAACGCCGCAGCGGCACGCCTGGAGCATTCGGGCCTGGTGTTCGAGTGCGGTGACGTGCGCAGCGTGGTGCCCGCCGCCATCGACGTGATGATCGCCCTGCATGCCTGCGACATCGCCACCGACTACGCCATCCATACTGGCATCCGCTGCAACGCCGCGATCATCATGTGCTCGCCGTGCTGCCACAAACAGATCCGCCCACAACTGCAAAGCCCCGGCTTGCTGCAACCGATGCTGCAATACGGCCTGCACCTCGGTCAGCAGGCCGAGATGCTTACCGACAGCCTGCGCGCGCTGTACCTGGAAGCCTGCGGCTACGAGACCAAGGTGTTCGAGTTCATCTCGTTGGAACACACCAACAAGAACAAGATGATTCTTGCGGTCAAGCGCAAGCAGCCGGTGGATGCCACGGTGTTGCTGGAGAAAATTGCCGAGCTCAAGCGCTTTTATGGGGTCAAGGAGCACTGCCTGGAGACGTTGTTGCAGGCGGATGGGTTGATTGCTGTTGTGGGAGCTTGATCGGGCAGTGTCCCAGTCGCGGGCTGGTCATCAGTGCACAGGCCATGCCCACTGCAGCAATCATCACCAGCCGCCGTGGTGATCGCTGCGCCACAGGCGCGAGTGGATTGGCGGCCTGCTTGAGCGCTTCCAGGTCCTGCCACAGGTGTTCGAGCTGGCGATAGGCGCGGGCATGCTCTGGGTCGCGCAGCCACTGCTTGAACGCCTTGCGATTATGCCTTGATGAGTCATAGCGATTGCGCACCAGCCAGCCTGCGGCCTGAGCATCGATCGAATCTGCCTCGAAATCGTCTAGCGGGTTCATCTGCCGGGTTCCTGCGCTCGTTACTGTTTACTGCTACCGTGCGCTCGCCGGTCAGCGCCGGCGGGCAAAGTCGGCAGGCACTTCGACTGCCAGGTCTGGGGCGCCGAGCGGATGACTGCTGGCGTCGAAGAAATGCAACGAGGTCTCGTGCATATCGCCGAAACGCTGCACAAAGTGCTGCTTCTGGTTGATGATCGACGCCTCGCTCAATGGCCGAATGGCAATGCACAGATGAGCCGGGCGGGCCTGGCGGATGGCATCGAGCAGGTGTTGATCCGTGCTGTCCAGATGCTGGCCGAACAGGCACAGGCCCTCTCGTTCGCTTGCCAGCTGGCCAAGGCCCCAGCTCAGGTAATCCGAACTGCGAATGGCGCGCAGCTTGTGCTCGCTGCGCTCTTCGTTGATGAACAGCGGCACCTCGCCAGGAATATTTACGGCAAAGCCGTCAAGCAACTCACCGTTTTCGGCGCTGCGCTGGCGCGTGCTGCCGTCTGGCAGCTTGAGCAGGTGCAGGCCGCCGTGCAGATGCAATACCCGGGTGCCCTCGGCGTGAGTGCGGCGGACGTCGAAAAACCCTTCTTCGTCGAACAGCGCAGCAAATCCTTCGGGCGCCTGTCGTACTGCCCAAGGCACAAGCAGATCGTAGTTACTGGTATAGACGCTGCGGTAGGCTTTGAGCGCCTGATTGATCGCACTCAGGTTGGCGCTGGGCAGCAGCGGCCACGGGATGTGCACCGAGCGGATCGCGTGAATCAATGCTTCCTTGATCGAGTAATAGCGATTGAGCGGCGCAGTCGAATTGATCGCCAGCGCGGCGTTGGCCCGCACGGTAGTATTGAGCGTGCTCAGCAGCGGCTCGAACAGCTCGCTGGCCAAGGCTTTGAACAAGGCCTGGTCACTGACGCCCAGGCCTTTGTGGCGTACCTTCTGTGCCTGCTCGAACAACGAAAAATAACCAAACGGCTTCCACAGTGCACGGCTGGCGCCGTTGCCCAGGAGCAGGGCCTGGCACGGCTGGCGTTGCTCGAGCTCGGGCCAGGAAGTCAGGTGGGCGTCAACTGGGGGCATGCGGGGTCCGTGGTTTGGCAGGGAAACGCCGTGACTTTAGCATGCTCCGGCGATGTGCTGTATTCGCCCTGCGGCACCGTGCGCTGCGCAACTGTGCGGGTATTGCAGCTTGCCAGTGCACCGCCGGTTGCAGCACTTAACGTTGCGTCAACGGCTAGGGCTGCTGCGCGGTGGCCTGACGTTCGCGGTTGCTCCACACGCGATAAGCACGAATACCGGCGCGCACTGAGCCAAACAGCAGCTTGTCTTCCATTTCCCGGGCCATGCCTGAGCGCACCAGCATGCGCAAAAACGTCCCACGTGCCCGCGCAATGGCGAAATGAATACCTTGCGCGGCGAGGGTGTCGCGTACTTCACGCAGAGCGGCGATACCGCTGACATCGATGCTGCTCACCGCTTCGGCATCGAACAGCACCGCGCGCGGCTGGCTGTCGCGTTGCACTGCCTCAAGCAGGCGCATCTTGAAGTAGTCGGCGTTGAAGAACAGGATCGCGTCATCGAAGCGATACACCACCAGGCCCGCTACCGTGCGCGCGTCGGGGTGTTGGCGAACGTCGACCTGGCCTTCGATCCCCGGTGCCCAGCCCAGCACGGCATCGGTGGGTTGATAGATGCTGTAGAGCAAGCGCAGGATGGCCAAGGTCACCGCGAAGATGATCCCGGGCAGCACGCCCAGGCCAAGCACACCAATCGTGGTCAGCAGGCACAGCCAGAACTCGAAGCGGCTGAGCCGGTAGATCTTGCCCAGCGAACGCACATCGATCAGCCCCCAGCCGGCCATCAGCAGCACGGCGCCGAGCACCGCCTGCGGAATCCAGGCCATGGGCGCAGTGAAGAACAGCAGAATCAATGCAATTACCAGCGCGGCGATGATGCCAACCAGCTGGCTTTTGCCACCGACCATGTCGTTGACCGCCGTGCGCGAGTCGGCACCGCTGATTGCAAAGCCTTGGGAGAACCCGGCAGCCAGATTGCTCACACCCAAGGCAACGAACTCGTGATTGGCATTGATCGCATAGCCATGCCGCGCGGCGAAGCTGCGTGCCGTGAGCATGGCACTGCAAAAGCTCACGGTGGCGATCCCGAGGGCATCGCGCAGCAGGCTCTTGGTTTCTGCCAGAGAGCTCTGCGGCCAGGCCAGCTGGGGCATGCCGCCGGGCACCGGGCCGAGGATGGCGACGCCAAAATGGTCCAGGCCAAACACCCCCGCAATCAAGGTGAACAGCACTACGGTCACCAGCGCTGCCGGCAGGCGCGGGTAGCGCCGAGGCAACCCGATCAGCAGGCCCAACCCGGCCAGGCCAATCACCAGTGTCAACCAGTGGATTTCCCCCAGGCGCTGGGCGAAGTTGATCAGGCTGAGGATAAATCCGTCACCTTCGATCTTGAAGCCAACCACTTTGCTCAGCTGCCCGGCGATCAGGCTCAGGCCGATACCGTTGAGGTAGCCGATCAGGATCGGTCGCGAGAAGAAACTGGCAATGAACCCTGCGCGCGCCACCCCGGCGGCAATCAACATGACCCCGACCAGCACGGTGACGATCACCGACAGCTCGGCAATGCGCTGTGGATCACCCAGCGCCAACGGCGCCACAGCCCCGGCGATCATGGCGCAGGTGGCGGCGTCGGGGCCGACCATCAACTGCCGTGAGCTGCCGATCAGGGCGTAGGCGATCATCGGCAGCACACAGGCATACAGCCCGTACTGCGGCGGCAGGCCGACGATCTGCGCGTAGGCGATAGCGATCGGGATCTGGATCGCAGCGACCGACAAGCCAGCCTGTATGTCGGCGTGCAACCACTCGCGGCGGTAGTGCAGCAGGTTGGCCAGGCCCGGGAGCCAGCGGGAGAGAAACATGCGCAGTCCTTTGGAAATGTTTCACACAATGCACGAGCTTATCCGCCTGCTGCGTTTGGTGTGCAAGCTTTTTGCGCGCAGCGCGTTGCAGCCGACAAGGGCCGGCGAGGTCTGCAGCAAATCGATGGAAGGGCAGAAACGAAAAAAGGAGCCGGGGCTCCTTTAGACAGGCGATGACATTACGCAAATGTCATGCGGTGCAACGGTGGACGAGGTGGAGCGGGTAGAGGGAATCGAACCCTCGTCGGAAGCTTGGGAAGCTACTGTTCTACCATTAAACTATACCCGCTTTACGCGTACATCCTTGCCAGCGAAGCGGCGTGCGCTTTGCAGCTCGACTTTGTACCAGAACCCTCTGGTGAATAAAAGCCCAGCCTTGAAATTTAGCTGTCCGGCGGCTTGTTGCGCGTGGCTTTGGCACGGGCAAAAGCACGCCGGCAGGCTCAGATCGCCAATGCATGCTGGCCCTGCACATAGTGACTGCGCGGGCGCGGCTCGCGTTGGCTCGGTTTGAGGAAACCAAGCATGGCGCTGCGTTGTGCATCGCTGGCGGTCTTGTGTTCCATGTCGAGGAAATGCCCGGCGCCGTTGATCACGCTGAAGTGGCTCTGGTCGACATGACGGCCAAACTGGCGGGCGTCATCGGCGGTGGTGTACTCATCGCGATCTCCGTTGATGAACAGCACCGGGATGGCAATGTTGGCCGCGCTCTTAAGTGCCCGCTCCAGGTCATGCTGCAGCACTTGATTGATGTGAAACAGCATCTGCGCATATTCGTGGCTGTCGAGGCTGCTGACGTGCCGGTAATTGAAGCGTTTGAACAGCGACGGCAGGTGCTTGCCAATGGTGTCGTTGACCAGGTTGCCGACCTGGTAGCGATCGCAGGCGGCGAGGTATTCGCAGCCGCGCTCGAGGTATTCGCGCATCGGTTCGTTGATCACCGGCGAGAACGAGCTGACGATGGCCTTCTTCACCAGTCGGGGCTGGTGCGCCAAGGCGAGCAGGGTGCAGGCGCCACCCCAGGAAAACGAGGCGACGTGGTCGGCCTGGAAGTGCTCGATCAGCTCTAGCAGGATGTGTGCCTCGGTTTCTTTGGTCAGCAACCGCTCGTGGTGATTATGCGGTTTGGACTTGCCGGCATAGGGCTGGTCATACAGCACCACATTGAATTGCGGGTGCAGGCTGCGCACTGTCTGGGCGAACGCAGCCGTGGTCGCCAGCGATCCATTGATCAGGATGATCGTCTTCTCGGCGCCGTCGGCGCGATGCAACTCCGTGTAAACCCGATACTGACCTTGGATATCAAGTACAGCGATTTCTGGCCTCATGTCATCGACTCCTGGCGCAAAAAGGGTATTCGCGTCACCTAGGGTGCACGTTCTTTATGACAGGTAGGCATACGCCTGAAGAGGTTGCAGAGCCCGGTGTCGATCCTTCGCACACGTGTCGACGCTGTTGTTGTAGGCGGGGCAATCTGCCGTGCCCCCAAGGTAGCGAGACCTGGGGTGGCCAGCAAAAAGGTGTCTTGGACTGCAGGTGTGACTGGTGAGTCACATGCGGACTGACGATTTCGATTCAAGCAGCCAGACGTCATTCCCGCAAGTGCCATTGAGCAATTGCTGAATAAAAATCGCTCGGCGGTCTGCGCTGGAGCTCCTTGCTGTTTACAGAGCGATTTCGTCGGCTGTCAGTGGTCGGAATTCGCCAGGGGCCAGCTTGGGGTCGAGATGGATGCCGCCCATCGACTCGCGATGCAGGCCAACGACCTTGTTCTGGAAGTAGCCAAACATGCGCTTAACCTGGTGATAGCGACCTTCGACAATCGCCAGCCTGGCCAGCCGAGGGCCGAGCACATCCAGCTGGGCGGGCAGGGTGGTGAGGTCTTCGAAGGCGAAGTAGAAGCCCTCGCTGAACTTGGCCGGGTAGTGCGCGCCGATCTCGTCTGCGGTCTGGACGCGATAGACCTTCGCCAGTTTTGTGCTTGGCTGCGTCAGGCGCCGCGACCACTGGCCATCATTGGTCAGCAGGAGCAGCCCGGTGGTGTTGAAGTCCAGCCGCCCGGCGATATGCAGGTCAGCGCGCAGCTCGGCCGGGAGCAGGTCGAGCACGGTCCGGTGCTGCGGGTCATGAGTGGCGCTGACACAGCCGGCCGGCTTGTGCAGCATCAGGTAGCGCGCCGGGCGACCGACCTGATGCACCTGCTGATCGACCTCGACCTGGCTGAACTCGCGAACCTCGTGCAGTGGGTCGGTGCTGACCTGGCCATCCACGCGCACACGCTGCTGGGCCAGCAGCAGGCGCACCTGCTGGCGGTTGTAGCAGGGCAGATTGGCGAGGAAGCGATCAAGGCGCATGGCAGCAACAGCACAGGAATGGGCCGCGCAGTTTACCCAATTGGCGGCTGCTGCGCCGCTTTGAGCTGGTCGTCTACGGCTGCGCAGCGGGGACACAGGCAGGCTTTGTTGCGCAGTTCGGCGGGCAGGGCGGCGAGTACCGCCGGGTCGATGCTGACGCTGAAGCACCAGCAGTTCTGCGTGGCGCTGCGTGGATCAGCCAGGCTGCAGCCGTTGCTTGCGCCGCAAGCGGGGCAGGATTGTGGGTCAGGCATGGACTGCTCCGGGCATCTCGCTGCAGACTCGATTGCGTCCGCCCTGCTTGGCTCGATAAAGGGCATGGTCGGCACGGGTCAGCAAGCTGTGCAAACTGTCGTCGGGTTGCAGTGCACTGAGCCCGATGCTGGTGGTCAGGCGCAGCGGTTGGTCGTTGTAGCTGAAGATCAACTGCTCGGTGCGGCGGCGGACCTTCTCGGCGACATCTATGGCCTGGCGGCCCTCGGTCTCGCGCAGCAGCACGATAAACTCTTCACCGCCCCAGCGGCAAAGGATATCCGACTGGCGCAGGCTGCCTTGCAGTACGTTGGCAAACTGGCGCAGCACTTCATCGCCGGCCAGGTGGCCATGGGTGTCATTGAGCAGCTTGAAGTGATCAAGGTCGATCAGCAGGGCGACCAGTGGCGCATTTTCGCGTTTGGCTTGCTGCAGTGCCTGCCCGGCCAAAAGGTCAAAGCTGCGGCGGTTGGGCAGGCCGGTCAGGCTGTCCAGCGTGGCCAGCGACTCGATGCTTTGCTGATGGCGCTTGACCATCGCATGCAGAAGCGACAACACCACCAGGGTGATCATGGCGCAGATCGCCAGGTTCAGGTACAGCGACTGGCGCACCCGGTCCAGCGCGCCGCTCTCACGTTTGTCGACCAACAGGTACCAGTCCAGTTCGGGGATGGGCCGCACGTTGAGAAAGTGGCTGTGGCCTGCCTCGTCCTGATATTCGTGGCTGCCAGGCGAGGGCACCGGCATGCGCGCCAGCAGCGTCTCGAACGCTCTGCTGTCGGCCAGTTGCTGGCCTGCGCGCAGGCCATGCATGCTGCCGTCCGAGCCGGTCAGGATGACTTTGCCGTTGGCATCGGTGAACAGCACGGCGCGCTGATAGCGTTGCTGATAAGCGTCGATCAATTTGACTACCGACTCGACACTCAGGCCGACCCCGGCTGCGCCGATGAAGCGCTGGTCATAATCGAGCACACGGTAATTGATGAACACCGTGAGCTTGTCATGGTTGGCCATGTCCAGATCGACGTTGATCTCGTACGGCGCCTGCGACTCGCGCACGCGGTAATACCAGGCGTCGCGCCAGGCATCCGGCTTGACTTGCTTGAGCACGCCCTTGGCCTGGTAATAGGTATGGCTGCGCTCGGAGACGAAAAACGCGGTGCAGGTGTTCTGCTGGCTGAGGATTTCATCCAGATAGCGAGTGATCCGCTCTGGCTCCTGCTCGCCGGCCAGCACCCAGTCGCGCAGGAAGGTGTCCTGCGCGATCATCGATGAGATCAGCACCGGGCGGATCAGATCCTTCTGGATTTCCGAGTAGACGGTGTCTGAGGTCAGCGGCAGTTCGGTATTGACGATGCCATCACGGATTGCGCCACGCGAGGAAAAGTAGCCGAGCAGAGACGTGGCAAGAAAACCGCAGGCCAGCAGGATCAGCAGCGCGAGGATCAGCGATCGCTGCGAGAACAGCGCGGAACGTGACGGCATGATCTTCCCGTGATGTGTGCCAGTGGCGACATTCTAGAGAGCTGGCGGGAAAATAACTGCATGTTTTTCAGGGTTACCTGAGTTGTTGCAAATCTTTACACATACGGCACTGGATCGGCTTGCGAGTGTCTTAACCCATGTCGATATTCGTTTGCCGATCGACGCCCGCCAGCGCCGCTGTGCCGGGCACCCCAGCGGTCCAGGAGGCCGCCATGTCCTATCGAATCCCAATCATCGTCCTGCTCGCAGTGTTGACCAGTGCCTGTACGCCTTATTACGCCGGTGGCGGGTATTCTCGCTCGCAGTATTACAGTGGCGAGCGTTACGGGTATCCCGGCTATCAGCGCTATGAGCGTGACTATTACGTGGTGCCGCAGCCCCGTTACTACTATCAGCCTGCACCGCGCTATTACCGTCCGGCACCGGCGCCGCACTATCGGCCGCAACCGCGGCCAGGGATGAACCAGCAGTGGTATGGCAACCCACGCAACGATTACGGTAATCGGCAGCGTTACGAATACCGTCGTGATCGAGAGCGGCATGATTACCGCAACGATGACCGCCGATCGCAGGAAGGGCGTTGGCATTCAAGGGGCCATGGCGACCGTGATCGCCGCCCGGATGGCGGGCGCGATGATCGCAATCGGCATCGGTGAGGTCCTGCCCTAAACTTGATCGGCCAGCGGATGGCGGCCCTCCCAGGCTTTGGCAAAGTGCGCCTCAACCACCGCCGCTGGCACCTGAGCCACATCCGGCCAGTGCCAGCGCGGCGTGTTGTCTTTTTCAATCAACCGCGCACGCACGCCCTCGCTGAATTCAGGATGCCGGCAGCAATTCAGGCTCATCGCATATTCCATCTGCAGCGCCTGCAACAGCGACATGTGCCGGGCTCGCTGCAATTGCTCCCAGACCAGATGGGCGCTGAGCGGGCAACCGTCGTGCAGGCGCTGCCCTGCAGCCGCCAACAACGGGTCGCTGTGCTGACGCAGGCTGGCGATGGCGCGCCAGGCGGCAACCGGATCTGCTACATCCAGCACCTCATCTATCAGTGCTCGGCGCGGCAACCACTGCGCCTGTGGCAGGTCTGCAAGGGCGCGGTGCTGCTGACACTTGAGCAGGCTGTTCAACTGCAGGGTGGTCTGTTCCTGCCAGTTCAACTGCAGTAGTTCATCAATCAATGCCGTCTGCTGCTGCTCGCCAAGAAAACGATCCGCCAGACCCAGGTCCAGCGCATCACGGGCGTTGATCGGCGACCCTGTCAGGCCGAGAAACAACCCCAGCTTGCCTGGCAGACGGCTGAGGAACCAACTGGCGCCTACGTCCGGGTACAAGCCTATGCTGATCTCCGGCATGGCCAGCCGACTGCTCGGCGTCACGATGCGTATCCCAGCGCCTTGCAGCAGGCCCAGGCCACCGCCCAGCACATGGCCATGACCCCAACACAGCAAAGGCTTGGGATAACAGTGCAGGGCATAGTCCAGGCGGTATTCGGCTGCGAAGAACTGCCTGGCCAGCGCTGGCACCTGGCCCGGTTGCCCGCGGCATTGGTCGACCAGCGCACGAACATCGCCACCCGCGCAAAACGCCTTGGCGCCGCTGCCCCGCAAGAGCACGCAGACGACACCAGGATCCCTCGCCCACGCCTGGAGCAGCGCCTCGAGCTGCTCGATCGTCGCCAGGCTCAACGCGTTGAGGGACTTTGCTGCATCCAGTGTGGCAATGCCGATTCGCGCACCATCCACTCCAGTAAGTACTTCGCTGGTTACGGCCATGAACTACCTCGCACAGGTCATCCGCTCAGTATGGTCGGCTCAGCCGCAGGCTGCCGGTCGTCGGTCGGATCGATTGACAAGCTCGGGCAGCTTTCCTAGTGTCGCGCCCCTCAGTTTCAGGACCACACCGATGACCGACGACGACCGCATCAAGCTTGAGCCCAGCTGGAAGGAGGCGCTGCGCGCCGAGTTCGAACAGCCCTACATGCAGCAGCTACGCGAGTTCCTGCGCCAGGAGTACGCCGCCGGCAAAGAGATTTATCCACCTGGCCCGCTGATCTTCAACGCCCTTAACAGCACGCCGCTGGACCAGGTCAAAGTGGTCATCCTCGGCCAGGACCCCTACCACGGCCCAGGTCAGGCGCATGGCCTGTGCTTCTCGGTACAGCCGGGCGTTCCGACGCCGCCATCGCTGGTGAATATCTACAAAGAGTTGCAGCGTGACTTGAACCTGCCGATTCCTGCCCATGGCTACCTGCAGAGCTGGGCAGAGCAGGGCGTGCTGCTGCTCAACACGACCATGACCGTGCAGCGGGGCAATGCCGCATCGCATGCCAAGAAAGGCTGGGAGTCTTTCACTGACCGGATCATCCAGCTGGTCAGCGAGCGGCAATCGAATGTGGTCTTTCTGCTGTGGGGCGCACATGCCCAGAGCAAGCAGAAGTTGATCGACGGCACCAAGCACCTGGTGCTCAAGTCGGTACATCCGTCGCCATTGTCGGCCTACCGGGGCTTTATCGGCTGCGGGCATTTCAGCCATGCCAACCGCTTCCTGCAGCAGCACGGCATGAAACCTGTGGAGTGGGCACTGCCTCAGTGACTCTGTTGATGGGCTTTGGTCGGGGGCGTGTGCTGCGCCCCCTTACTGATTTTGATCCCGCGCACTCCACAGCCGAAACAATGGCTCTGCCAGAAACAGCACAAACAACAAACGCATTACCTGCATCGCTGTCACCAACGGCACAGACAACTGCAGGGTCTCCGCCGTAAGGCTCATCTCGGCGATCCCCCCAGGCATCATGCCCAACGTCAGCGAACGCAAGTCCAGCTGGCTCAGGTTGCTCAAACCCCACGCCGCAAGCGCCGCAATCACCATGCTCAAGGCGGTAGCCAGCAAGGTGCGGCCCAGAAACGACGGCGCGCGGCGGAAAAATGCCCGGTTGAAGTGACAGGCAAGGCCACTGCCGATCAACCACTGGCCCATCTGGCTGGCGCCCTCCGGCAGGGTGATCTGCAAATCAGCCGCCAGGCTTACCGTTGCCGCCACCAGCAATGGCCCGAACAACCATGGGTTGGGTTGGCGCAAGCGCTGCCAGCCATAACCGACCAACACCGCCAGCGGCGTGATCAACGCCAGCCAGCCCCAGCTGACACTGCTGGCATGGCTGACCGGCACGCCATCACCGAGCAGCAACTTGAACAGTGCCGGCACGCACAGCACCACCGCCAGCACACGCAGACTCTGCGCCGCGGCGACCTGGCTGAGCACCGCGCCATTGCGTGCGCCGAGGTTGACCATTTCGCCGGAACCTCCCGGCATGCTGGCAAAAAAGGCGGTGGCGCGGTCTTCACCGCTGCGCCGCAGCAGCCACACACTGATGACACTGGAAGCGGTAGTGAACAGCGCCCCGAACAGAATCAAGCCGAAGTGGCCGGACACCTGCTCGATGATCGCCGGGGTGAAGTGCAGGCCGATACCGACGCCGATGATCCACTGGCCGCATTTACGTCCGTTGGGGATTTCCGGTAACTGCCAGGGGGTCAGGCAACGCACCAGGATGATCGCCAGCAACGAGCCGACCATCCACGGCAAAGGCCAGCCGACCTTGCTGGCGAGAAATCCGCCAGCAAGGCCGACCAGCCCGGTTGCCCAGAACAGCGGCAACGATCGATCAGGCATCCGCCATGGACCGACGTTGCTGGCTGCGCCGGCGCCAGCTGCGCAGCAGCGGCAGGCACAGCATGAAGATGGTCAGGCCCCACACGCTCATGCTGATCGAGCTGGACCAGAGAATGCCCAACTCACCGTTGGAGATAGACAAGGCGCGGCGCAGGTTCTGCTCCATCAGCCCACCGAGGATGAACCCGAGCAGGATCGGCGACAGCGGGAAGTCCAGCTTGCGCAGGATGTAACCCATGATGCCGATACCGATCATCAGGAACAGGTCGAAGGTGGTCGCATGCACGGCGTACACCCCGATGGCCGTGATGATGGCGATTACTGGCACCAGCGCCCAGTTCGGCACGGCGAGGATGCGGGTGAAGATGCGGATCATCGGAATGTTGAGGATCACCAGCATGATGTTGGCGATGAACAACGAGGCGATCAGGCCCCAGACGATGTCGGGTTGCTGTTCGAACAGCATCGGTCCTGGGGTGATGTTGTACAGGGTCAGTGCACCGATCATTACCGCAGTGGTGCCCGAACCGGGTACGCCGAGGGTCAGCATCGGCACCAGTGCACCACAGCAGGAGGCGCCGATGGCGGTTTCCGGTGCTGCCAGGCCACGTGCATCGCCTTCGCCGAACTTGCCGCTGGTGCCAGCGATTTTCTTCTCGGTCATGTAGGCAACCGCGCTGGCCAGGGTGGCACCGGCGCCGGGCAATACGCCCATGATGAAGCCGAGCAGGCCACAACGGATGTTCACTGCGAATACTGAAGCCGCTTCCTTGAAGTTGAACAGCATGCGCCCGGTGGCTTTTACCGCCTGGTGGCCATGATGGGTTTTCTCCAGCAGCAGCAGGATCTCGCTGATCGAGAACAGGCCCAGCACCAGTACCACGAACTGAATGCCGTCAGCCATGTGCACGCTGTCGCCGGTGAAGCGGTAAACGCCGCTGTTGGCATCGATACCGACTGCCGACAGAAACAGGCCGATCAACGCCGCGATAAATGTCTTCAGTGGCTTGTCGCCGGCCATACCGCCCAGGCAGACAATGGCGAACACCATCAGCACGAAGTATTCAGCGGGTCCGAAGGCAATCGCCCACTTTGCCAGCAACGGCGCGAACAGGACCATGCCGCAGGTGGCGATGAAGGCACCGATGAACGAGCTCCACGCCGACAGCGACAGCGCGACCCCAGCCAGACCCTGGCGAGCCATTGGGTAACCGTCGAGGGTGGTCATCACGGTCGAAGCTTCGCCCGGAATGTTGAGCAGGATCGAGCTGATCCGGCCGCCGTATTCGCAACCCAGGTACACCGCCGCCAGCAGAATCAAGGCGGATTCAGGCGGCAGGCCGAGGGCAAAGGCGATCGGGATCAGCAACGCCACGCCGTTGATCGGGCCCAGGCCCGGCAGCAGGCCGACCACGGTGCCGATCAGGGTGCCGCACAGGGCGGTAACCAGGTTGTACGGGCTCAAGGCGACGCCGAAGCCCTGGCTGAGATAGCCTAAAGTATCCATCTGTCAGTTCTCCAGCACGTCAAGCAGGCCAAGGGGCAGGGGTACGTCCATCACGCGATCAAACAGCCAGTACAGCAGCACGCTCATCGCCACCACCACCATTGCGCTGTGCAGCCAGCGGCCGCCATACAGGCGCGCCATCGGCACGCCGATCAATACCGCACTGACGATGAAGCCCAGGCTCTCGAAGGTGGCGGCGAACAGGATCAACAAACCGGTGCAGATCGCAATCTTGATCAGGGTCGGGCGATCCAGCGGCGGCTCGTCCTCTTTATGCACGATCGGCGTCGGCCGAATCGCCAGGCACAGCAACGCCAGGCCCATCAGGCCAAGCATCAATAACGGGAAGGCGCGCGGGCCCACCGGTTCGTAGGAAAACGCGGCCTGGTAAGGCCAGGCCATCACTGCCAGGACGGCACACACCGCCAGCAGGATCAGGGCAAAAATGCGTTGCAGGATCATGGGGAAATCCTCGAGAGGGCTGCCTTGCTGCAGTTTATTGCGAGAGCGGTTCTACCCGCGCAGGCGTTGGTGATGACACCGACGCTTGCGCGGGCTGACCTGCTTCAACAGGTGCTGCAGCTGTACGTTGTTACTGAATCAGACCGAATTCCCGGGCCAGGGTCTTGTAGTCGGCAACCTGTTTCTTGACGTAGGCGTCCAGCTCTGGCCCGGTCAGGGCGAACGGGAACAGCTCGCGCTGGTCACGCAGCTTGGCGAACTCCTCGGAGCTCAGCAGCTTGTCGAACGCGGCTTTCCACCAGGCGTAGTCTTCGTCGCTGACTTTTGGCCCGAGGTAGAAGCCACGTACCACTGGCCAGACGATGTCGTAGCCCTGTTCCTTGGCAGTCGGGATGTCCTTCATTTCCGGCTCATCGAGACGGTTCTCGGCGAATACGGCAAGGATGCGCATGTTGCCGCTCTGGATGTGCGGCATGGAGTCGGAGATATCGGTGGAGCCGACCTGAATGTGCCCGCCGAGCAGTGCAGTGGCGATTTCGCCGCCGCCTTCCAGGGCGACGTAGCGCAGGTCACGCGGGTTGATCCCGGCGGCCTTGGCGATCAGCGCGGTCTGCATCCAGTCCTGGCTGCCGACGGTGCCGCCGGAGCCGATCACCACTTTGCTCGGGTCTTTTTTCAGCGCAGCAACCAGGTCAGCCAGGTTTTTGTAAGGTGAGTCCTTGTTCACCGCGATCGCGCCATAGCTGGTGCCCACGGCCGCCAGCCACTTCACTGCGTTTTCATCGAAACGGCCGAACTTGCCTTGGGCCAGGTTCAGCAGCGAGCCACTGGACCAGGCCACCAGGGTGCCGGCATCGCCCGGACGCTGGGCAACCACGGCGTTGTAGGCAACCGCACCAACGCCGCCAGGCATGTAGGTAACGCGCATCGGTTTACTGAGAATCTTCTCGTTGACCAGGGCGCTTTGCACCAGCTTGCAGGTTAGGTCGAAGCCGCCGCCGGGCGAAGCTGGAGCGATACATTCAGGGCGTTTCGGTTCAGCAGCCAGGGCTTGACCGGCCAACAATAGGCAACCGGTAGCGAGGACGAGGCGGCGCAGGGAAAAGGTCATCGTCTATCTCCGTAAATATTGTTGTTATGGGTTACCACAGGGCCACGCTGTAGCTCACCAGCAGCCGAACTTCGTCGGCGTCGCGGGCAAAATTCGAGCGGAAGGTGGCGTTACGCAGACGCACCGCAACGTTTTTCAACGGCCCGGTCTGTACGACGTATTTGAACTCGGTGTTGCGTTCCCACTCCTTGCCCTCGCTGCCATCGGCGCGGCTGACGTTGTCGCCACTGAGGTAGCGGGTCATGAAGGTCAGGCCGGGAATGCCCAGGGAGGCGAAGTTGTAGTCGTAACGCAGCTGCCAGGAGTGCTCGTCGGCACCGGCAAAGTCGTTGATCTGGACGAAGTTGACCAGATACGGGTCGGCGCCATCGACGTAGGGGAAAGCGCTGTCGCCCGAGACGTGCTGATAGGCGCCGCTGAGCTTGTGGCCATCGAGGGCGTAGCTGAGCATGCCGTTGGCGGTGGTGTTGTCGATCTTGCCGGCGCGGGCCTGGCCCTGGTCGTCACTTATCGCCAGGCGCAGGTCGGCGCCAAAGGTGCCCGGGCCCCACGGCTGGGTCGCGACCATGCCAACGAAGTGCTGGCGGTAGATGTCGTCAAGTTGGGCAACGTGATAGCTGCCGGTGATGCGGTCGGTGAATTTGTAGTCAAGGCCGGCCAGGTCATAGTTGTCGGCGGCGAAGGTCCCGCCGAAACGGCCGTTCTTGTTGTTGAGGGCGATGTCTTCCCAGTTGGTGTCGTTGCGGTCCTTGGCTTTTTCCAGACGTCCGGCGGTAACGGTCAGGTTGCTGATTTCGTTGGAGGTCAGCAAGCCACCCTCGAAGGTCTGCGGCAGAATCCGCCCATCGTTGGGCTGCAGGGTCGGCAGTTCAGGGATCAGCGAACCCACTTTGAGCTCGGTCTTGGAAATCTTCACCTTGCCGGTCAGACCTAGCTTGGAATACTCGTCGGCAGCCTTGCCGTCATCATGGGTCGGTAACAGCCCGGTGCCGGTGCGGTCTTCGCTGGAGTCGAGCTTGATCCCGACCATGCCCAGTGCGTCCAGGCCAAAGCCGACTGAGCCTTCGGTGTACCCGGATTCGAAATTGAGCATGAAGCCCTGCGCCCACTCGTCACGTTTGGACTGCTGGCTGCTGGTGCCGTCACGGAAATCACGGTTGAAGTACATGTTGCGAGTTTCGAAGGTGGCGCTGCTGTCTTCGAAGAAGGCCGCCTGGCTGACAGGCGCGATACCGGCGAGCGCAAGGGCGCTGGCAATGGCAGTGGGGCGTGGACGAATGGAACGGGTAGGCGCGAACGCCTGCGGCTGTGATGACAGCATCGTCGAGTGACTCCGTTTATTGTTTTTATTGGTCTGCACCTTGCTGGTGCTTATGAACGCTCGGGGCATCCTTGATCCGATGCTAGGCGGCCAACCTTTCGCTAACCTTTCAACATGAAAGGTTTGTCATATTGGGGCTTCACAGGTGTGCCGACGGCGGTACACTCCGCGCCAACTAACGCGCCCCCACCTCACCGAAGGGAGAAACCGATGCGAGTGCTGCTGGTTGAAGACCACCTGCAACTGGCCGAAAGCGTGGCTCAGGCGCTCAAGAGTCAGGGCCTGACTGTGGACGTGCTACACGACGGCATCGCCGCTGACCTGGCGCTGACCAGCGAGGAATACGCGGTGGCGGTGCTCGATGTCGGCCTGCCGCGGATGGACGGTTTTGAAGTGCTGGCGCGGCTGCGCGGCCGCGGCAAGACCTTGCCGGTGCTGATGCTGACTGCCCGCAGTGACGTCAAGGATCGTGTGCACGGGCTCAACCTGGGCGCCGACGATTACCTGGCCAAGCCGTTCGAGTTGACTGAGCTGGAGGCGCGGGTCAAGGCCCTGCTGCGGCGCAGTGTGCTTGGTGGCGAACGCCAGCAGCGCTGTGGTCCGCTGGTCTACGACCTCGACACCCGCCGTTTCAGCCTGGGTGACGAGCACCTTACCCTGACCTCGCGCGAGCAAAGTGTGCTGCAGGCAATGATTGCCCGGCCCGGACGAGTGATGAGCAAGGAGCAATTGGCGGCGCAGGTGTTTGGCCTCGACGAAGAAGCCAGCCCTGATGCCATCGAAATCTACGTGCACCGGCTGCGTAAGAAACTCGACGGCCATGCGGTTGCCATCGTCACCTTCCGCGGTCTTGGCTACCTGCTGGAGCACCGTGATGCGTGATGGCGCCAGCCTGCGCGGGCGGCTGCTGGGCAATCTTGCGCTGCTGCTGGTGGTACTGATGCTGGCCAGCGGCCTGAGCGCCTACTGGAACGGCCGCGAGGCCGCCGACACTGCCTATGACCGTACGCTGCTGGCGTCGGCGCGGACCATTGCTGCGGGCCTGTCCCAGCGCGACGGCACACTGAGTGCCGATGTGCCCTATGTGGCGCTGGACACCTTCGCCTACGACAGTGCCGGACGCATTTACTACCAGGTGTTGGACATCAACCAGCGCTTGATCTCGGGGTACGAAAAGCTGCCGCCACCTCCGCCTGGTACGCCTCGCACTGACGACTATCCGGCCTTGGCGCGTTTCTACAATGCCTCCTACCTTGGCCAGGATGTACGTGTGGTCAGCCTGCTCAAGGCGGTCAGCGAGCCAAACATGAATGGCATGGCCGAGATTCGCGTGGCCGAAACCGAAGAGGCACGGGTGAGCATGGCCCGCGGGCTGATGGCCGATACCCTGTTGCGGCTGGGGATGCTGGCGCTGGCGGCGCTGGTCATGGTCTGGTTTGCGGTCAGTGCAGCGCTGCGCCCGCTCGAGCGCTTGCGCAGTGCGGTTGAGGAGCGCCAGCCGGACGACCTGCGCGCCTTGCCAGCAGTGCAGGTGCAGCATGAGCTGGGGCCATTGGTGCGTGCGCTCAATCACTTTACCGAGCGGCTGCGCGCACAGTTCGAGCGCCAGGCGCAGTTTATTGCCGATGCCGCGCATGAACTGCGGACGCCGCTGGCAGCGCTCAAGGCGCGGGTCGAGTTGGGCCTGCGTTCGCAGGACCCGCAGGAGTGGCGTCAGACCCTTGAGTCGGCTGCCCAAGGTACTGACCGGCTGACCCATTTGGCCAACCAGTTGCTGTCGTTGGCGCGCGTTGAAAACGGCGCGCGGGCGATTGCCGAGGGCGGCGCGCAGCGGCTTGATCTGAGCCAGCTGAGCCGGGAATTGGGGATGGCCATGGCGCCGTTGGCGCATGCCCGTGGTGTGTTGTTGGCGCTGGAAGCTGAGTCGCCGGTCTGGCTCAAGGGCGAGCCGACTTTGCTCAACGAGTTGATCAGCAACCTGATCGATAACGCGCTGGCGCACACGCCGGTTGGCGGCAATGTGATCTTGCGTGTGTTGGCGCCGGCGGTGCTCGAGGTCGAAGATGATGGCCCGGGCATTCCTGAAGCTGAGCGTGAGCGGGTGTTTGAGCGCTTTTACCGGCGTAGTGCTCAAGGCAGTGGGCTGGGGTTGGCGATTGTCGGGGAGATCTGTCGGGCGCATCTGGCCCAGATCAGTTTGCATGACGGCGAAAATGGAGGTTTGAAGGTCAGGGTCAGCTTCATTGCTGACCAGGGCTTGGATCGCGTGAACCTTTAGCCCTTTCCCGGCCACTAGCCCTCAGCGCAACATGCTTCGCGCTTCGAGCAGTTCTGCTACTTCCAGTTCCGTGCCCTGCGGCAGGCCGAGGTGCCGATAGGCGGGCAGTGCCGCCAGGGGCCGGCTGCGGCCGCGCTGGCTCAGGCAGCGGGCGATTTGCACCACGTCGATGTAATCGACCTTGTCGGTGCGCCGATCCAGATCCTGGATTTGCCCAGGCAGCTTGACCAGTTGCTCGGGGAACTCCCAGTCACTGAGGATCTTGTCACCCAGGACCGGCTGGATCTGCTCGATCACATAGTTCAGGCAGACCGGGTCGGACAGCAATTCGTTGTGCTCTTCGGCATAGATCAGCACCGGCAGCGCGCCGATCTGATGGACAAGGCCACCGAGGGTCGCCTGATCGGGCTTTAGGTCAGTGTAGCGGCGGCACAGTTCATAGCTGATGCCGGCAACTTCCAGGCTTGTAGCCCAGATATCGCGCAACTTTTGCTCCACCGCAGGCGAGCGGGCATGGAAGATCTGCTCGATTACCAGCCCGATCGACAGGTTGCAGCTGTAGTTGATGCCCAGCCGGGTAATCGCCGTGTGCAGATCGGTAACTTCGACGGCGGCGCGCAACAGGGGGCTGTTGACCACTTTGATCAAGCGCGCAGATAGCGCGGCATCGCGGCCGATCACCCTGCTCAGGGCCGAAACGCTGATCTCGCTGTCTTCAGCAGCCTCGCGGATGCTCAGAGCCACTTCCGGCAGGGTCGGCAGGACCAGGTCGTCATTGGCGATGGCAGTGAGCAATTGCGCCTGGACCATCTCGGCCAGTCTGTTCATGGAGATTCTCTACCGCAGTATGGCAGCCCCGCACGATGCGGGGCAGGCTGGTCAGCGCTGGATTTCCCGGTCGCGGTCCAGTTCGTAAGGCAGGCTAAGCAAGGTCAGGCGTGGGCCTTCGAGGCTGAGCAGGTGCAGGTTGTTATCTTCTACCGCGTCGGCGCTGATCACTGCGAGCAGTTCGCAGCCTTGTTCACAGGCAGCTGCCAGCACGACTTCGCCAACCGCGGAACCGTGGGTGGGCGAAAAGATCTGGCTGCCGGGCGCAGGCACATCGGCAACGGCCAGAGCCAGCCGGTACTGACGGCGTTTGAGCTTGCCCAGGTACTGCATGCGCGCGACGATTTCCTGGCCGGTGTAACAGCCTTTCTTGAAGCTCACGCCGCCCACCGCCTGCAGATTGATCATCTGCGGAATGAACAGTTCACGGGTCTGCTCGAAAACCTGGCCAATGCCAGCGCGGATCTGCCCCAGTAGCCAGTCGTTGAGGCTGCCTTCGCTGAGCGTACCAGCGAGTTCCTGCTGCACGTTGCGAGCCTGTTCAGCCGGGACCCACAGTTCGACGCGGCCGGGCGAAACGCGGATAGCGATCAGGCCATGTTCACGGACCGTTGCGCCATCTGCAGCGGGCACATCCAGGCCAAGTGCGAGCAAGGCCTGCTCAGCGTGCTCCAGCCCAAAGCGGACCCAGCTGGCGCTTTCGTCGGTCAGCGTGGCCTTGGAAAATACCGCGTATTTTTTCAGGTCGGCCAGCTGTGCATCGATCAGGCCGCGGGCCATCGCCAGCAGCAAGCCGTTGCCTTCGGGCACGATACGGAAGCTCGACTGCATACGGCCTTTGACCATGCAGCGCGCGCCGAGGCTCGATTGCTCCTGGCTTAGGTAGTTGAGGTTACAGGTCAGCTGGCCTTGCAGAAACTTGCCAGCGTCGGAGCCGCGAACGGCGAGGATGCCCTCGTGGGTAAGGGGGCAATAGAAAGCAGAGTCGGCCATGGGTCATCGCGGTTGCTTGAGACTGGTAGCCATCATAGAACGCTGGTAACAAAATAGGTAGGTGACTAGACCAACGCCTTGTGCCGCCATGTGCCCGGCGCGGTATACTCGCCGCCCATTCGAGGAGGGTCCCATGGTCGAACAAACTGAAATCAACCGGCTTTTCTGGCACAGCCGCCGCGGCATGCTGGAGCTCGACGTGCTGCTGGTGCCCTTCACCCAGGAAGTCTACGCCACCCTGAACGAAGCGGACCGCGAGCTTTACGTGCGCTTGCTGGCTTGTGAAGACCAGGACATGTTCGGCTGGTTCATGGAGCGCAGCGAGTCTGAAGACCCTGAGCTGCAGCGCATGGTTCGGATCATTCTGGACCGTGTCCAGCCCAAGTGAGCAGTTCCAGTGCCGTTGGCAGGGCTCACGCCGGCTGCTGACGGCCTATCTGGCAAGTCATGCGCTGGCATTGCTGGCGCTTTGGCTGAGCGAGCCGCGCTGGTGGCTGCTGCTGCCACTCGTCGCTGGCTGCCTTAGCCACGCCTGCTGGGTCATTCCCCGGCGCATCCTGCTTACTCATCCTGACGCCATCACCGGCCTGCGCCGCGACAGCCAAGGCTGGCAGCTGTACAGCCGCAGCCAGGGCTGGCAGCCGGTGCGCCTGCTGCCGGACAGCATGGCCCTGCCGGGGCTGGTGGTATTGCGTTTCGTGCGAGCGGGCAGGCGCCTCAGCGAAAGTCAGTGCGTTTTTCCTGACGCGCTGGCGCTGGAGCAACACCGGCGCCTGCGCCTGCGCTTGAAGTTCAGTCGCAGGCGCTGGGCACAGCCTTCTTGAGCCCGCTCAGAGCGGGCTGAGAATGGTATCGCGCGCTTCGGGCAGCATCGCCGGATAGTCCAGGGTGTAGTGCAGGCCGCGGCTTTCCTTGCGCTGCATCGCCGAGCGAATCATCAATTCGGCGACCTGGGCCAGATTGCGCAGCTCGATCAAATCGCGGCTGACCTTGTAATTGCTGTAGAACTCGTCGATCTCATCCAGCAGCAGGCGTACACGGTGCTCAGCCCGTTGCAGGCGCTTGCTGGTGCGCACGATGCCGACGTAGTCCCACATGAAGCGCCGCAGTTCGTCCCAGTTGTGCGCAATGATCACGTCTTCGTCCGAATCGGTAACCTGGCTGGCATCCCAGCAAGGCAGAGCCTGCGGCATTTCGACCCGGTCCAGGCTCGCTTCTATGTCGGCAGCCGCCGAGCGGCCATAAACAAAGCACTCCAGCAGCGAGTTGCTGGCCATCCGGTTGGCGCCGTGCAAGCCAGTGAAGCTGGTCTCGCCAATGGCATACAAGCCGGGCACGTCGGTGTGACCGCGATCGTCGACCATCACCCCGCCGCAGGTGTAGTGCGCAGCCGGGACCACCGGAATCGGCTGGCGCGTGATGTCGATGCCGAAGGTCAGACAGCGCTCGTACACGGTCGGGAAATGGCTTTTGATGAACTCGGCTGGCTTGTGGGTGATGTCCAAGTAAACGCAGTCCACACCCAGGCGCTTCATTTCGTGGTCGATAGCGCGCGCGACGATATCCCGTGGTGCCAGTTCTTCGCGTGGGTCGAAGCGCGGCATGAAGCGCTCGCCATTGGGCAGGCGGAGCAGGGCGCCCTCGCCGCGCAGCGCCTCGGTGACCAGGAAGCTCTTGGCCTGCGGGTGGTACAGGCAGGTCGGGTGAAACTGATTGAATTCAAGGTTGGCGACCCGGCAGCCCGCGCGCCAGGCCATGGCAATGCCATCGCCGCAGGCGCCGTCGGGGTTGCTGGTATAGAGGTAGACCTTGGCTGCACCGCCGGTCGCCAGCACGGTGAAGCGCGCGCCAAAGGTATCCACCTCGCCGCTGTTGCGGTCCAGTACGTAGGCGCCGAGGCAGCGCTCGCCGTCCAGACCGAGGCGGCGCTCGGTGATCAGGTCGACGGCGACGCGCTGCTCCAGCAGGGTGATGTTGGACCGTTGCCGGGCGCGCTGCAGCAGGGTGGTAAAGATCGCCGCACCGGTAGCGTCGGCCGCATGGATGATGCGCCGGTGGCTGTGGCCGCCTTCGCGGGTCAGGTGAAATTCGAAGCTGCGGTCATCACCCGGTGGGTGTTCGTCGCGAGTAAATGGCACGCCTTGTTCGATCAGCCACTCAATCGCTTCGCGGCTGTGCTCAACGGTAAACCGCACCGCTTCTTCCGAGCACAGTCCACCGCCGGCATTGAGGGTGTCCTCGACATGCGACTGCACAGTGTCGGTGTCGTCAAGCACGGCGGCAACGCCGCCCTGGGCCCAAAAGGTCGAGCCATTGGCCAGGTCACCCTTGCTCAGCACAGCGATGCGCAGGTGATCCGGAAGGTTCAGTGCCAGGCTGAGGCCTGCGGCCCCACTGCCGATCACCAGGACATCGTATTGGAATTGTTTGCTCATGTCGGGGCACTAGTAATCTAGGGGAGGGGAACGGCACAATAGCGATGCGCAGATGGCATTGTGAAACTATCGTGAAAACGTTGCCGGGATGCCTTTATAGCAGCCCCGGGTGCCTGATTTCCAATGGCGCTTGTCACGCAACGGCGATCTTCCGGGAACTTTCCAGTCTGGCTGGAAATCCTATGAAGGCTGCCCATACGCCACGAATGCCAAGGCGACGCAGGGCAGTAGCTCGAAATGGGCTGATACCTGCGTAAATCAAGACCAGATCAATGACGCGGCCGGCCGTGACCGTACTGCGTCTTTTTCGTGCGAGCCGACCAGAGGCCGCAGGAAACTTGCTTGGAGGGGAGAACTTTTGCGCAAAGCCCGAGTCTATGTTTGCAAGCCTGAACGGTGGCTGTTGCAATGCTCCTTCAAGTTCACTGAGGAGTATTCATGCTAACCCAGGAAGAGGATCAGCAGCTTGTCGAGCGCGTGCAGCGCGGCGACAGGCGAGCGTTCGATCTGTTGGTGCTGAAGTATCAGCACAAGATTCTCGGGTTGATCGTGCGCTTTGTACACGACACCCATGAAGCCCAGGATGTGGCGCAGGAAGCCTTCATCAAGGCCTACCGGGCGCTAGGCAATTTCCGCGGTGACAGCGCGTTTTATACCTGGCTGTACCGCATCGCCATCAACACGGCGAAAAACTATCTGGTGTCCCGCGGTAGAAGGCCACCCGACAGTGATGTGAGCTCCGAGGATGCGGAGTTCTATGACGGCGATCATGGTCTCAAGGATCTCGAGTCCCCAGAACGCTCGTTGTTGCGGGATGAGATCGAAGGTACCGTCCATCGGACCATCCAGCAACTGCCAGAAGATCTGCGCACGGCACTAACTTTGCGCGAATTTGATGGTCTGAGTTACGAGGACATTGCGAGCGTCATGCAATGTCCGGTGGGGACCGTGCGCTCAAGGATTTTCCGCGCTCGGGAGGCCATTGATAAAGCCTTGCAGCCGTTGCTGCAGGAATCCTGAGACAGCGGCTACAGCCAAGAGAGGAACCGCCATGAGTCGTGAAGCTTTGCAGGAATCGCTGTCCGCCGTAATGGACAACGAAGCGGATGAATTGGAGCTGCGTCGTGTTTTGAGCGCCACTGATGACGCCGACACCCGTGCTACCTGGTCGCGTTATCAGGTTGCCCGTGCAGCCATGCACAAGGAACTGCTGCTGCCCAAGCTGGACATCGCTGCGGCGGTTTCTGCTGCATTGGCCGATGAGGTTGTGCCAGCCAAGGTCAAGCAAGGCCCTTGGCGTAGTATCGGCCGTCTGGCCGTAGCTGCCTCGGTAACCGTTGCAGTACTGGCCGGCGTGCGTCTGTATAACCAGGACGAGATCACCGGTAGCGAATTGGCTGCGCAACAGCCTGCCCAGCAAGGTCTGACCATGCCGCAAACGCAAGGTCCGGCAGTTCTGGCTGGCTACAGCGAGAGCAGCGAGCAGGCCACCGGGCCGATGGCCAATGGTGTCTTGCAGAGCCAGGAAGGCTGGGACAAGCGTCTGCCGGGCTACTTGAAGCAGCACGCTCAGGAATCAGCGCTCAAGGGCACTGAAACAGCACTGCCATACGCCCGCGCCGCTAGCCTGGAAAACCGCTAGTTAAGGAGCATCATGCGCGCGCTACCTCTTCTGTCACTGCTGGTAGGCAGTTGCATGATGGTGCCAGCGTTGGCAGCCAACTCTTCGCCTCAGGCGAATGAGTGGCTGAACAAGCTGGCACGAGCTGAGCAATCCCAGAGCTACCAGGGTTCGTTCGTTTACGAACGCAACGGCAGCTTCTCTTCCCATGACATCTGGCACCGCGTTGCCAATGGATCGGTCAGCGAGCGGCTGTTGCAGCTCGATGGTACGGCTCAGGAGATCGTCCGCGTGGACGGTCAGGTGCAGTGCGTCAGTGGCGATCTGGTGAGTGGCGTTTCGACGCCGCCCAGCTCTGCCCCGCGGGTGCTGGACCCCCTCAAGCTGATGAGCTGGTACGACTTGAGCGTTGCCGGCAAGTCGCGGGTTGCCGGGCGCGATGCGGTGATTATCACCCTGACCCCCCGTGACCAGCATCGCTACGCCTTCGAATTGCATCTGGACCGCCAGACCGCATTGCCCCTGCGCTCGTTGATGCTCAACGACAAGGGTCAGTTGCTGGAGCGTTTCCAGATGACCCGCCTGGACACTACACTGCCAACCGAGCAAGCGATGCGCCCAAGTGATGCGTGCAAGCCTGTAGAGCATGCAGTTGCAGCTTCGCCGTTGCCGGCAGTAGGCGGTTGGCGCTCCGATTGGTTGCCGCCCGGTTTCGAGTTGGTCAACAGCTCGGTACGCAGTGATGTTTTGCGCAAGACCACGGTCAGCAGTCTGATGTATGACGACGGGCTGACTCGTTTTTCGGTATTTCTGGAGCCGGTCAAGGATGATTCAGGTAACGATACCCGCGTGCAGCTCGGCCCGACCGTGGCTGTCTCGCGCTACCTCAATACTCCCAAGGGCAAGGTCATCGTCACGGTGGTTGGCGAGATCCCGTTGGGTACTGCCGAGCGCGTTGCATTGTCAATGCGTGCTCAGGATGCCCAGGCCAGCCAGTAGCAGCGCGCCTGCGTTTGCAGCCCTTCACGTAATCGGCTGAAATGAAATTAACGCAATGTCATTTGCAATCCCTTCGTAAATTTTCTATAGGTCAGAGTCCTTGGGGTCTGGCCTTTCCTGCATTTGCAGGGGTCTTAATGCAATTTACGCTCGTTGTGACGGGAGCCGTATGTCAATACCACGCTTGAAACCCTATCTCTCCATGTTCGCCGCCGTGCTGATGCTCGGCCAGGTGCTGACGGCCCAGGCTGAAGAAGCGCTGCCGGACTTCACCACGCTGGTCGAGCAGGCTTCGCCGGCAGTGGTGAACATCAGTACCAAGCAGAAGCTGCCTGATCGGCGCATTGCTGCCGGGCAGATGCCTGATCTGGAAGGCCTGCCGCCGATGTTCCGTGAATTCTTCGAGCGCAACATGCCGCAGCAGCCGCGTTCGCCGCGCGGCGATCGCCAGCGTGAAGCGCAATCGCTGGGTTCGGGCTTCATCATTTCCAGCGATGGTTATGTGCTGACCAACAACCATGTGGTCGCAGACGCTGACGAGATCATCGTGCGCCTGTCCGACCGCAGCGAACTGCAGGCCAAGCTGGTCGGCACCGACCCGCGCACCGACGTCGCTTTGCTCAAGGTTGAAGGCAAGGATCTGCCGATCGTCAAGCTGGGCGATTCGGAGAAGCTCAAAGTCGGCGAATGGGTACTGGCTATCGGCTCGCCGTTCGGCTTTGATCACTCGGTAACCAAAGGCATCGTCAGCGCCAAAGGCCGGACCCTGCCCAACGACACCTACGTTCCGTTCATCCAGACCGACGTGGCAATCAACCCGGGTAACTCCGGCGGCCCGCTGTTCAACATGAAAGGCGAAGTGGTCGGCATCAACTCGCAGATATTCACCCGCTCCGGCGGCTTCATGGGCCTGTCGTTCGCGATCCCGATCGACGTGGCGTTGGATGTCTCCAATCAGCTCAAGAAAGACGGCAAGGTCAATCGCGGTTGGTTGGGTGTGGTAATCCAGGAGGTCAACAAGGACCTGGCCGAGTCGTTCGGTCTGGACAAGCCTGCCGGCGCCCTGGTAGCTCAGGTGCTGGAAGACGGTCCAGCGGCCAAAGGCGGTTTGCAGGTCGGTGATGTCATCCTCAGCATGAATGGCCAGCCGATCATCATGTCAGCCGACCTGCCGCACCTGGTCGGCAGCCTCAAGGATGGCGCCAAGGCCAAGCTTGAGATCATCCGCAACGGCAAGCGGCAGAACCTCGACGTTACTGTCGGCGCTTTGCCTGATGAAGATGCCGGTATCACCACAGCTGGCCAGGGCAGTGCCGAGCGCAGCAGCAACCGCCTCGGTGTAGCGGTTTCGGACCTGACCGCCGAGCAGAAAAAAGCCCTCGAACTCAAGGGTGGCGTGGTCATCAAGGAAGTGCTGGATGGTCCGGCGGCGTTGATCGGTCTGCGTCCGGGTGACGTCATCAGCCACCTCAACAACCAGGCCATTGGCTCGGCCAAAGAGTTCACCGAGATCGCCAAGGACCTGCCGAAGAATCGCTCGGTGTCGATGCGGGTGCTGCGCCAAGGGCGCGCCAGCTTCATCACCTTCAAACTGGCTGAATAAGCATAGCGGCAGCGCAATACAGGGCAGCTTCGGCTGCCCTTTTTTGTAAACGGATGAAAATTTCATGGCGGCCTGCCAAGCCACGCGGGATTGCAGCCGATCAGGAATCTCCCACAAGGCTGCGGCTTAAGGTACAATTCCCGGCTATTTTTCGGCGGGCGTCCGGCTCGCAGCCATTTCGAGTAGTGACCCGTGAGTGATTTGAGTCATATCCGCAATTTCTCCATCATCGCCCACATCGACCACGGCAAGTCGACGCTGGCCGACCGTTTCATTCAGATGTGCGGTGGCCTCTCGGCGCGCGAAATGGAAGCCCAGGTGCTCGATTCGATGGATCTGGAGCGCGAGCGCGGCATCACCATCAAAGCCCATAGCGTCACGCTGCATTACAAGGCGCAGGACGGCAAGACCTACCAGCTGAACTTCATCGACACTCCCGGCCACGTAGACTTCACCTATGAAGTCAGCCGGTCGCTGGCCGCCTGTGAAGGCGCGTTGTTGGTGGTCGATGCTGGCCAGGGCGTCGAAGCCCAGTCCGTGGCCAACTGCTACACCGCTATCGAGCAGGGCCTTGAGGTCATGCCGGTACTGAACAAGATGGACCTGCCCCAGGCCGATCCGGACCGCGTCAAGGACGAAATCGAGAAGATCATCGGTATCGATGCGGCCGACGCCGTTGCCTGCAGCGCCAAGAGCGGCATGGGCGTGGACGAGGTGCTCGAGCGCCTTGTGCAGCAGATCCCGGCGCCAACCGGTGACATCGATGCACCGCTGCAAGCGCTGATCATCGACTCCTGGTTCGATAACTACCTGGGCGTCGTGTCCCTGGTTCGCGTGCGCCACGGCCGCGTGAAAAAGGGCGACAAGATTCTGGTCAAGTCGACCGGCAAGGTTCACCTGGTCGACAGCGTCGGCGTGTTCACGCCAAAGCACACCCAGACCGCCGATCTCAAAGCAGGCGAAGTGGGCTTCATCATTGCCAGCATCAAGGAAATTCTCGGCGCGCCGGTCGGCGACACCCTGACCTTGAGCTCCACCCCCGAGGTGGAAGTGCTGCCAGGCTTCAAACGTATTCAGCCACAGGTCTACGCTGGCCTGTTCCCCGTGTCTTCAGATGACTTCGAAGACTTCCGCGATGCGCTGCAAAAGCTGACCCTGAACGATTCGTCGCTGCAGTACGCGCCTGAAAGCTCGGATGCACTGGGCTTTGGCTTCCGTTGCGGCTTCCTCGGCATGCTGCACATGGAGATCATCCAGGAGCGCCTCGAGCGCGAATATGACCTGGACCTGATCACCACGGCGCCGAGCGTGATCTTCGAGATCAAGCTCAAGACCGGTGAAACCATTCACGTCGACAACCCGTCGAAACTGCCGGATGTATCAGCAGTCGAAGACTTCCGTGAGCCAATCGTGCGCGCCAATATCCTGGTGCCGCAAGAACACCTGGGTAACGTCATTACCCTGTGCATCGAGAAGCGCGGTGTGCAGCGTGACATGCAGTTCCTCGGTACTCAGGTGCAGGTAAGCTACGATTTGCCAATGAATGAGGTGGTACTGGACTTCTTCGACCGTTTGAAGTCGACCAGCCGCGGTTACGCGTCGCTGGACTACCATTTCGATCGTTACCAGTCGGCCAACCTGGTCAAGCTGGACGTGTTGATCAACGGCGACAAGGTTGATGCGCTGGCGCTGATCGTGCACCGCGACAACGCCCACTACAAAGGGCGCGCGCTGACCGAGAAAATGAAAGAACTGATTCCTCGGCAGATGTTCGACGTCGCGATCCAGGCCGCCATCGGCGGGCAGATCGTCGCCCGGACCACTGTCAAGGCGCTCAGAAAGAACGTACTGGCCAAGTGTTATGGCGGCGACGTCAGCCGTAAACGCAAACTGCTCGAAAAGCAGAAAGCCGGTAAGAAACGCATGAAACAGGTCGGTAACGTGGAAATTCCACAAGAAGCCTTCCTCGCCGTGCTCAGGTTGGATAGCTAGGTCCTATGTCGCTAAATTTCCCGCTGTTGCTCGTCATCGCCGTTGCCGTCTGTGGCTTGTTGGCTCTGATCGATGTGCTGTTCCTGGCTCCGCGCCGGCGGGCGGCGATTGCCACCTATCAGGGCAGCGTCAGCCAGCCAGAAATGGCCGTGGTCGAGAAGCTGAACAAGGAGCCGTTGCTGGTTGAGTACGGCAAGTCGTTCTTCCCTGTGCTGTTCATCGTGCTGGTGCTGCGGTCGTTCCTGGTAGAGCCGTTCCAGATTCCTTCCGGGTCGATGAAACCGACGCTGGAAGTGGGCGACTTCATCCTGGTGAACAAGTTCTCCTACGGCATTCGCCTGCCGGTGATCGACAAGAAGGTCATCGAGATCGGTCAGCCGCAGCGGGGCGACGTGATGGTGTTCCGCTATCCGAGCGACCCCAACGTCAACTACATCAAGCGTGTGGTCGGCCTACCGGGCGACCAGATCGGCTACACCAGCGACAAGCGCTTGTTCGTCAATGGCAAGCAGGTTGCCGAGCAGTTGGTCGGTACCGAGCCAGGCACCTTGGGCAGCGCTGAGCTGTACAAGGAGCAATTGGGCGCGGCCGAGCACATGATCCGCAAGGAAATGAGCCGCTACCGCATGCCGCCTGACCAGCAATGGACGGTACCCGCCGGCCATTACTTCATGATGGGCGACAACCGCGACAACTCCAACGACAGCCGTTTCTGGGATGATCCAAATATTCCCAAGGAACTGCATGGCATGGTTCCGGACCGCAATATCGTCGGCAAGGCGTTTGCAGTCTGGATGAGCTGGCCAGAGCCCAAGCTCAGCCACCTGCCTAACCTGTCGCGGGTCGGCCTGATCCATTGATACCCATCGGCGCTGTCTGCAGACAGCGCCGAATGCTTTTCTGACATAGGCTGTGTACTCAAGGTCGAGAGCGTCTTGAAACACGGGGGCGCTACCAACTGGCAGCGATTCACAGCCACACCGTCTTTTCAGGATGTTGATTTGAACAACGCGTTGAACAACAAACGGGTGGCCGCATGAGTGCTTCCCTTGCACGCCTGGAGCGCAAGCTCGGCTATACCTTCAAGGATCAGGATCAGATGTTGCTGGCCCTGACCCATCGCAGTTATGCCGGGCGCAATAACGAGCGCCTGGAGTTTCTTGGCGACGCCATCCTCAATTTCGTCGCCGGGGAGGCGCTGTTCGAGCGCTTCCCGCAGGCCCGCGAAGGCCAGCTGTCGCGCCTGCGCGCACGCCTGGTCAAGGGTGAAACTCTGGCGCGGCTGGCGCGTGGATTCGACCTGGGCGAATTCCTCCGACTGGGTTCGGGTGAGCTGAAAAGCGGTGGTTTTCGCCGCGAATCGATCCTCGCCGATGCCCTCGAGGCGCTGATTGGCGCCATTTATCTGGATGCCGACATGCAGACCGCGCGCGAGCGCATTCTGGCCTGGCTGACCGATGAGTTCGAGAGCCTGACACTGGTCGACACCAACAAAGACCCGAAAACCCGCCTGCAGGAGTTTCTGCAGTCGCGTGGTTGCGATTTGCCGCGTTATGAAGTGGTCGATATCCAGGGCGAACCTCATTGCCGGACCTTCTTCGTCGAATGCGAAGTGGTCCTGCTGAACAACAAGAGCCGTGGCCAGGGCGTAAGCCGGCGTATTGCCGAGCAAGTCGCCGCCGCCGCTGCACTGATCGCCCTGGGCGTGGAGAATGGTAATGACTGAGAACAACCCAACCCGTTGCGGCTACGTAGCCATTGTCGGTCGCCCCAACGTTGGCAAGTCGACCTTGCTCAACCATATCCTCGGGCAAAAGCTGGCGATCACCTCGCGCAAGCCGCAGACCACCCGCCACAACATGCTCGGGATCAAGACCGAGGGTGACGTGCAGGCGATCTACGTCGATACGCCAGGCATGCACAAGGCCAACGACAAGGCGCTCAACCGTTACATGAACCGCACCGCTTCGGCCGCCCTCAAGGACGTCGACGTGGTGATCTTCGTGGTTGACCGTACCCGCTGGACCGACGAGGATCAACTGGTGCTCGAGCGTGTCCAGTACGTTACCGGCCCGCTGATCATCGCGGTCAACAAGACCGACCGGATGGACGAGAAGGCCGAATTGATCCCGCACCTGAAATGGCTGCAGGAGCAACTGCCGAACGCCGAAGTCGTGCCGATCTCTGCCCAACAGGGGCACAACCTCGAAGCGCTGGAAGCACTGATCGCCAAGCAGCTGCCGGAGAACGATCACTTCTTCCCGGAAGACCAGATCACCGACCGCAGCAGCCGCTTCCTCGCCGCCGAACTGGTCCGCGAGAAGATCATGCGCCAACTGGGTGCCGAGCTGCCGTACCAGATCACTGTCGAGATTGAAGAGTTCAAGCAGCAAGGCCATGTGCTGCACATCCATGCCCTGATCCTGGTTGAGCGTGATGGTCAGAAGAAGATCATCATTGGTGACAAAGGCGAGCGTATCAAGCGCATCGGCTCCGATGCGCGCAAGGACATGGAAACGCTGTTCGACGCCAAGGTCATGCTCAACCTTTGGGTCAAGGTCAAAGGCGGTTGGTCCGATGATGAGCGCGCCCTGCGCTCGCTGGGCTACGGCGACCTGTAACACTCCCTCAACGGCCCGGATTGTTCCGGGCCGTTCTGCATCCGGGCCTTCCCCATGGAACAACCTCAAGGTCAGCCGGCGTACGTGCTGCACAGCCGTGCGTACCGCGAGACCAGCGCGCTGGTGGACTTTTTCACGCCGCAAGGTCGCGTGCGGGCGGTGCTGCGCCGGGCGCGGGGCAAGGGTGGCAGCCTGGTGCGCTCGTTCGTGCCATTGGAAGTCGAGCTGCGTGGGCGCGGCGAGCTGAAGAACGTCAACCGCCTCGACAGCGCCGGCATTGCCGCCTGGCTCAATGGTGATGCACTGTTCAGCGGCTTGTACCTGAATGAACTGCTGATGCGCCTGCTGCCGGCCGAGGCGCCATACCCAGCGCTGTTCGAGCACTATGCCCTGACCCTGCAGGCGTTGGGCCAGGGCCGGCCATTGGAGCCGTTGCTGCGGGCCTTTGAATGGCGCCTGCTGGAGCAGCTCGGTTACGCCTTTGCCCTGGATCGCGACGTCAACGCCGAGCCTATCGCTGCCAGTGGTCTGTACCGCCTGCAGGTCGACGCCGGGCTTGAGCGGGTGGAGCTGTTCCAGCCCGGGTTGTTCAAGGGCGATGAACTGCTCGCACTGGCCCACGCCGAGTGGGAAGCGCCTGGCGCATTGCTGGCAGCCAAGCGACTGATGCGCCAGGCCCTGGCCGTCCACCTGGGGCCAAAGCCGCTGGTGAGTCGGGAGTTGTTTCGCAAGCGCTGAGCACGTCGTATGCTGTGCGGCTACATCTTCAGGAGAGCCTTTCGTGACTCATAGCAACCGCATGCTTCTTGGCGTCAACATCGACCACGTGGCGACCTTGCGCCAGGCCCGCGGCACCCGCTATCCAGATCCGGTCAAGGCCGCGCTGGACGCCGAAGAAGCGGGCGCCGACGGCATTACCGTACACCTGCGTGAAGACCGCCGGCATATCCAGGAGCGCGATGTGCTGTTGCTCAAGGACGTGCTGCAGACGCGGATGAACTTCGAGATGGGCGTTACCGAAGAGATGATGCTGTTCGCTGAGCAGATTCGCCCGGCGCACATCTGTCTGGTCCCGGAAACCCGTCAGGAACTGACCACCGAAGGCGGCCTCGATGTGGCCGGTCAGGAAGCGCGGATCAAGGCGGCCGTCGAGCGCCTGGCCCGCACCGGCGCTGAAGTGTCGTTGTTCATCGATGCCGACGAGCGCCAGATCGAAGCTTCGCGACGGGTCGGCGCGCCGGCCATCGAGCTGCACACCGGTCGCTATGCTGATGCGCTGACCCCAACCGAGGTGGCCGATGAGCTCAAGCGCATCGCCGACGGCGTCGCGTTTGGCGTCGGCCAGGGCCTGATCGTCAACGCGGGCCACGGCCTGCATTACCACAACGTCGAGGCGGTCGCAGCGATCAAGGGCATCAACGAGCTGAACATCGGTCACGCGCTGGTGGCGCATGCGCTGTTTGTCGGCTTCAAGGCCGCCGTGGCTGAAATGAAAGCGTTGATCCTGCAGGCCTCGCGCTGATCGGCGTCACTCGGCACGAAAAAACAAGGTAAACCGGGTTGGCCCCTGCGCCTGGCTGCTGACTTCGACCTGGCTGCCGTGCAGTTGCATGATCGACTGCACGATCGCCAGGCCCAGGCCAGTACCGCCATCCAGGCGCGAGCGACCGCTGTCGGCTCGATAGAACCGCTCGAACAGGTGCGGCAGGTGCTCGTCGCTGATCCCCGGCCCGTGGTTCTCAACCCATACCCAGGCCTGCTGCGCATACCGGCCGATGCCAATGCTCACCACGCTGCCCTCGGGGCTGTGCCGTAGCGCATTGCTGAGCAGGTTGGACAAGGCCCGCTGGCACATCAACCGATCACCCAGCGCGGTGGCCCAGCCGTGACGCCTGATCTCGATATCCTTCACTTCAGCGCTGATGGCAAACAGCTCGCTGACCCGCGCGACTTCGTCGGCCAGCGCCAGCGGCTTGAGTTCGACCTGGGCCTGGGGCTGGCTTACCTGCGCGAGAAACAACATGTCGTTGATGATGCGGTTGAGCCGAGTCAGTTCTTCGATGCTGTCTGCCAGCACCTCGCGATAATCGCCGCTGTCGCGTGGGCGGGCGAGGGTCACCTGGGCCTTGCCCATCAGGTTGCTCAGCGGCGTGCGTAGCTCATGCGCGAGGTCGTCGGAAAACTGCGACAACTGGCGCACACCCTGATCGAGCCGATCCAGCATCACATTGATCGAGCGGGCGAGGTCGGCCAGTTCCTGCGGCAGGCCGCTGGAGGGCAGTCGATGGTCGAGCGCCTGCGCCGATACCTGGCCGGCGATCCGGCGAAAGCGCCGCAGTGGCTTCAGGCTGCGCTGCACCAGCTTCCAGGCACAGGCGCCAATCAGCAGCAGTAACAACGGCAAGGCCAGCAGGGTCGAGCGCAGGTAGGCGTGCAACAGGTCGTGATCGTCGGCGCGATCGAGGGTCATCATTACCCGCACCGGGGTGTCATCGCGCAGCCGCATCGCCTGCGTCACGCTGAGAAATTGCGCTCCGCTGCTGTCCTTCCATTCCTGAAAGGTCTGGCCGTCGCTCCACTGCAGCTCGCGCAGGCGCTGTGACTCCAGCGCCGGGCCCAGGCTGAGCAGGGGGGCATGGCGGCCATTCAGAGCAATCACGCTGAGGCTTAGGTTGTCATGGCCCATGACCAGGTCGAGCAGTGGGTGGGCGCGGCTGGCCAGGTCAGCGCTACGCAGGTCGACCCGCAGGTTGTGTTCTACCTGCAGCATCTTGCGCGCGAGGTCCTTGCGCGCGCGGCTGTCCAGTTCGTGATCAAGGGCAAACACCGCCAGGCATGCCAGCAGCAGCACCAGCGCGGCGCCCATTAGAGTGACGCTCAGACCAAGCCGCAGAGACAGGCTGGCGGGTTTCAACGGCGCGCCTCGAGCACGTAGCCAACACCGCGCAGGGTGTGGATCAGTTTGTCTTCGAAGGGGTCGTCGATCTTGGCCCGCAAGCGCCGGATCGACACCTCGACAACGTTGGTGTCGCAATCGAAGTTCATGTCCCACACCAGCGAGATGATCTGCGTGCGTGACAGCACCTCGCCGCTCTGGCGCATCAGCAGGTGCAGCAGCGAGAACTCCTTGGCAGTGAGGTCGATACGTGTGCTGCCACGCCAGGCCCGGTGGCGGCCAGGGTCCAGCTCCAGGTCGGCGACGCGCAGTGTGCTCGGCTGCACCTGCTGATCGTTGCGCCGCAACAGGCTGCGGATCCGCGCCAGCAATTCGGGAAATTCGAATGGCTTGAGCAGGTAGTCATCCGCGCCCAGATCCAGGCCCTTGACCCGGTCAGACAGGCGACCGTGAGCGGTGAGCATCATGATTCGCGTGGCCGACTCGGCGCGTAGCCGTTGCAGTACGGCCCAGCCGTCCAGTTCCGGCAGGTTGACGTCCAGAATGACCAGGTCATAGGCCTGCTGGCGGGCCATGTGCAGGCCGTCGATGCCAGTGTGTGCGCAATCCACGACATAGCCGTTTTCGCGCAGCCCCTGCTGAAGGTAATCGGCAGTCCGCAGTTCGTCCTCAATGATCAGTAGGCGCATGCTTGGGCTCAGGCAGAATTCGGGAGAGGGATTGTCGACCCTGAAGCTGGATCAAGGTCAAGCGCGCGATAGTACGCCAAGCCTGGGGTGGATCGGCGTGGATAACGGATTTGTAATCAGCGCGTCATCTGGCGGTTAGCCAGACTACGCGCTGAGCAGACAGGATGGGTGCGGCCGGGTTTACTTGCGCGCCAGGATCGTCGCCCGACGCGGGGCGGGCAGGCCTTCGATGGTGCGGCTGTGGTCCTGCGGGTCGAGAAAGTCGCTCAGAGACTGGTAGCGCATCCACTCGGTGCTGCGCTGCTCCTCGACACTGGTGACACTGACGTCGACGCAGCGCACGTCACTGAAGCCGGCGCGCCGCAGCAGGCGCTCCAGTGCCGGTACCGAAGGCAAGAACCAGACATTGCGCATCTGCGCATAGCGGTCTTCGGGAACCAACACTTGATTCTCGTCGCCTTCGATGACCAGAGTTTCCAGCACCAGCTCACCGCCTTTTACCAGGCAGTCCTTGAGCGCCAGCAAGTGCTCAATGGGCGAACGACGGTGGTAGAACACACCCATCGAAAACACCGTGTCGAAGCCTTCGAGGTTGGCCGGTAGTTCCTCAAGGGCGAATGGCAGGTGCCAAGCCGGCAGCTCGGGCAGGTACTTGTGCACCGCCTGGAACTGGCAGAAGAACAGCCAGTTGGGGTCGACTCCGATCACCATGTCAGCGCCGGCGCCGAGCATGCGCCATTGGTAGTAGCCATTGCCGCAGCCGACATCCAGCACACGCTTGCCGGTCAGGTCCAGGTGCGGGCTGACCCGCGCCCACTTCCAATCTGAATGCCATTCGGTGTCGACATGTACCCCAAACAACTCGAACGGGCCCTTGCGCCAAGGCGACAGGCCCATCAAGGCCTGCTGCAGCTGAGCGCGCGTCGCCTCATCGCAGGGGCTATGCAGACTTAGGCCATTGACCAGGTCAACTTCACTCGGCACCAGCTCAGGCAGCGCCTCGAGGGCGCCATGCCAGCGCTCAAGGTCACCGTGTCCTTTTTCCATCTTGCTGGCCAGTTGGGCTTGCAGGCCTTGTGACCAGGTAGCCAGGGGGGTGCCCGCCAGACGGCGGACCAGGGGAGACAAATCGATCATGGCAGGGCTATCAACGAGGCGAAGTTAAGGCATTGGAACCACGGCACTACCTTGGAGAACCCGGCGGCACGCAGGCGGGCCTGGTGGGTTTCGAGCGTGTCGGGTTTCATCACATGTTCAATGGCGCTGCGCTTCTGGGCAATTTCCAGCTCGCTGTAGCCGTTGGCGCGTTTGAAATCCAAGTGCAGATCGTTGAGCAGCGCCTGCTCCTGATCATCGGCGAAGTGCAGTTTTTCCGAGAGGATCAGCGCGCCTCCAGGCAGCAAGGCCTGGCGGATCCGCGTCAGCAGCTCCAGGCGCTGGCCGGGGGCGACGAATTGCAGGGTGAAGTTCAGTGCCACTACCGAAGCCGGCTCGAACTGCAGGCTGAGGATATCGGCTTCCATGACCTGCACCGGCAGCAACTCCTGGAACATCGAGTCCTGGGCAGTGAGGTACTGACGGCAGCGCTCGACCATCGCCGCCGAGTTGTCCACCGCAATCACTCGGCAGCCGTCGCTGCGCACATGGCGGCGCAGTGCCTGGGTAACCGCACCCAGCGATGCGCCCAGGTCGTACAGCGTGGTATCTGCCTGAGCAAAGCGTGCGGCTAGCACGCCGAGGTTTTCGACGATGGTCGGGTAACCCGGTACCGAGCGCTTGATCATGTCCGGGAACACCCGCACTACGTCCTCGTTGAAGGCGAAGTCAGGCACCTGGTCCAGGGGCCGGGCAAAGAGGCGGTCAGGGTCTGTGCTCACGGTGTGCTCGGGTGAAAAAAACAGGGGCGACATTCTAGCCAAGCCAGGCCTCGCTGCATATGGCCCAGGCGCGAACGGTCGTCCCCGCAGCACGAATTGCCCTGCGCTGGCCAGGCGCATATCCGTCAACCGGGGGCGAAAGGTACTGCTTGGTTGCAGGCGTTGTGGCGACTGTCAGCACGGCCCCTGCACCGTATTGTCGGGTGTTTCCCGAAACCCCCTTGCTCTGTGCCAGAGCTCAGTCCCCTTGCTTGAAGGCAGATGAGATTCACGGTGTATTTAGCGCACGATCACCTTGCACTCGAAGGTCTGTACCGGAACCACTTCTGGCGCCCAGGGCTGTTGATATACCAGCAACAGAGTACCCTCGCCGATGGCAGATGCCTGGAAGCGCCAGGTGGATTCCCCAGCAGTGCCAACCATGCCATTTTGTTCAGGCGTACTGTAGACCTCAGGGCCACGAGCTTGCAGGACTGCTGCGGCGGAATCCTTGAGTATCCAGCGATAGCCGGTGGTGGGGTTGCTTGGCAGCGTCACGGTCAAGCGCTGGCCAACCTGCACGCGCTGTGGGCATTCGCCTTCGGAATTAAGCTCGATGCCGTGTTGCGGCTGATGGCTGCAGGCGGCAAGCAGGGCAAGGCTCAAGGGAAGCAACAGGCGGATGGCAATCATGGGTGCTCCAAGGGCGATTCGGAGCCCTGAGGATAACCGAAGCGATCCACGCTGTAAGCCCGTCCACAGCGGAGCCAGAGCGGCTCCGCTGATTTCCACGGCAACGTTTCAGAACAGCACTTTGGCCACGTCGGCAAAGCGCTTGGCAAAGTGCACGGTCAGGCCCTCACGCAGATACTCCGGCAGCTCTTCAAAGTCGCCTCGGTTGGCTTCAGGCAGAATCAGCTCGAGAATCTTCTGGCGCTTGGCCGCTATGACTTTTTCGCGCACACCACCAATCGGTAGCACTTGCCCGGTCAGGGTCAGCTCGCCGGTCATGGCTACGCCTTTTTTCGGCACCTGATCGCGGGCCAGCGACAGCAGCGCACTGGCCATGGTTACCCCGGCGCTTGGGCCGTCCTTGGGCGTTGCTCCCTCAGGCACGTGCAGGTGGATGAACGCCTCGTTGAAGTAGGTCGGGTCGCCGCCAAATTGCTTGAGGTTGGCGCTGACGTAGCTATAGGCGATCTCCGCAGACTCCTTCATCACGTCGCCAAGCTTGCCGGTCAGCTTGAAACCTCGATTGAGGGCATGAATGCGGGTGGCTTCGATCGGCAGCGTGGCGCCGCCCATACTGGTCCAGGCCAGGCCGGTTATTACACCTTTGCCAGCCAGCACCTGTTCGCTGCGGAACACCGGCATACCCAGTGCCGCTTCAAGATCCTTGGGGCCTATCTTGAGTTTGGCCTGCGGGTCTTCAAGCAGCTTCATGACCGCCTTGCGCACCAGCTTGCCCAATTGCTTTTCCAATTGGCGCACACCCGCTTCGCGGGCATAGCCATCGATTACCAGGCGCAGCGCGGAGTCGCTGATACTCAGGCTGGTCTTGGCCACCCCGGCTTTTTCCAGCTGCTTGGGCCACAGATGGCGCTTGGCGATGGCCAGTTTTTCTTCGGTGATGTAGCCAGACAGGCGGATCACTTCCATGCGGTCGAGCAGCGGTCCGGGGATCGAGTCCAGGGTATTGGCGGTACATACGAACAGCACCTTGGACAGGTCCAGGCGCAGGTCAAGGTAGTGGTCGAGAAAGTCGACGTTCTGCTCAGGGTCGAGGGTTTCCAGCAAGGCCGAAGCCGGGTCGCCCTGGTAGCTCTGGCCCATCTTGTCGATCTCGTCGAGCATGATCACCGGGTTCATCACCTCAACGTCTTTCAGCGCCTGCACCAGTTTGCCCGGCTGGGCGCCGATGTAAGTACGGCGGTGGCCCTTGATCTCGGCTTCGTCGCGCATGCCGCCGACACTGAAGCGGTAGAACGGCCGGCCGAGCGATTCGGCGATGGACTTGCCGATGCTGGTCTTGCCCACGCCCGGCGGGCCGACCAGCAGCACGATCGAGCCGCTGATCTCGCCTTTCCAGGCACCGACGGCGAGGAACTCGAGAATCCGGTCTTTGATGTCATCCAGCCCGGCGTGATGCTGATCGAGCACCTTGCGTGCATGCTTGAGGTCGAGCTTGTCTTTGCCGTAAACGCCCCAGGGCAGGGCGCTGGCCCATTCCAGATAGTTGCGGGTGACGGCGTATTCCGGCGAGCCGGTTTCCAGAATCGCCAGCTTGCCCAGCTCTTCATCAAGGCGTTTTTTCGCGGCGGCTGGCAGGGTCTTGCCCTCCAGGCGCTGCTTGAACTGCTCAAGGTCGGCGCTGCGGTCGTCCTTGGTCAGGCCAAGTTCCTGCTGGATGACCTTGAGCTGCTCCTTGAGGAAGAACTCGCGCTGATGCTCGCCGATCTGCCGGTTGACCTCTGCCGAGATCTCGTTCTGCAGGTGGGCGACTTCGACTTCCTTGCGCAGCATCGGCAAGACTTTTTCCATGCGTTTGAGCATGGGCACGCAGTCGAGCACTTCCTGCAGCTGCTTGCCGGTGGCCGAGGTCAGTGCCGCAGCAAAGTCGGTCAGCGGTGACGGGTCGTTGGGGCTGAAGCGGTTGAGATAGTTCTTTAGCTCTTCGCTGTACAACGGGTTGAGCGGCAGCAACTCCTTGATCGCGTTGATCAAGGCCATGCCGTACGCCTTGACCTCATCGGTCGGCTCGGTCGACTGACGCGGGTACTCGACTTCGACCAGATACGGTGGGCGATGGTGTTTGAGCCAGGTACGGATGCGCACCCGGGTCAGGCCCTGGGCAACGAACTGCAGCTTGCCGTTCTCGCGGCTGGCGTGGTGGACCTTGACCAGGGTGCCGTACTCGGGCAACGCCGAAGTGTCGAAGTGACGGTGATCTTCGGGCGGCGTATCCATGAAGAACAGCGCCAGCGAGTGGTGATCGGTCTTGGCCACCAGGTCGAGGGTTTCTGCCCACGGCTCTTCGTTGACGATCACCGGCAGCACCTGGGCCGGGAAGAATGGGCGGTTGTGAATCGGGATGACGTAGACCTTGTCTGGCAGCTGTTGGCCGGGCAGGGCAAGGGCATGGCCAGGGATTGCGGCGCCTTCGAGGTGTTCGATTTCGCTGTGTTCGTCGGGCTGTTCCGAATGATCCTGCTGGTCGCTCATGAGGCACCTGAGTTAATGACTATGGTGCTTAGATGGGGTAAAGGCCAATGGGTTTCAAGCCAGCGTAGATGAAGACGTTAGTGCGCTATTTATAAGGGGCCAAAAAAAAGCGGAACCGTACAGGTTCCGCTTCTTATGCAGGTGATGCACTGGCGCGAGGATTAGTCGGCCAGTTTGTAAGCGATGATGTAATCGCCCATCTTGGTGCCCAGCGAGCCGTGGCCGCCGGCGGTGACCAGCACATACTGCTTGCCGTCCTTGCCGGTGTAGGTCATCGGTGTGGCCTGGCCACCTGCTGGCAGGCGCGCCTTCCACAGTTCGGCGCCGTTGTGCACGTCATAGGCACGCAGGTACTGGTCGAGGGTGCCGCTGAGGAAGCCGACACCGCCCGCAGTGACCATCGAACCGCCCATGCTCGGCACACCGACCGGCATACCGATCGGGATCGGCGTGCTGTCACGGGTGGTGCCGTTCTTGTGTTTCCACACCACCTTGTTGGTGAACAGGTCGATGGCGGCTACATAACCCCAGGCCGGTGCCTGGCACGGCACGCCCAGTGGCGACATGAAGGGGTGCATGATTACGGCGTACGGAGCACCGCTGTTAGGCTGCACGCCGCTGGTTTCACTTTCGCGCTTGCTGTCGGCAGCGACTTGCTCGCGCGGCACCATCTTCGACACGAAGGCCATGTAGTTGGGCGAGGTGAACATCAATTGGCGCACCGGGTCGATCGACACGCTGCCCCAGTTGAACACACCGACGTTGCCGGGGTAGATCAGGCTGCCCTGTTCCGACGGCGGGGTGTATTGGCCTTCGTAGCGTAGTTCACGGAACTGGATGCGGCAGAGCATCTGGTCAAACGGGGTGGCGCCCCACATGGCCTGTTCGGTCAGGTCCGGGCCCAGCAGGTTGAGGTCGGAGCGGGCCTGGGTCGGGGCGGTGTGGTCACCCTTGACCGCGCCCTGCGGCACCGGGATCTCGCGGATCGGCACAATCGGCGTGCCGTCGCGACGGTCAAGTACATACAGGCTGCCCTGCTTGGTTGGCACGATCACCGCTGGCTTGATGCCGTCATCGGTCTTCAGGTGCATCAGGGTCGGCTGGCTGCCGACGTCCATGTCCCACAGGTCGTGGTGAGTGAACTGGTAGTTCCAGCGGGCCTTGCCGGTGGCCAGGTCCAGGGCAACGATACCGGCGCTGTACTTCTCGGCGCCTGGGGTGCGATCCGCGCCCCACTGGTCAGGGGTCTGGTTGCCCAGTGGCAGGTAGATCATGCCCAGGTCTTCATCGACGCTGGCGATCGACCACATGTTGGCCGAGTTGCGGCTGTAGGTCTTGCCAGGTGCCAGTGGCTTGGTGTCATCCGGGTTGTTGCTGTCCCAGTTCCATACCAGATGACCATCGTGCACGTCATAGGCGCGAATCACTCCGGACGGTTCGTTGGTCGACTCGTTATCGGTGACATGGCCGCCGATGATCACCAGATCGCGGGTAATCGCTGCAGGCGACGTCGAGTAGTAACCACCTGCGGTGAACGGGCCAATGCCGGTAGTCAGATCGATGACGCCTTGGTTGGCGAAGCCTTCGCAGACCTTGCCGGTGTCGGCGTTGATGGCGATCAGGCGCGCATCGGCGGTCGGCAGGTACAGGCGGCGGGGGCATGCCTGGGCAACGACCTGGCCAGCATCGGAAATTTTCGGCGCCGGGCTGCCGTCACGGCTGACGTAGCGGTTCTCGTCATAGTAGGACGCACCCCGGCAGGTCATGTGGGCGAAGCCCTTGAAGGTGCCCACCGGGCTCTTTACTTGCGGGTCGAAGCGCCAGATTTCGGCGCCGGTGTCCGGGTCCAGCGCCAGCAGCTTGCTGTGCGCAGTACAGGCGTAGAGCATGCCGTTGACTTTCAGCGGCGTGTTCTGGTTGGTCAGCTCGACCGGGTCGTTTTCAGTGGGCAGGTCGCCGGTGCGGATGCGCCAGGCTTCTTCCAGGCGGTATGCATTCTGCGCGGTGATCTGGCGCAGCGGCGAGTAGCGGTCGCCGTGCTCGGTACGGCCATACGCCTGCCAGTCGCCGTCAGGCATGGCCGGGGCGGTGCTGGCCATTTCGCTGCTGTCGCGGTTGAACTCGCCGCGGATCTCGCCCGGGTGAGTGAATTGGCTGGCCAGAGCGGTGGCGCCGGCGGCAACTACTGCAACGCTGAGCAGCGCGGTGTTGACTCGGGAGGCCGGGCCAAGCAGCGGGCGGCGTGCCCACGGCAGCAGCAGGACTACGCCAAGGGCGAACCAGATGGCCAGGCGCGGCACCAGTTGCCACCAGTCCAGGCCAACTTCCCACAGCGCCCAGGCGGTGCTGGCCAGCAGCACCACGCCGTAGACACCAAGGGCGATCTGCCGTTTGGCCAACAGCAGGATGCCGCTGACGGCAAAGCCGATGCCGGCCAGCAGGTAGTAAAGCGATCCGCCCAGCTGACTGAGCTTGATACCGCCGGCCAGCAGGGCCAGGCCCATCAGCAACAGCAGCACGCCTAGCAGGCGCGGTAGCCAGCGGGTTCCGGTTTTGGCACCGTCAGTGCTCATCAAAGGTACTCCGTGAAAGTTGAGGTCAGAAACTGCTTTGAATCTTCAGGCCGGCGATCAGTGCGTCGTCGACTGCCGATACTCCGCCTGGATGGCGGATGTACTGCAGGTTGGGACGCACGGTGAGCCAGTCGGCCAGGTGCACGCCGTAGTAGAGCTCGGCGCTGTATTCGGTGTCTTGCACAGGCAGGTAGCCTGGGTTGTCGTAATCACTGGTCCCGGCCGCCTGATTGGCCAGGCGGGCGTTCTTGCGGTAGCCGGGGTTGACGTGCACGCGGGCGAGGGCGAAACCGATGTCGTCCTTGGCCCGGGCATCGAATGGCCCCTTGTACAGCACACCTGCCTGAACGTAGTTGTCGATGGCATTGGTCTCCTTGTCGTGCAATGTGGCATTGGCAAACAAGCTCAGGCCGCGTGACTGGTCGGACGCCTGCGAGGTCACCTGCTGCTGCGCGCCGAGCCAGAAACCGTGTTTGCTCGAGCGGCTGCGGAAGGCCGCGCCGCTGATGGCGGCGGGTTGGCCACTGCTGTCGCGCAGTACGTCCTGAGCCTTGGCATTACTGTAGTAGTAGCCGGCGCGATACTCCCCTGCAAGTCCATTGACCTGTGGGCTCCAGACCAGTTCGATCGGCATTACCGCGCCCTGGGTACCGCTGCCGCTGAGCTTGAAGCCATTGCCCGACTCGAGGTTGGAAGGGTTCTGCTCGAACACGCCGACCTGGGCGTACAGCGTAGCGCTCAGGTTGTAACGCACGCGCAGGGCCCATTGGCTGACCGGCCAGTTGTACCAGATGCCGCCAACCCAATTGCCGACCTGCGAGCCGCAGAACGCCAGGTTCTGGAAGTCGCAGGGGAAGCTGTTGAAGTCTTCGCCTTCGCCGAAGCGGCCAAATTTCACGTCGAGGACGCCATCGAAGTACTTTTGCTTGATCCACAGCTGAGTCAGGCGCCAGGTCTGGCCGCGACCCCAGACTTCCTGGGCGGAGGTAAAACCACCTACGCGCGGGTCGTTGATGCGGTCATTGCTGATGTTCTGGCCGTGGCGCTCGGTCACGGTCAACTGCACCTCGGTGGCGTTCCAGCCGAGGATCTTCTGCAGGTCAAGGTGGCTGCCAAAGGTGAACTGGTCGCTGTAGCGCGCGCTGCGGTCATGGTCGTAGCCGCCATGCAGGTTGCTGCCCATTTCACCCGTGTAGCCGAGGGTGAAGTCGTAGCCGCGCTCGCGCAGGTCACTGCGGCTGCCGTTCCAGTCGCCAAGCATCCACGGCGAGTCACTGGCGAACATTTCACCGGCAAGCGTGGCGGGCGTAACGCCACAGAGGAGTGTGGACAGGCCTAAGGCGGCATAACGACTACGGGGTAGCTGGAACATGAGATAGCGCTATCTTTGGATTGACGAAAAATACCCAAGTGCATCGAAAAGCACGCTCTTCGATGGCGTATGGCTGTGGGAATATGGGCTGAAGCGATTCAGTGCGGCGGCAGGATATAGCGGAAGGGGTAATTAAAAAAGACAAAATGTCGCACTTGATTGTTACTCCTGCAGCAACAATGGGCGTAGCGCTATGGCTGTGGTCACCATGGCCAGCTCAATCGAGCCAGCCATAACGGCCCCCAGTGCGGTTACTCAGAAGCTTGTACGCAGGCCAACCTCGACACTACGCCCAGGCGCTGGGGCAATGTCGCGCAAGATTGAACTGGCGTAGCGCACCGTCTGATTGGTCAGGTTCTCACCGCGAACAAACGCCAGCCACTCGCTCTGGCCGATATCGAAACGGTAGCCGACGCTTGCGCCCAAGGTGGTGTAGCCTTCAGTGCTGGTCTCGTTGGACGGCTTACGCTGCTGCGAGGCTGCATGTTGCACATCAACCCGCGCCTGCCAGCGGTCCAGTGACCAGAGCAGGCCGCTGTTGAGGCGTAGCGGCGCAATCCGTGGCAGCGGCTCACCCGTGTCGAGGTTGTTGGCGCGGGTGTAATCGCCTGACAGTTCCAGGGCAAAGCTGCCGTAGCGGTTTTCCAGCAACTGCCAGCGATCCTGCGCCTCGATGCCATAGAAGCGCGCACGCACACCTTGGTACAGGTATTCGGGAATATCACCGTGGTCATGGTCATGGTCATGGTCATGATCGTGATCGTGATCATCATCGCCATCATGATGATGCCCCTCACGCAGATTGCCGCTGCCGATCAGGCCAATGTAATTGCGAAAGTGGCTATAGAACACGCCGACACTGCCCTTGTGCGTGCCATTGTCAAAGCGCAGGGCCAGGTCGGCGGCGATCGCCTTTTCCTTGTTCAGGCTGGCATCACCCACTTCATAGGCGCCGGTCGCCACGTGCGCACCATTGGCATACAGCTCATAGAAGGTCGGCGCGCGCTCGGTGTAGCCGAGGTTGGCCGCCAGCGACCAGATCGGATCAAGCTGATACACCGCGCCTGAAGACAGGCTCACGGCATTGAAGGTGCTGGTGCTGTCAGCTGCCGCGAAGTCTTCGTTGCCCTTGGCATCCGGGTCTACCCGGGTGTGTTCCAGGCGGGCACCGAAGCTCAGGTTCAGGCGCTCGCCGGCCTGCCATTGCTCAAGCAGAAATAGCGCGAGGCTGTCGGTGTCGGTGTAGGGCACGAAGGCTTCTTCACCCAACGCGGAGAACTGATTGCGGCTGACCTGCGCGCCGATCACCCCTTCCACTGGCCCCAGCGGTTGATGCCTGGCCTCGATGCGCGCCTCGTAGCCCTTGTTCTTGAAGGTGGTGTGCACATCGCCGCTTTCGATCTCGCGGTGCTGGTAATCGGTGTAGCCAGCGTCGACCTTGACCGAGCTGAACGGGCCGTCGAGATCGCGCAGTTCAGAGGCGAAACCGTAGTGGTCCTGCTGCATATCCAGGCGCACGCCGGGCTCGGCAACCGAGCCGTAGTTGCTGTCGTAACGGCTGTAGGAGAACCCGCTGTAACCGTGCTCCCAGTGATAGGCGCCGCCAAGAGCGCCGCCATCCTGGCGACCGTCGCTGTTCTCCAGGCGGTGTTTGCTGCCCGGCTCGGCACTGTCGCGGACCTTGCCGCTGCGCGCATAGCCAGGAATGCGCAGGTCATTGAACTGGCGGCTGTTGGCATCCAGGTGCAAGGCGAAGTTGCCGTCACCGGCTTCGAGCTTGCCGGCGCTGCTGCGGGTGGTGTCGGCGCCGCCGTAGCGCAGCTCACCCGCACCGTGAATGCCGTCGATCGGAGCATCGGGGATGCGGTTGTCGAAGGTGTTGACCACGCCGCCGATGGCATTGCCGCCATACAGCAGCGCCGCTGGGCCGCGGACGATTTCAACCCGCTCGACGGTGACCGGGTCCAGTGGCACCGCATGGTCATACGACAGCGACGAAGCATCCAGCGCGCCGACGCCATTGCGCAGGATACGAATGCGATCACCGTCCAGTCCGCGGATCACCGGGCGGCTGGCGCCCGGGCCAAACCAGGTTGAGGCGACCCCGGGCTGCTTGTTGAGGGTTTCACCGAGGCTGGCGTGCTGCTGGTGCAGCAACGCGTCGCCTTCGAGCACTGTACTTGGCGCGGCAAGTTGAGCGTTGCCCAGCGGATTGGCAGTAATAACCTGTGGCTGCAGTTCAACGGCGTGGCTGGCGGGGGAGGCCAGCCAAAGGGCAGCGGCAAGCGGGGAAAGGCGCAGCGGTAGCGGCAACATGAGATCAAGCGTTCCTTGGCAAGGTATTAGTGTTGTTACACTATAACATTGCCTGATTGAGCGCTGGCCAGAGGTTTTTGCTTCTACACTCGTGTAATCTGCGCCTCTTTTCACCGCAGGAGCCTCGCATGAGCACGGCCAACCACAACGCATTGCACGGCAAGACGCTCGAGCAGATCCTCACCGAGCTGGTCGCTCACTACCAGTGGCAAGGCCTGGCCGAACGCATCGACGTGCGCTGCTTCAAGAGCGATCCGTCGATCAAGTCGAGCCTGGCCTTTTTGCGCAAGACGCCGTGGGCACGAGAGAAGGTCGAATACCTGTACATCAAGCTGCAGCGCAAAGGCTGAATGGCTCGTCATCAATGGCTGAGCCTGGCAGCGCTGCTGGGCTGGTTCGGCTTGAGTGTGCAGCTGTACCTGGTGTTGCTGGCGCGCTGGCAGGAGCAGGCCAGCCTGATTGGCGGGCTGATCAATCTGTTCGGCTTTTTCACCGTCTTAAGCAATACGCTGGTGGCGACCGTGCTGAGCTACGCGGCGTTTGGCCACGCCACGGCGGCACGGCGTTGGTTCTTGTCTGCGAGGGTCAGCTCAGGCATTGCTGCCAGCATTGTGCTGGTGTCGATTGCCTACAGCTTGCTGCTGCGCCACTTGTGGCATCCCCAGGGCTGGCAATGGCTTGCGGACGAGTTGCTGCACGACGTGATGCCGCTGCTGTTTGTAGTGTATTGGTGGCGAGTGGTGCCCAAGGGGGAGCTGCGCCTGTCTGACCTGGGCTGGTGGAGCCTGTATCCGGCGGTGTATTTCGCCTATACGTTGTGGCGTGGGCAGCAGATCGGGGTTTATCCCTATCCGTTCATTGATGTCGCCAGCCTTGGTTATGGGCAGGTGATGATCAATGCGCTGGTGGTGTTGGTTGCGTTCTGGGCGATCGGGCTGGTATTGCTGGCGCTGGATCGCTGGCAGGGGCGGCGAAGGACGCAGCCGCTACCCTGACCACGTCATTCCTGGGTCATGCGCGGTTCCTGTAGGAGCGGCCTTGCCGGGGCGCCGGACCGGTCGGAAAGGGCTGCGAAGCGGCCCCACATTTTTAGCTTCGCCGCTGATATCGCCGGGCCAGCTTCGCTGGCCTATCGCGACACAAGGCCGCTCCTTGTATCTCGACTGAGACTACTCGTCGTCAGTACTCCCATCGGCGCGCCAGTAGGCGGCGGCTTTCAAGGCATCCTCGTGAACGCCTTTTTCCAGCAGCAAGGTCTTGACCTGTCGAGTCAAAGACTTCTCCAGCGCGACCCAGCTGTACAGCTCGCCCTCCGGCAAAGGCAACTCGCTGATCACTGCCAGCAGGTCCTGCTTGTCACGTTGCACCCAGATCACCTCGACCTCAGCCTGGCTCGGCAACGGCTGGCGTTCCTGGTCGTCGGCAATCTGAATCAGCGCGAGCACCCGGCGACCTGCCGGCAACTCGTGCAAGCGCCGGGCAATGGCCGGGATCGCCGTCTCGTCGCCAATCAGCAGGTAGCTGTCAAAAATGTCCGGCACCACCAGCGAAGCCCTTGGCCCGGCTATGTTCAACACTTGGCCCGGTTCAGCCTGAGCAGCCCAGGTCGAAGCAGGGCCGTCGCCATGCAGGACGAAGTCGATATCCAGCTCGCCGCTGGCCAGGTCATAGCGGCGCGGGGTGTACTCGCGCATCGTCGGCCGAGCGCCACCGTCGCGGCCCGACTGGCGCGCGTCGATGGCCGCCTGTTCGGCAGCAGTCACGCCGAACAACAGCTTGATATGGTCGTCGCTGCCGAGGCTGACAAAGCCTGTCAGCTCCGGCCCGCCAAGAGTGATGCGGCGCATGCGCGGAGTCAGATCGGTCACCCGCAGTACCTGCAGCCGACGCTGTTTGATTTCGTGATTGACGCGGTGAATGCTGTTGTTCATCAAGTGTTCTCCGTGACGGAATCGGCCGGGCCGGCGGCAATGGCCTTGGCGGTGTCGTTGAGCAGGTTGCTGACCCGCTCGATCTCGGCGCTGCTCCAGCGGCCGCTGTGCATATGCAGGGCATGGCGCAGGTTGCCCACGGCCTCATGAATTTCCGGCGGGCGATCATGGCCACGCAGTGCCCGCTTGCTGACTTCGATGCGCATGCGCACACCATCGACGGCGACGGCTTGCTCGGTCAGGGCAGTGCGCCCGGCATCGGTAATGGCGTAAAGGCGTTTGCTGCCCTGGACCTGGCCGCTGATCAGTTCGGCTTCTTCAAGGAAATTCAGGGTTGGATAGATCACGCCGGGGCTCGGGCTATAGCTGCCATCGAACAACGCCTCGATCTGGCGAATCAGGTCGTAGCCATGGCCGGCCTGTTCGGCAAGCATGGCCAGCAGCAGCAATTTCAGGTCGCCGGGGGCAAATACCCGCGGGCCGCGTTCGCCGCGGGCGGGGCGGCGGTCGAAGGGATCGTGATCACGCATGGTTTAAGGGCTCCGTCTGCGATATATCGTTAGATACTACTCAAGATATATCTTAAGACAAGCCAAAGATAGCGATGATTCTCATTTGGTTATTCGATCAGTCACCACCCGGGTTGTCCGGGCGGTGACTGTGCTGTCAGTGATTGGCCGCTAACTGAGGTGGTTTGCACTCGGTGCTACTGCCTGGTTCGAGATACGGCATCAGGATCGGTGCCATCCCTTTCAGCGCCTGCACTGGCAATGCCGAAGTGAAGGTGAAGGCCTCCGCCGTGCGCCCAGGCACAAAGGCGGTGAGGGTGCCGAAGTGGTTGTCGCCCAGGAAGAACACGAAGGTTGCGGTGCGGTTCAGCGAGCGCGAACCGATCAGCCGACCGCCAGCGCCAAAGCTCTCGATGCGGTTGTCGCCGGTACCGGTCTTGCCGCCCATCACCAGTGGCGTGCCATCGTGCAGCTTGAAGCTGCCGGAGATACGCCTTGCCGTACCGGCGTCTACCACTTGCGACATCGCGCCTTTGAGCGCGCGTGCGACTTCAACCGGCAGAATCCGCTTGCCGCGGTCCGGATCGCTGATCAGCTTGGTCTCATACGGCGTATTGGCGGCAAAGTGCAGGGTGTCGAGGCGCAGTGTCGGCAAGCGCACACCGTCGTTCTGGATGATCCCGACCAGCTCGGACAGCGCTGCCGGACGATCGCCCGAGCTGCCGATGGCGGTGGCCAGGGATGGCACCAGATGATCGAACGGGTAGCCGACCTGCTTCCAACGTTGATGTATATCGAGAAACGCCTCGATCTCGACCATGGTCCGGATACGGCTGTCACGGGCACCTTGGTGGCGGCTCTTGAACAACCAGCCATAGACTTCCTGGCGCTCGAACCGACCGGCATTGAGCATCTCGCTCAGGCTCGCGCCGGGGTTTTTCAGCAGGTAACCGAGCAGCCACAGGTCAAGCGGGTGCACCTTGGCGATAAAGCCCTGGTCGGGCAGGTCGTATTTGCCGGGGCCGTAACTGTCGTACATCTGCGACAGGCGACCGTCGTCGAGCTTGGCCAAGGCTTTTTTGTCGCCCTTGCTGTGCGCGCGGACGAAGGCGTTGAAGGTTTCCTGGGAGGCTTCCGGGAACAGATAGCGGTGCACCGCTGCCAGCCGCTGGGGGGTGACCCGCATGCTGTCGAGGAAGGTATCCAGGCGCTGTTGCGAGGTCTTGCGCTGGTACTTTTTCCAGAACCGCATGAGGTAGTTGCTGCCTTCGCGATCAGCAAAGCGTGCCAGGTATTCCTGCCGACGCGGGTCGCCATCGTCCTTGAGCAGCATCGCCCGGTTGAACGGTTGCTGGTAGGTCACATAGCGGACGATGTCGCGCATCAGGCGAATGAACGGCAGGTTGATCGACTCGCGCAGTGCGTCCTTGAGGGTCGGGTTGCGACCGTTGTCTTCCTTGCGGAAGTTGTTGAACACATGCATGCCACCGCCGGTAAAGAATGCCTCACCGGTATTGGCCGAGTATTTGCGCTCAAGCGCTGCGTCGAGCATCGCATCGAGGTTTTGATTCTTGCTGTTGAGGGTCAGCCATTCCAGCGACCATTGGGTCAACCGGTCCAGCTCGGCGACATCCACCTTCTTCAGCTCGCTGACTGGCTTGCCGGCATATTTGTCGTGCAGCTCGGCGATGATCTGCAGGTAGGTGGTGAGCACTCGCAGCTTGGCAGTGGAGCCCAGCTCGAGCTTGCTGCCCTCGTTGATATCGAAGGCCTGGTCGGTGCTGTCGGTTTGCACACGAACCCGCGAGCCATCGGCGGTACGTTCGAACAGAGTGAAGCTGTAGCGCACCTGATCGGTAGTCTTGCTGGTCAGCAGGCGCTCGCCGATCAGGCCCATCTCCCCGGCAAAAGCTGGGTCGGAGAGTTTTTTCAGGTAGTCGCTGACCTGGTTCTGCAGATCACCCTGCAGGGTGCTGGTGGCCGACAGGTCGAGGCGGTCGAGGTCATACAGAGGCCGGTTGAGCATCCCGGCCAGGCGGTTGCGGGCCAGGCTGATGCCCTTGTTGGTGATGATCGGGACGATGGTCGGCTGCGCTACCCAATCGCGATAGCGCGCTTTGCTGGTCAACGCGGCATCCGCCAGTGGCCGCTCGATGATATTCGCCGCAGCCAGCACGCGAATATGCGAGTCGGTCAGTTCGGCCAGCTCGATGCGGCCTTTGGACAGGTAATGCGAAGGGCGGCGCTGGGCGATCATCAACGACAGCACCTGGCGCAAGGCCAGGCCCCGCTCGGCAAGGCTGTCGGCATCAGTGGCAGTCGAGGCGAGGGCGCGGTTGACCTGATCGAAGTCCGCGCCATACCAGACGCGCAAACCTTCGGCCATGCCGTGCACTTCGCCGTGGCCAGGTACTGCCGACAGCGGCACGCTGTTGAGGTAATCACGCACGATGCGCTGGCGCGACTCGGTGGTATCAGGGCCGCCCTTGTACGCGCGCACGCTGGCCGAGAGCATCTGGCGCAGTTTTTCGCTCCCCGAAACAGTCAGGCCGTCCGGTGAGTGGCGGTATTTCTCCAGCTGGGTGGCCAGCGTGCTGCCGCCGGCCGACTGGCCGGGCAGGGCGAAGTACTTGGCAATCTGGCTGTAGGCGGCTTTGGCGAAGCGTGGCCAATCCACTGCCGGGTTGTTGCGCGGGTCGGCCGGGTCGAGCAGGTCGCGGTTCTCGATAAACAGCAGGCTCTTGACCATCACCGGCGGGATCGCGGCAAAGTCCGGGTACAGGTGCTGCGGGTAGTTGTACTGGTAGAGCATGTCGCCGCGACAATCGGTGATGGTCAAACCCGCCTGGATCTTCTCGACAAAAGGCACGAACAGGCCATGGTCGACATAGTCCATCAATGCCGGAGAAAACCGGACCTGCTCGCTGATCAGGTAATCGCGCTTGAGCAGACGCGGCAGAAACTCACCCAGCGCGCTGTAGCCCAGGCGCTTGTCGAAAGGCCCTTCACCGGGGTAGACGATGGCATCGCTGGGGCCTGGCTCCAAGCTGTAGGTCAAGGTCGCGGCCAGGCGGCTGAACTCGCGCGATTGCAGGTTCGAGGTCTGCATTTCGTCATAGGCCGCAAAGCCGATGGCAATCATCGCCAGCAGCACGACGAGAATGATCAACCGCCACCACAACCTGCGCTGACGAGGTGGTTTTGGCTGCGGAGCATTATCCAGACCTGCTTCAGGTGCTTGGGTGCTGGAGGGTTCCGATTGCCACTGTGCGCCCATAGTCATCTATCCGGCCAAGTAATTTCGTCTTGCGTGTCTGAAGCTTAGACGCTGACCGCAGCAGGTGAAAATTTTGTGAGCGGCATCGGCGGCATGCCGCGCTGACACTGCCGACACCTGCTGCAAACGCTCAGGCGGCCTGCTCGCTGTGCGGCTCGAAGCTGTCGGCCCGAGCCAGTTGCCACATCCGCGAATAGAACTGCCCATCGACCTCGCCGGTGAGCAGCTCGCCCGGCTTGAGGAACACGTGCATCTGCGAGAACAGCTTGATTTCGGTTGCCGAAATCCGCCGTACCAAGTGCTTGGCCTCCAACTGCGCCGGGTGCTCCAGGCCAGCCGCCGCGAGCATTTCGGCCAGCGCGCGCAGGGTGTTGTGGTGGAAGTTGAGGACGCGGTTGGCTTTGTCCGGGACCACTAGCGCCCGCTGGCGCAGTGGGTCCTGGGTGGCGACCCCGGTCGGGCACTTGTTGGTGTGGCAGCTTTGCGACTGAATGCAGCCGATGGCAAACATGAAGCCACGCGCCGAGTTGGCCCAGTCGGCACCGATGGCCAGCACGCTGGCGATGTCGAAGGCGCTGACGATCTTGCCGCTGGCGCCGAGCTTGATCTTGTCACGCAGGTTCAGCCCGACCAGGGTGTTGTGCACGAACAGCAGCCCCTCACGCAGGGGCACGCCGATATGGTCGGTGAATTCCACCGGCGCGGCGCCGGTGCCGCCTTCCTTGCCGTCGACGACGATGAAGTCGGGCAGGATGCCGGTCTCGAGCATGGCCTTGGCGATGCCCATGAATTCCCACGGGTGCCCCAGGCAGAACTTGAAACCAACCGGCTTGCCGCCGGACAGCTCGCGCAGCCGGGCAATGAACTGCATCAACTCGATAGGCGTCGAGAAGGCGCTGTGACGGGACGGTGAAATGCAGTCTTCACCCATCAGAATGCCGCGGGTTTCGGCAATTTCGGCGGTGACCTTGTGCTTGGGCAGGATCCCGCCATGGCCCGGCTTGGCGCCTTGGCTCATCTTGATCTCGATCATCCGCACCTGCGGGTTGCGTGCCTGTTCGGCGAAGCGCTCGGGGTCAAAGCGACCGTCGGCGGTGCGGCAGCCAAAGTAGCCGCTACCCAGCTCCCAGGTCAGGTCGCCGCCGTGTTCGCGGTGATACGGGCTGATGCTGCCCTCGCCGGTGTCGTGGGCGAAGTTGCCCAGCTTGGCGCCTTGGTTGAGTGCGCGAATGGCGTTGGCGCTAAGCGAGCCAAAGCTCATCGCCGAGATGTTGAAGATCGATGCCGAATACGGCTGAGTGCACTGCGGGCCGCCGATGATGATCCGAAAGCTGGCTGGGTCTGCCAGCGGCGCCGGGCGCATCGAATGGCCGATGAACTCGAAGCCCGACTGGTAAACGTCGATCAGGGTGCCGAAGGGTTTGTCCGACGCCTCGTTCTTGGCCCGCGCATAAACCAGCGAGCGCTGAGCGCGGGAGAACGGCAGGGCGTCGCTGTCGGATTCCAGCAGGTACTGACGGATTTCTGGGCGAATGGCCTCGACCAGGTAGCGAATATTGCCCAGGATCGGGTAGTTGCGGCGCACCGCGTGGCGCTTTTGCAGCAGGTCGAACACGCCGATCAGGCTCAGTACGGCGCTGGTCAGGGTGAGCGGCCAGAGCCATTCATGATGGATGAACGGCAGGCTGGCGAGGGTGAACAGGACGCATGCGGCGAAAAATGCATAGCGGCTGAGAAGTGACAGGCTCATACGAAATCCTTGCGATGGCTCGGTCAGGCTCAGGGCCTGGGGCAAACCACGACCATAGCGCTAACGCCCGGCACATGGCCAGCGCAGTCAACCGCGCAGCAGCTTTTGCCGCCAGCCATCCTGCTCCTCGGCAGCTGCCTCGAGCAGAAACACATAGCGCCCGCCGACCCGCGTTGCCACGGGCACACCGTCCTTGTACAGCAGCCGATTACCGGCCACTGCCGGCAGTTTGCCGCCTGGCAGCAGGGTACCAAGCAGATTCAGTGGATCGCTGCCGCTGATCAGCACTAGCTCGCCATCCAGCGGCCTGCGCCTGACCTGGCGCAGCAGCCCGACTGCGTCCGGCAGGGCGAATTGTTCGCCGGCCAGCCCGGCGATAAACCGCCCGCCGCGGATTTCGCCGCGGGCTTCCAGGCGCTGGTAGCAGCGCAGCAGCTCACGCCAGCTTGGCAGCGCGTCCGACTCACGCGCCAGCAGACGCCAGCAGATCACCCCGTAGCGGCGCAGCAGCGCCAGCGCTATGTATTCGAGGCGCAGGTCGTGATCGGGTTCGTCGCTGGTGCGCCGGAGCAGTGCCCAGCGCCCGGCGTGGGCCATGTCGCTGAACAACGGTGGCCGACCCCGCCGGCTGATACGCGGTTTGCGCTTGGCGGCGGGGGTGATCAGGCAGCGCAAGCCGATGAAACTGTCGGCGCCGACCAGGCCGGCCCCGACCAATTCCTGCAATGCGGTTTCCAGCTCGCTGGGCAGCAGATGCGCCTCCTGTGAGAGCTCCTCGAAAAACAATGCCCCATGTGCCTGCAGTGCGGCATGCACACGCTGCGCCCGCGGCCCGAGGCTGGCGACCTCAGGTGTGCTGGTCAGGCTGCGCCATAGGCTCAGCTGCCCGCGTGGCAACAGTGCCAGTGGCGTACTCGCCAAGGTGCTGCTGGCCGCAGTTGACGCCAGCCTGCTCCAGGTCCATTGGCCGCTGCGGCAGGCGTCATCCAGCCACAGCGGGCTGTAATCGCTGATGCGCGCCGGCAGTAGGTCGGCCTCCCAGGCACCGGCGCCGCCGGGGAACCCTTGCAGTTGGCCGAGTACTTCGCCGAGCGCCTCGCGGCCGCGCATACGCTGGTCCTGCGCCAGATGCTGCCAGTCGAACAGGAAGCGCATGTAGTCCTGCAGGCTGACCGGTTCGATCTCCCGGCGCAGCCGCTTGACCGTGTAGCGATGGATGCGCGCCAGTAGATGCCGTTCACACCACTGCAGTGCCTGCGCGCCTGGGCTGAAATAGCCGCGCAACAGCACACCTTGTTGTTCAAGGGCGGCCAGGGCCTGCTCGATCTGCGCCGGCGGCAGGCCCAGTGGTGCGGCTATCTGCTCACGGCTTTGCGGGCCGCATCCGCTCAGGCGAGAGCGCAGCAGCTCGGGTAGGGCGCTGTCGGCATCGACCGGCATATCGAAGCCCGGTAACAAGGTCACGGCCGGCTCGAACAGTGCCTGCGGGTACAGCGCGTTGAACAGGTTCAAGCGCTCACGGGCCACCCACAGCGGCTGCTCGGGGCCGTCCAGACGGCTGCTGCGACCGCTCTTGGCCAGCCGCTGCAGCAGCGCCAGCCAGCCCGGATTGGCCGCTGCCTCGGCCTGGGTGATGCAACCCAGGCTCATCAGCGCTTCGTGCATCTCGTCGCTGTTGCTCGGTTGCGGCCAGGCTTGCGCTGCGACCGCGCCGATAGCGTCGGCATCCAGCGCACCGAGTTCATCGGCGCTGTCGACCTCGCTCCAGCGCCGGTTGAGCACCGCCTGGGTGCGTCGCTCTTCCAGCGGTGCATCGTCCAGAAACGCATAGGGCCGGGCATTGAGAATAGCCGCTGCCAACGGCGAAGGTGCCGGCAGGTCGCGGCTGATCAGGCGTAACTGACCGCCTTCCATGCGTTTGAGCAGGGCCAGCCAGGCGTCGCTGTCCAAGGCTTCGTGCAGGCAGTCGTACAAGGTCTGGGCAACCAGCGGATGCTCAGGAATCTGCCGCTCGCCGGCGATGTTTTCCAGGCAGGCCAGTTGGTCGGGGAATACTGCTGCGACCAGGTCTTCGCTCTTCATCCGTTGGATTTGCGGGGCCACCTTGCGCCCGCCGACAAAGCGCGGCAAGGCCAGCGCGACCGAGGCAATCCAGCGCCAGCGCACGCCAAACAGGGGCGCGTCGAGCACCGCCTGGATCAGGATCGCCTCGGCGCTGTTGCTCGAGAGATAGCGCCACACTTCATCCAGCTCGAAGCTGTGGCCAGCAGACAGCGACAGCACGATCGCGTCTTCACTGGCCGCCGCCTGCAGCTCGAAGTTGAAAGTGCGGCAAAAGCGTTTGCGCAGGGCCAGCCCCCAGGCGCGATTGATGCGGCTGCCGTAGGGCGAGTGGATGATCAGCTGAGTACCGCCGGACTCATCGAAAAAGCGCTCCATGATCAGCGTCTGCTGGGACGGTAAAGCGCCCAGCACCTGCCAGGTGCGCCCCAGATAATCGACCAGTTGGCTGACGCAGGCGTCATCTAGCTGGTACGTAGTTGCCAGCCACTGGCTGACCGGTTCAAACGCACCCTGGCTGGCTTGCAACTGCTGATCGAGTTGGCTTTGCAGGCGTGCGACTGCCGTCGACAGTTCATCGCTGCGCCCGGGCGCCTCACCAAGCCAGAACGGGATGGTCGGCGGTAGCCCGCGCGCATCCTCGACCCGTACCTTGCCGGCCTCGACCCGTAGGATGCGGTAGGAGGCATTGCCGAGCTGGAAGATATCGCCGGTGATGCTCTCGACTGCGAAGTCTTCGTTGACGCTGCCGATGTTCAGCGCCTGGGGCTCGAGCAGCACGCTGTAGTCGGCGTTCTCGGGGATGGTGCCGCCGCTGGTCAAGGCCGTCAGCTGGCTGCCGCGGCGGCCGCGCAACATGCCGCTGACCGCATCACGGTGAACATACGCACCGCGCACGCCGAGGCGGCCGTTGTAGCCTTCGGCAAGCAAGCGCAGCAGTGCCTGATAGTGCTCATACTCCAGCGCGGCAAATGGTGCGGCCTGGCGCAGACAATCGAACAAGTCCTGCTCCGACCAGGGCTGGTTGCTGACTTCGGCAACGATCTGCTGGGCCAGCACATCCAGCGGCGCCTTGGGTAGGTGCAGCTCATCCAGTTCGCCGCGGCGCACGCATTCCAGGAGCGCCACGCATTCGATCAAGTCGTCGCGGGAGGTGGCGAACAGGCGCCCCTTGGGCGTGCCGTCGACCTGGTGGCCAGAGCGGCCAACGCGCTGGATGAACGCCGCGATCGAACCCGGCGATGCGATCTGGCAGACCAGCTCGATCTCGCCGATATCGATGCCCAGTTCCAGCGATGCGGTGGCGACCAGCACCTGCAGCTCGCCAGCCTTCAGGCGCTGCTCGGCCAGCAGGCGGTGCTCCTTGGCCAGGCTGCCGTGGTGCGCGGCAACCACCTGCTGGCCAAGCCGCTCGCCAAGGTGGCGAGTCAGACGCTCGGCCAGTCGGCGAGTATTGACGAACACCAGAGTCGTTCGGTGGGCGCGGGCCAGCTCGGCTAGGCGGTCGTAGACCAGGTTCCAGGCATCACTGGCCATCACCGCGCCGAGCGGCACCGGCGGCACCTCTATGGCCAGATCGCGCTGGCGCGCGTGGCCGACATCGACGATGGCGCAGGGCCGCTGCTGGCCGACCAGAAACTGCGCCACGCGTTTGACCGGGCGCTGTGTAGCTGATAAGCCGATGCGGCGTAATGGCTTGCCGGTCAGGGCTTGCAGGCGCTCCAGCGTCAGCGCCAGATGGCAGCCGCGCTTGTTGCCGGCCACGGCGTGGATCTCGTCGACGATGACCGTGTGCACGCTGCCCAGACCTGCGCGCCCGGACGCCGAGCCGAGCAGCACATAAAGCGATTCAGGCGTGGTCACCAGAATATGCGGCGCGCGCCGGCGCATCGCCGCACGCTCTTTTTGCGGGGTGTCGCCGGTGCGTACCGCGGTGGTGATCTGCGGCGCCTGTAGCCCCTGCGCCTGAATCACCTGGCTGATGCCTTCGAGCGGCGCCTGCAGATTAAGACGGATGTCGTTGGACAGTGCCTTGAGTGGCGACACGTAGATGACCTGAGTCTGCTCGGCCAATTGACCGTCATTGGCCAGACCCTCGCGGAACAGCTCGTCGAGTACTGCCAAAAAAGCGCTGAGGGTCTTGCCCGAGCCGGTCGGCGCCGTCAGCAGCACCGATTGGCCAGCATGGATCAGCGGCCAGGCACGGGCCTGAGCATCGGTAACCGTGGCGAAGCGCTGGCGGAACCAGCTGCTGACGGCGGGGTGAAACAGCGCGAGGGCAGGGTGCTGCGAGGTAGGCAGGTTCATGTTCTGGTTATGGCGCTCGAACGCGCACTTGGCAAGGGGCCGTTCGTCTAGCGGCGTGTGCTTGATACGCGGGGAGGTTGGATCGGCTATCCTCGCCGGCTTAATCCCGCCCCGAGTTATCCATGCCGAACATCATCCGCATCGCCGCCGCTCTGCTCATCGACCCGCAAGGGCGCACGCTGCTGGTGCGCAAGCGTGGCACTCAGGCGTTCATGCAGCCAGGCGGCAAGATCGATGCCGGGGAAACGCCGCTGGCAGCATTGGGCCGTGAGCTGGAAGAAGAGCTCGGCCTGCGCATCGATGCCGCTGCGGCCGAGTACCTAGGCCAGTTCAGCGCGCCGGCAGCGAACGAACCTGGCTTCGAGGTACAGTGCGAGCTCTACCTGGTCGACTGCGCTGATGCCGTGGCACCGGCCGCCGAGATCGAAGAAGTTCTCTGGCTGGGCACCGAGCAACAGCAGGCGCCCCTGCTGGCGCCGCTGACCCGCGACCTGATTCTGCCGCTGTACCGCCGGTTGCTCAACGCACCGCGCTGACCCCATCAAGGGTGGCGAACGAGGTGTCCTTGGCGGTCAGCAGGAAGTCGCGCATGTACGGTGCGTCGAGCATGTCTGTGCGCACCCCGGCGTAGAGCGTGGCAAACAGGCCTTTTTCGCCCAGCCGCTTGCCCTTCACATAACCGCGCGAACTGTACTCATGCAAGGCCCAGTGCGGCATGCCGCAGACGCCACGACCGCTGGCCACCAGCTGCATCATCATCACCGTCAGCTCCGAGGTGCGGATGGCGGCGGGCTCGATGTCGGCGGGTTCGAGAAAGCGGGTAAAGATGTCGAGACGGTCACGTTCCACCGGGTAGGTGATCAGGGTCTGGTCGACCAGATCCTGCGGGACGATGTAAGGCTTGCTCGCCAGCGCATGCTGGTTGGCTACCGCCAGCATTGCCTCGTAGGTGAACAGCGGCACGTAAGTGATCCCGGCCAGGTCGAGGGGGTCGGAGGTCACCACCAGGTCGAGATCGCCGCGGGCCAACGCCGGCAGCGGGGCAAAGGCAAAACCAGAGGCCAGGTCCAGTTCGACTTCCGGCCAGGCATCGCGGAACTGGTCGATGGTCGGCATCAACCATTGGAAGCAGCTATGGCATTCGATCGCCATGTGCAGGCGCCCTGCAGTGCCACCGGCCAGCCGCGCGATGTCGCGTTCGGCGCCGCGCAGCAAGGGCAGGGTGGCGTCCGCCAGTTGCAGCAGGCGCAGGCCGGCGCTGGTGAAGCGAATCGGTTTGGTCTTGCGTGCGAACAGCGGCATGCCCAGGCGCTCTTCAAGCTCTTTGAACTGATGCGAGAGTGCCGACTGGGTCAGGTGCAAGCGCTCGGCGGCCTCAACCAGGCTGTCGGATTCGCGCAGTGCATGAAGGGTTTTCAGGTGACGAATTTCAAGCACGAACAACTCCGGAGCTAAACGCGATAGTGCGTGAGTTTCGCTCATGTTGGCGCTGTTGTCATGCGTTCGATGTACTGCTGCAGATCCCGGACAACGAATACCTGCATGAAGTCGCGGCGTCCATCAGCCTGCTTGCGCAGTTCGACCAAAGTGCCCAAGCGCTGGATGTCGACCGCCTTTTCCGTCAGCAGATAGTCAAGCCTGGCTGCCAGCGAGCGCTGCTGGGTCGGCGGCAGCACTGGCGGATTACTCAAGGTAAAATTGCCGCTGCCCTCCTGGACGTAGATTTCGGTGTGGCCACTAACCCCGGTGATGCGGTAGGTATTGCCCTGCTGGACGCGTTCGCCGACCAGATACTGGTTGGCCGAACCGAGCCGGGTCGGGCTGCTCAATCAACTGCGCGTGCCGACCCTGGTGGTGCACGGAACGGCAGACCCGCTGTTGCCGGTGATGCATGGGGAGCACCTGCAGCGCATATCCAGGGCAGCCAGTTACGCTTGATCGCGGGGCTGGCGCATCGTTTTCAAGCGCTGTTCAAGGCGCCTTTGCTGGGCGCGGTATTACCGTACCTGAAGGCTGCCCAGGGCGAGCAACTCGGGCACCTTGCTAGGCTTTAGCAGCGGGCAATGTTCAGTGCAGGCGCACCCAGACCGTCACCAACACGGTCGCCGCAATCAGCCAGGCCAGCGTGGCCAGTGCCAGCGATGCTTCCAGGCGCATGCGCTCGACCAGCACATACAATGACAGCAGGTAGATGAAGTAGGGGATGATCGACCACATGCCGAACAGGATGGTGGTCTTCAGGTCCTCGATCGAGCGGCCCTTGCCGACAATGTAGTGAGCGATCAGGGCGAAGGTCGGAAACAACGGCACCAGCCCGGCAATGTAGTAATTACGAGTCTTCGACAGGAGCGCCAGCAGAATCACCACACCGGCGCCGAGGGCCGCTTTGAATACCAGGTCCACAGAATTTTCCCGTAGCAGTTGAGGTCAGCCGAGGCCGTATTTTTTCACCTTGTCGAACAGCGTGGTCTTGGCCATGCCCAGCTCCAGGCTGGCCTGGCTCAAGTTGCCGCCGCTGCGTTGCAGCGCATCACTGAGCAGGTTGCGCTCGAATGCCTCAACCGCTTCGGCAAAACCCAGGCCCTGGCTGGCGCCGCCGCTGGCGGTTTTCTTGAATGCCGGCAAGCCAAGCGCATAGCGTTCGGCGACGTTGCGCAGCTCGCGAACGTTGCCTGGCCAGTCGTGGGACATCAACCGCGACAGGGTGTGGCTGTCCAGCTCAGGTGTTTCGCGGTCAAAGCGCAGCGCCGACTGCTGCAGGAAATGCTCGAACAACTGCAGGATATCCTCACGTCGTTCGCGCAGCGGCGGCAGCTCAAGGGTAACCACATTGAGCCGGTAATACAGGTCGCTGCGGAACTGGCCGCTCTGGCCTAACGCATTCAGATCAGACTTGGTCGCGGCAATCAGGCGGCAATCCACTGCAATGCTCTGGTTCGAGCCCAGCCGCTCCAGAGTCCGCTCCTGCAGCACGCGCAGCAGCTTGATCTGCAGGTTGATCGGCATGCTCTCGACTTCGTCGAGGAACAACGTACCGCCGTTGGCATGCTCGATCTTGCCGATGCGGCGCTTGCCAGCACCGGTGAAGGCATTGGCCTCGTGGCCGAAAATTTCACTTTCGAAGAGGTTCTCCGGCAACCCGCCGCAGTTGAGCGCGACGAACGGTTGCGCCTGGCGCCGGCTGAAGTCGTGCAGGCAGCGGGCGACCAGTTCCTTGCCGGTGCCGGTCTCACCTTCGATCAATACATTGGCCGAGGTGTCGGCGACATTGGCGATGAGTTCGCGCAGCTCCTGCATGGCCGGTGAGCGGCCGATGATGCGGCCCTCCAGCGTACTCTGGCTGGCCAATTGGCGGCGCAATGACACCACCTCGCGGGCCAGGCCGCGTTGTTCCAGGGCCCTGCGTACCACTTCGACCAGACGCTCGGGCGAAAACGGTTTTTCCATGAAGTCGTAGGCGCCGTTGCGCATTGCGCCGACAGCCATGTCGATGTCGCCGTGGCCGGTGATCAGCACCACCGGCAGGCCGCGGTCACGGGCCTTGAGTCGGCTCAGCAGCTCCAGGCCATCGATGCCGGGCAGACGGATGTCGCTGACCACGATGCCGGCGAAGTCGTCGCCGATGCGCTCCAGGGCAAGCTCGGCGCTGCCCACGCCTTCGCAGGCGATGTCTTCCAGAGCCAGCGCCTGCTGGCAGCCGAGCAGTACATGCGGGTCATCTTCGACGATCAGGACGGTCAAGGGTGCTTGGTTCATGGGGACCCTTCGCTCATGGCTGCTGTGGCGGTTCTGTGGGGGCGTTGACCAGCGGCAGGGCGAGGACGAACGCCGTACCGCCGCTGGCGGGATGCTCGACGCTGAGTGAACCTTTGGCGGCAGCTGCGAGGCTTGCTGACAAGGTCAGACCCAGGCCCAGGCCGTGTTCGCCCGGTTTGGTCGTGAAAAACGGCTCGAACAGGTGCTTGCGCGTATCGTCATCGATACCGTGACCATTGTCGCGCACCAGCAACCGGTATTTGTCGGCCTGGAGTTCACCTTCCAGCCACAGCTGCGGCTGCGGCTGGCTGGCCATGGCGTCCAGCGCGTTGCCGATGAGGTTGACCAGAATCTGCTCGAGGCGGGTCTGATCGATGGCCAGCAATTGATCCTCGTACAGATTGTGCAGCTGCACATGGCTGCCGGCAATCCGGTTGGCCAAGACCTGCAGGCTGGCCTCCACGGCCTGTGCCAGCGAAGCCTGGCCACCGTCATCGGCGCGGCGGGCGAACGAGCGCAGGCTGGCGGTGATCCGCCCCATGCGGTCGATAAGGCCGTTGATGGTCTGCAGGTTGGCACTGGCAGTTTCCAGTGCGCCGCGTTCAAGGAAACGCACGGTATTGCCCGACAGCGTGCGCAGCGCTGCCAGCGGTTGGTTGAGTTCGTGGGCGATGCTGGTCGACATCTGCCCGATGGCCGCCAGCTTGCCGGCCTGGACCAGCTCGTCCTGCGCCTGGCGCAGGGTCTGTTCGGCATGCCGGCGCTCGCGAATCTGGCCCTTGAGGCGTTCGTTGCTGGCGCGCAGGTCCGCCGTGCGCTCGGCAATCTTGCGTTCAAGGTGGCTGTTGGCTTCTTCCAGCGCCTCACGTGCGGCCAGGCGCGTGGCGATGACCTTGCGCCGTTCGTTCCAGGCAATGCCAAGGATAGTCAGCAAGGCGAAGGCCACCGCGACCAGCACGCCCTGGATCATCGACTCGCGGCGCAGGTCCTGCAGTGGCGTGAGCAGGGTGAAGTGCCACGGTGTATCAGCCAGGCGACGGGTCTGCGCCAGGTAGGTGACCTCGTGCAATTTGCCCTGGGCGGTTTCGCTATTGGCCGGGAAGGTCAGTTTCTCGACGCCATCGGCGAGGGTTTCGCGGGCCAGCGGCTCCAGCTCGTTCAGTGGCCACCAGTAATATTGCAGGCTGCGCGCCAGGCGTTCCTTGGTCTGCGGACTCAGTGCACGGACTGCCTTGAGCCGCCTCGCTGGGTCGCTGGAAAGGATGATGATGCCGTTTTCATCACTGACAAAAGCCTCGAGGCGGGCACGCTGCCAGCGTTCTTCGAGGGTGTCCAGGCGGACCTTGATCACGGCCACGCCGATGATCTTGCCGTGCTCTTCCAGGCCGTGAGCCAGGTAGTAGCCGGCTTCGCCGGTGGTGCTGCCGATGCCGTAGAAGCGCCCAGGCTCGCCCCGCACCGCGTCCTGGAAATAGGCACGGAAAGACAGGTCTTCACCCAGAAATGAATCAGCGTCGCGCCAGTTGCTGGTCGCCTGGACTCGGCCACTGGTATCGAGGACGAAGATGGCCCGGCTGCGGCTACGACGGTTGAGCCCTTCAAGGTATTCGTTGACGCTCTGCCGCGCACCGCCCTCAGGCTCGCTGAGCAGTTGCGATACGCTGTCTTCCAGCTCAAGCAGGCTCGGCAGATAGGTGTACTTGCTGATTTCACTCTCGACTGTGCGCGCGTGCAGCTCGAGTTGCCGTTCGCCGTTTTCGCTGAGGATACGAATACCGCTGTTGTCACTGAGCACATAGCCGATCAGGCCCAGGCCGACCATCAGCAGGATGATCAGAGGTGGTAACAGCAGTTGGCGGATCAGACGGGATTTCACGGCAGGCAGGGCAGGGCGCAGGAGCGAGGGGTCGCATTTCATCACAGTAGCCTTGTCACGACCAGCACCCCCAGCCCGGATCGGACCGAACCAGGGGCGCTGCGGCCGGCTTAGTGTTGCAGGATTTTGCTGAGGAAGTGCTGAGTGCGCTGGTCGCGGGCAGTCTGATCACCGAAGAATTCGTCTTTGGTGCAGTCTTCGACGATGTTGCCCTTGTCCATGAAAATCACCCGATCAGCCACTTTGCGAGCAAAGCCCATCTCGTGGGTCACGCACATCATGGTCATGCCTTCGTGGGCAAGCTGGACCATTACGTCGAGCACTTCGCTGACCATTTCCGGGTCAAGTGCCGAGGTTGGTTCGTCGAACAGCATGACGATAGGGTCCATCGACAGGGCGCGGGCAATCGCCACACGTTGCTGCTGACCGCCGGAGAGCTGGCCAGGGTGCTTGTGGGCGTGGGCTGACAGGCCAACCCGCTCAAGCAGGGCCAGGCCTTTCTTGGTGGCTTCTTTCTTGCTCCGGCCAAGCACCTTGATCTGCGCGATGGTCAGGTTCTCGGTAATGGTCAGGTGCGGGAACAGCTCGAAGTGCTGGAACACCATGCCGACCCGCGAGCGCAGCTTGGGCAGGTTGGTCTTCGGGTCAGAGATCGAGGTGCCATCAACGACGATGTCGCCCTTCTGGAACGGCTCCAGCGCATTGACGCACTTGATCAGGGTCGACTTGCCCGAACCGGAAGGCCCGCAGACCACGACCACTTCACCCTTTTTGACATCGGTGGTGCAGTCGGTGAGCACCTGGAAGTCGCCGTACCACTTGTTGACGTTCTTGATGGAAATCATACGGTGATCCTTTTTTGCAGGCGCTTGACCAGCCATGAAGCGGAGAAGCTGATAATGAAGTAGACGAGACCGGCGAAGAGCAGGAACTCATTCGCGCGGCCGACGATATCGCCACTGGCACGGGCCGAGTTGAGGAAATCGACCAGGCCCACGGTGTAAACCAGCGAAGTGTCCTGGAACAGGATGATGCTCTGCTGCAGCAGCAGTGGGGTCATCTTGCGAAACGCCTGCGGCAGGATGATCAGGCGCATGGTCTGGCCATAGGTCATGCCCAGCGCCTGGGCAGCACCCATCTGGCCTTTGGCAATAGACTGCACACCGGCGCGGACGATTTCGCAGAAGTACGCCGCTTCGAACATCATGAAGGCCACGACGCACGAGGTGAACGCACCGATTGGTGTGTCTTCGCCGGTGATCCAGCGCAGCACGAACGGCACTGCCAGGTAGAACCAGGTGATCACCAGCAGCAGCGGGATCGAGCGGAAGTAGTTGACGTAGGCGCCGGCAATGTTTGCCATCAGCTTGCTCGATGACAACCGCATCAGCGCCAGCACGGTGCCCAGGGCAATACCGCCGACCACACCCATGACCATCAATTGCAGGGTCATCAGCATGCCGTTCCACAGGCCCGGCAGCGCGGGGATGATGTCCGAGAAGTCCAGTTCCATCACTTGCCTCCTACGGAAATCAGGCCAGGTACGGCCACTTTCTTCTCGACCATGCGCATCAGCAGCATCAGGCCCATGTTCAGGGTGAAGTAGATCAAGGTGGCCAGGGTGAAGGCCTCAAACAGGTTGGCCGAGAATTCAGCGGTCTGTTTGGTTTGCGCCAACAGCTCCATAAGGCCGATCAACGAGGCGACCGAGGAGTTCTTGAAGACGTTGAGAAATTCCGAGGTAAGCGGCGGAATGATGATCCGGTACGCTTGCGGCAGCAGTACGTTGCGATAGATCTGGGCCAGGCTGAAGCCCATTGCCCGAGCGGCAGATTCCTGCCCGCGTGGCAGTGCCTGGATACCGGTACGCACCTGTTCGCAGACCCGCGCTGCGGTGAACAGGCCCAGGCAGATGACCACGCTGATCAATGCCGAGGTAGTCGGGTTGAGGTCCTGCTTGAACCATTCCTGCAAGCCTTCGGGCAACAGGTCGGGGATCAGGAAGTACCAGATGAACAGCTGCACCAGCAGCGGCACGTTGCGGAACAATTCGACGTAGGCGGTAGCGATCCCTGATACCAGCCTGTTCGGTACGGTGCGCATGACGCCGAGCAGCGAGCCCAGCAGCAAGGCAATGATCCAGGCGCAGATGGCAATGGCGATGGTCCAGCCCAGGCCGGTGATGTACCAGTCCAGGTAAGTTTCGCTGCCGACGCCAGTGGACTTGAAGAACACGCCCCAGTCCCAGTTGTAATTCATCGGGATTTCCCCTCGGATCGTTGTTTCACGGGCACCTTCGAACATCCAAGGGCGCGAGCGCCCTCGGATGAAAGGTTAGACACTAACTAGCTGCGGGTCAGGACTTCTTTTCGTCTGCCGCTTTATCGGTAGGATTGGCAATCAGCTCTTTCAGCTCATCGCTCATCGGGAAGTTCAGGTTCAGGCCTTTTGGTGGGACTGGCTGGGTGAACCATTTGTCGTAGATCTTGTTGATCTCGCCCGACTTGTACAGCGCAACGATCGCGTCATCGACGGCTTGCTTGAACGGTGCATCACCCTTGCGCACCATGCAGCCGTAGATTTCATAGGATTGCGGGGTGCCGGTCACGGCCCAGAGGTTTGGATTCTTGGCCTTGGCCATTTCACCGGCGAGCAGGGCGTCATCCATCATGAAGGCGACTGCACGGCCGGATTCGAGCATCTGGAAGGCTTCGCCGTGGTCCTTGGCGGAAATCACGTTCATGCCCATCTGCTTGTCGGCGTTCATGGCCTTGAGGATGCGCTCGGACGTGGTACCGGCGGTGGTCACCACGTTCTTGCCTTTCAGGTCAGCGAAATCCTTGTAGGAGGAATCTTTTTTCGACAGCAGGCGAGTACCTACTTCGAAGATGCCTACCGAGAAATCGACCTGCTGCTGGCGCTCGACGTTGTTGGTTGTGGAACCACACTCGACGTCAACGGTGCCGTTCTGCACCAGCGGGATACGGGTCTGGGAAGTAACCAGGTTGTACCTGGCTTTCAGATCCGGCTTGTTGAGCTCTTTTTTCAGGTGCTCGACGATGGCCAGTTGAATGTCGTGGGAGTAGCCGACCGGTTTGCCCGAGGCATCGGCAATGTAGGAAAACGGAATGGAACCGTCGCGGTGGCCCAGGGTGATGGTGCCCGAGTCATTGATCTTCTTCAGGGTGCCGGTCAGCTCTGCAGCCATGGCCGGCGAAGCGATAACAGCGGCCGCGATAGCGGCGCCCAGCAATTGACGAACGATACGCATCAAATTTTCCTCGACATGTTTGTTTTTTTTATGGAGCCGTTGGCGGACTCTTCGTTCAACGAATACAGCATGAAGCGGTGCATTCGGCTTCCAAGTGTAGAGCATGACTCGTGCCAAGCCTTGCTGTCGACCTTAACGACTTATCATTGCGTGAGTTTGACTGTTTGAAAGTTCCGCAGATGTTCGACCTGCCGAACGATGCACGGTTTTGTGTTCGGTTATCCGAACGCGAGGCGCTGGCAGACAGCCGATGCTATAACTATGTAATGCACGACAGGGGCGTTCACTTGGTGTGCTGTGCGCTTTGCCAGCCGAGGCTCGCCCATGCCCACTGATCAGCCCCAGAGCGACTCCATTGATACCCTCATCGCCCAATGCCTGCCTAGATGGCTGGTGGACCACACGCAACCGGAAAGGCTCGATGCCCTTCGCCATGCCTTGCGCCGCCAGGCCTTGTGCCATTCACGGCTTGATCCGGTCCTGAAAGCCATCCCCTCCTTGCATACCTTTGCGAAAGACTTGCTCAAGCCGAAACTGCGCGCGAGTGGTATCAGCAACCCGGACGTGACTGGTAGCAAGGTGCGCGTCTCGCAGCGGCTGGTGGTGCCTACCTTATCCCCGGCGCTGCCGCATTCCACCTACATTCGTCGTTCCAAGCGGTCATTGCTGGAAGCGGCGCTGCATAACTATCACCGGGTGGAAACGCGCCCTAGGCTGCAGTTCAAGGGAGAACTGGTCGACTGCAAGGGCGCTCGCTTGCCGATGAGCTTTCCGGCGTTCGCCTCCGCGTGTCGCGAGATTGACGTAGGTGGCAAGTACCAGGCGTTGCTGGCGCGCCATCTACAGCCTGAAGACGGCCCGGAGGATGAGCCGGGCCAGGCGACCTCCCGTTTGCACGGGCTGTTCGAAGCCAATTTCAGGGCCAATTTCGAAGTGGCTATGCGGATCGCTGCGTTCAAAGGCGATATTGACGAGCGCACGTATTTCTTGTTGTTGCCGCAGGTGAGCGAAAAGCCGGTGGTTCCGTCGGTGGTGGGCACGGTTGTGCCTCGTCAGTTGTACCTGTTGGGTCGACCGGTGCAAGGGGTGCTGGCGCTGGAAGTGCGCCCTTCCCTCAACGAGGCAGTGGAGTCGGTGGTTCTCTGGATACCTGACGACCCTCAGGTGCCTGTTTCCCGTCATGCCAGTTGGGCAGCGCTGAACCGGCATCTTGGCGAGCGTTTCCGTGAACCGGCGTACCGACGTTTTTTTGCACGCTTTGTAAGCGAGCGTGAGCGCATCAATTTCTATCGGGTACTGAACGAGCGGGTTTCAGAGGCGCGCGCAGCCTCAGTGGAGCTCGATGCCCGTTCGGCCTCGATCACCGACTCGCCGTTTGAACACCTGCGCAGGCAATATCTCGCCAAGATCATGGACGACGCCCAGGTACTCGCCGTGCCCACCAATGTCGAAGACGACGAGGACCGGGAGGCGCGCATGCAGGGCTACATGGAGCTGGGTTTGAATGTGCTCAATTTGGCCGGCTTCTTCGTGCCGGTGCTTGGCGCAGTGCTGATGGTGGCGAACGCGGTACAGATTGTAGGCGAAGTGTATGAAGGATACGAAGACTGGCGCATGGGTGACCGCGAAGGGGCCTTGAACCACCTGTTCAACGTTGCCGAGAACGTCGTAGTCGGCGTGCTGATCGCTGGCGGCAGCAAACTTGCCGTACGCGCCGTTGAACGCTTGGCTTTCGTGGATGACCTGGCTCCGGTGTACACCTCCACTGGCAAGGTCAAACTCATGGCCACAGACCTGCCGGGTTACGATGCCCAGCCTGTACGTCGTGTAGGCGCACAGGAATGGCTCTGGCATGTCGACGAGGGGCGTTACCGGGTTGTTGACAATCCTCAGGACGGCCGCTCGAGGATCATGCACCCGGGTCGCAGGAGTGCTTACCGGCCGGTTATCGAAGAGAACGGCGGCGGGGGCTGGCGCCACGAACTGGAAGCTCCCCAGCACTGGGCAGGAAGGGCCAATCTGGTCCGTCGCCTGAGTACTCCACTGGCAGAGCTGCCGGAGGCAACCTGCGACTATCTCCTACAGGTGACCGGGCTCACCGAAGCACAGATTCGTCGTTTGCATGTGGAACACATGGGCCCACCTGCACGCTTGCTTGATGCCCTAGAGCTTCATCAGGCGCATGAACAACATCCAGACTTCGGCGCGCCGCGCCTGGCCCAGCACGTTGCCGCGCGGCAGGTGCGGCCCAAGGGCATTGAGCGACTACTGCAGCGAACATTCCCGAGCCTGTCGATTCGCTGCACGCGCGAGGTCCTGCAGCAATGCAGCGGGGCCCAACTCGATACACTCAGCGACGCACAGCGTATTCCCCTGGCGGTGGCCGAGCGCGCCCGATGGTCACTGCGCGAAAGCCGCCTGGATCGGGCGTGCGCCGGTTTGCGCCTGCCGCGGTGCGTCAATCCCGACACTGAACGCTTGGCCCTTGGCTTGTTGAGGCGTCAGGTAGCCTGGCCGGAAACTCTGCGGATCGAAGTGCGTGAAGGCAGCCAGAGCGGCCGGCACCTGGCCAGTATTGGCACAGAGGAGGCCCTGGACGTGCGGTGTATCGTGCGCCGCAGCGACGGCTACCGCTATGCGGGGCACTCCACCTCTGGCTCCTATCTGGCTGCAGTGCTGGCTGCGCTTGACGAGACGCAAACAGTTGATCTTGGCGATGCCGGGGTCAGTCCTGACGCCTTGGGCACGCTGCTGATCGAAGCAGCCGCCACTGATCGCCGCCAGGCGGCCGAGCTCTGTGGCATGGCGCGCCTGGGCGCCGGCCTGCGGCCGCCGACCCGGTTGGGTGACGGGCGTGTCGGTTACCCATTGAGTGGCCGAGGCGAGAGCAGCCGGCGGGCGATGAGGCGTGGTATTAACCAGGTTTTTCCGACATTGACGGACGACCAACTACAAGCCTATCTGTTCGACCTCACGGAGCGGCGGGTAGGGCTGTGGGAACATTACAGCCAGCTGATGGACCAGTTGTCGAGCCTGCGTCGAGGGTTGCGCCAGTGGCGCAGGGACGCCAGTAATCCGCTGGATGCGCTGCGCCGGCGCCGGGTCGCTACGGCGATACGGCGCAGCTGGCGGCGAAAGATTACGGATGAGCGCGGCGACTACGCGTTGCTTATCGACGGCGAGCGAATCGGTAGCCTGCCCGATTTACCGCAGGGGGTGAGCTTTGATCATGTCCGGCGTCTGATCCTGACCGACATGGGCCTGACTGAAATCGATGGGGAATTTCTCAGGCGTTTTCCAAATTTGGTGGAGCTCGACCTATCCGGCAATCGCCTGGCTGCGATCCCCCACGGCATTGAACAGATGCCCCACCTGCGGTATCTGAATCTGCGGCGCAACAGGGTGGTGATGGACGAGGGCGGGGAACTGCGGCTTGTTGGGGCAAGCGCACTGCGACGTGTCGACCTCAGCCACAACCCGTTGGGGAGGGCACCGGTATTGACCCGTCTGGGCCATTTGCGGGAGGTCAACCTGCGCTCTGCCGGCCTGGAGGCGTTACCTGAGCGGGTTTCGTTTCGTGCTTTTGTGGACTTGCGCAACAACAACATTCGCGCACTACGTCGAGAGGTGCAACAGTTGCGCCTGCAGGTAGAACAGTTGTCCTTGCACGACAACCCGCTGAACGCAGCTGACGAAGCGCTGCTCGATGAAGCCCGCGGGCTTAGCCCGGGGCAACGGGGGGCAGCGTCCGCACGGCATCGTGCGGTTGACAGCAATCTGTTCAACAGGTGGGCCGGTAGTGCCGCGGATTCCGCCGAGCGTGACCGCCAGCAGGCGACCTGGACAGCACTGCTTGAAGAACCGCAGTCGCAAGGGCTATTTCGCTTCCTGGCAGACTTCGCCCACACCGAGGACTTCGAGCAGCACTCCGGGCATTACCGCAGCCGTATCTGGCGCATTCTGGAAACCTGCGAACAGCATGAGCAGTTGCGACAGCAGATCTTTCTCGAGGCATCTGGCCCACGCAGCTGTGAAGACCGGCTGATCCTGCTGCTGGAGCAAATGGAGCTCGGCGTGCTGGTGCAGCGTGCTGTTGAAGATGCCCATGGTTACCGGATCGAAGCCCGCTTGCTGGGCTTGGGCCGTGGCCTGTCCAGACTCGACGAGGTCGACCGCCTGGCTACGCTGCACGTGCAACGCATGCAGGCCGAGCACGCTCCACATGTCGATGAAATCGAGGTCAGGCTGTTCTACCGGCAGCGGCTTACGCATCCCCTGGGCCTGCCGATCGAGATCGACGAAATGCACTACCCGGGTTTCGCGAACATCACCACCAGTGATCTGCTGCGGGCGCAGGACATCGTGCTGAGCAACGAATCTGTCGAAACCCTGATTCAATCGTTGGCTCAGCGACCGTTTTGGGAACAGTATGCGCGGGAGTTTCATGCGCAGCGATTTGAAGAGCTTGTGCAGCCGCTGCACCAGCGCATGGAGGCGTTGCAGGCTCAGGTTGATGAGCAAGTGATCGACGAAAGCGAATTTCTGCAACGCTGTAAAGCACTGAGGACTGATTACGACCGCAGCGAGCGTGCACTGCTGGTGCGCCTTGCTCGGGAAGCCTATGAACGCTGAGCGTGCACGCCCCCTTGAAGAGTCAAGAGGGCTGGGCCGGCATGATCAGGCTGCGCGGCGGTCGGCGCGAATCTTACGAGCCTGCTTCAGGTATTGCTCCAGGTCGGTGTGTTCTTGTGCGGTCAGCGACAGGCCCAGCTTGCCACGACGCCAGAGGATGTCATCGGCTGTCTGGGCCCATTCCGCCTCCAGCAGGTAATCCACCTCGCGGGTGAACAGCCCGGCGCCAATCGCCTGGCCCAGATCCTCGGGGCCGTTGGCGCCATCAAGCAGCCGCCATACGCGGCTGCCATAGGCCAGTACCCAGCGCTTGGCCATGTCCACGGGCAACCAGCTGAAACGTGCCGTAACGGCATCGACCAACGCCGGTACCGTTGTCATATTCTCGCCGCCCGGCAGTGGTGCAGTGGCCGTCCAGCTGCCGCGCATCTGGGTGAAGAATGGCTTGAGTTCAGCCATGGCCGATTCGGCCAACTTGCGGTAGGTCGTAAGCTTGCCGCCGAATACCGACAACAGCGGCGCCTGGCCGGCTTGCGCGGAGAGGGCAAGAGTGTAGTCGCGTGTCACTGCCGAGGGGTTGTCCGACTCATCGTTGCACAGCGGCCGCACACCCGAATAGGTATGCAGGATGTCGGCCTCACTCAGCTGATGGTTGAAATGCTCGTTGACGACCTTCAGCAGGTAGCTGGTTTCCTGTTCGGTAATCGCAACCTGGGCCGGGTCGCCGGTGTACTCGCGGTCCGTAGTGCCGATCAGGGTAAAACGCTCAAGATACGGGATGCAGAATACGATGCGCTGGTCTTCATTTTGCAGGATATAGGCATGTTCGCCCTCGTAGAGGCGCGGCACGATCAGGTGGCTGCCCTGGATCAGACGGATGCCGTAAGGGGCCTGTAGCTTGAGGTCGTCCTTGATGAAGCTGGCCACCCACGGGCCTGCCGCGTTGACCAGCGCACGGGCACGAATGGTGCGCAGTGTGCCGTTGGTCTCCTGCAGCTCGACCTGCCACATGCCGTCAAGGCGTGCGGCACTGAGGCAGCGCGTACGAGTATGGATATGTGCGCCGTGTTCGCGGGCAGCCATGGCATTGAGTACTACCAGACGGGCATCGTCGACAGCACAGTCGGCGTACTCGAAACCCCGGCTGATCGATGGTTTGAGCGGATTGCCAGCGCCAAAACGCAGGCTGCGCGACGCGCCGAGGCGCTTGCGTTTGCCCAAATGATCATAGAGGAACAGCCCCGCCCGGATCATCCACGCAGGGCGCAGGTGCGGCCTGTGTGGCAGCACGAAGCGCATTGGCTTGACGATGTGCGGAGCCTTGGCCAGGAGCACCTCTCGTTCAGCCAGGGCCTCACGAACCAGACGGAATTCGTAATGTTCCAGATAGCGCAGGCCACCATGGATCAGCTTGCTGCTGGCCGAGGAGGTGTGTTGCGCCAGGTCGTCCTTTTCGCAAAGGAACACTTTCAGGCCGCGCCCGGCAGCGTCAGCGGCAATGCCCACACCGTTGATACCGCCGCCAATCACGGCAATATCGTAGCAATCGGCAGGGACGGGCTGGGAGGAAACGGGCTGGGACACGGGCAAGGCCTCCTGAGGCTGATACCATCGAAAATGAACATCGATGTTCGTTTGCGAAAATACTAGCGCAACATGCAAGCATTCGCCAGCGAGTCTTCATGGAAAACTTCAATAGGCGGGGCGAAATGAACAATAGCGAACATGACGCGGCGCTCAGTGCGACGCCGCGTGCAGGTCACACCACTTCCAGGCGGACCTTGTTGTCGTTGAGCAGTTGGTTCAAGGCGGGCGAGGGCGGCTGATCGGTCACCAGGCAATCGACCAGATTGATCGAGCCGAGCCGGACCATTGCGTTGCGCCCGTACTTGCTCGAGTCGGCGGCGAGGATGACCTGCCGCGCATTGGCAATGATCGCCTGGGAAACACGCACTTCCTGATAATCGAAATCCAGCAGGCTGCCGTCTTCATCGATGCCGCTGATGCCGACCAAGGCGAAATCGACCTTGAACTGGCTGATAAAGTCGACACTCGCCTGGCCGACCACGCCGCCGTCACGGCGCACCGTGCCGCCAGCGACCAGCACTTCGAAGTCATCCTTGGCACTGAGGATCGACGCCACGTGCAGGTTGTTGGTAATGACCTTGAGGTGATTGTGATTGAGCAGAGCGCGGGCAATCGACTCGGTGGTGGTGCCGATGTTGATGAATACCGAGGCATGGTCCGGGATCTGCCGGGCCACGGCTTCGGCGATGCGCTGTTTCTCGTCGCGCATCTGGTCGGCGCGCATGGCATAGGCGGTGTTTTCGATGCTCGAGTCATACGCCGCGCCACCATGGTAGCGCCGCAGCAGGTTGCTCTCGGCAAGCTGGTTGATATCGCGGCGAATGGTTTGCGGGGTAACGACGAACAGCTGGGCCATTTCTTCGATACTGACGTAGCCGCGTTCGCGCACCAGTTCGAGGATTTGTTGTTGGCGCGGGGGCAGATTCATGGGCGGTCCTTGGGGGCTGCCGGACAAATGCTGCAATGATGCCGTAGGAAAGGGATGACAGCCAGTGTGCGCAGTACAAACAAGTCGGTCGCCATGTGCTGAACATGGCGACCGAAGTGGGCAGGGCATGAAACGCTACAGTTTCAATCAGGCGTCGTGATCTTCCCAGTCACGGGTACGCTCGACCGCTTTCTGCCAGCCGGCATAGAGCTTCTCTTTCTGCGCTTCATCCAGCTGCGGGCTGAACTCGCGCTCGATGATAGCCTTGTCGCGCAGCTCATCCAGGCTGCTCCAGAAGCCGCTGGCCAGCCCGGCCAGGTAGGCAGCGCCGAGGGCGGTGGTTTCGCGCATCTTCGGCCGCTCGACACAGCTGCCGAGGATGTCGGCCTGGAACTGCATGAGGAAGTTGTTGGCCACCGCGCCGCCATCCACGCGCAGTTCGCTCAGGCGCTGGCCGCAGTCCTGCTGCATGGCATCGAGGACGTCGCGGGTCTGGTAGGCGATCGACTCCAGTGCGGCGCGGATGATGTGATCGACCTTGACCCCGCGGGTCAGGCCGAACAGTGCGCCGCGTGCGTACGGGTCCCAGTAGGGCGCGCCCAGCCCGGTGAAGGCCGGCACCAGATAGACTCCGTTGCTGTCCTTGACCTTGCTGGCGAAGTACTCGGTGTCGAGCGCATCGTTGACGATCTTCAGTTCATCGCGCAGCCACTGCACGGTCGAGCCGCCGTTGAACACTGCGCCTTCCAGCGCGTAAGCGACTTCGCCACGGGGGCCGCAAGCGATGGTGGTAAGCAGGCCGTGGGAGGAGCTGACCGCCTTGTCGCCGGTGTTCATCAGCAGGAAGCAGCCGGTGCCATAGGTGTTCTTGGCCTGGCCTGGCTCGACGCACATCTGGCCGAACAGCGCCGATTGCTGGTCGCCGGCGATACCGGCGATGTCGATGCCGCTCTTGGTCTGGCCATACACCTCGGAGGAGCCGCGCACCTCTGGCAGCATCTGGCGTGGCACACCGAGCAGCTCGAGCATCTTTTCATCCCACTGCAACGTGTGGATGTTGAACATCAATGTACGCGAGGCGTTGGTGTAGTCGGTGACATGTACCTTGCCGCCGGTGAATTTCCAGATCAGCCAGGTATCGATGGTGCCGAACAGCAGTTCGCCGCGCTCGGCGCGCTCGCGGACACCTTCGACGTTGTCCAGGATCCACTTCAGCTTGGTCCCGGAGAAGTACGGGTCGGTGACCAGACCGGTGGTTTCGCGGATGTAGTCTTCATGGCCATCGCGCTTGAGCTGGGCGCAGATCTCGGTGCTGCGCCGGCACTGCCAGACGATGGCGTTGTACACCGGGCGGCCGCTTTCCTTGTCCCACACCACCGTGGTTTCACGCTGGTTGGTGATGCCGATGGCGGCGACCTGGGCGTGGCTGATGCTGGCCTGGGCCAGGGCCTCGACCATGGTCGCGCTCTGGGTGGCGAAGATTTCCATCGGGTCATGCTCGACCCAGCCAGCCTGCGGATAATGCTGGACGAACTCACGCTGGGAGGTGCCCACCACGTTTGCGTCACGGTCGAAGATGATCGCTCGCGAACTGGTGGTGCCCTGGTCCAGGGCGATGATGTAGTTCTTGTCCTGGGTGTCTGTCATGTCAGTGGCCTTGCACAAAATAGGGGGGAGGCCAGGCGCTGTGCCTGGCTGTCGGCAGCGGCTCTCCGGTCAGGAGGCCCGCGCATCGCTCTGAGAATTATCGTCTGTTTGCCCGAGTGCAACCTGCGCGGTGGGCAAGTTGCGGGCGATCAGGCCACGGTAGGCGGCAGCGCCCAGGCATGCACCCACAATGGGCGCGAATATCGGAATCAGGAAATACGGAATGTCACGCCCGCCAGTGAAGGCGATATCACCCCAGCCTGCCAGGAACGTCATCAGCTTTGGACCAAAATCTCGGGCAGGGTTCATCGCAAAGCCGGTCAGGGGGCCCATGGCGCTGCCAATTACCGCGATCAGCAAGCCGATCAGCAGCGGTGCCATGGCCCCGCGCGGCAGGCCATTGTTGTCGTCGGTTAAGGCCATGATCACTGCCATCAGGATCGCGGTGATGATCATTTCAACCAGAAACGCCTGGCCGATCGACAGCGCCGGGTGCGCATAGGTGGAAAACACCGACGCCAGCTCCAGGCTGGCCTGGCTGCCGCGGACCATGGCGTGGGATTGTTCGTAATCGAAGAACAGCGTGCTGTACAGGCTGTACACCAGCGCGGCGGCACAGAAGGCGCCAGCTACCTGGGCGAGGATGTAGAACGGCAGTTTGCGCTTTTCGAAACCGGCGAACAGGCTCAGGGCGATGCTCACTGCCGGGTTTAGATGGGCGCCGGATACACCGGCTGTGAGGTAGATCGCCATGCTCACGCCGACCCCCCAGATAATGCTGATTTCCCACAGGCCGAAGCTGGCGCCCGCGACCTTGAGCGCGGCGACGCAACCGGTGCCGAAAAATATCAGTAGCGCAGTGCCGAAAAACTCGGCCATGCATTGGCCCCGAAGGGTGGGTTCGCGTAGTGCAGTCGTCATGTATGACCTCGGTTCTTGTTGTTGTGAGGCGCGGAGCGCTCGACAGCAAGGCCCAGAGTCGATCCCCATTGACCCCGGGCGGATAAGCGAAAGCGCACTTTAAGAGTGCGCCATTTATTCAGAAACGAAAAAATATAGGCAAGAAACGCTCATGTCAAAGGTCGAAAGTGAACGCTCAGCCACAATTTGACCCGCAGCGAGGTCTCTGACTATTCCGACAGCATCTGGCGATTTGCCGACAAGCTGGCTGGCTCGCGGCTTTTCACCTAAAGTAGCCGCCGAACTTCTCTGCTCGGAGCCCCGCATGACCCCCGCTCTCGACCTGCTGAAAAAAGCCCGCGCCGAACACCGCGTGCACACTTACGAACATGATCCGAAGTCGGCCTCGTATGGCCTGGAAGCCGCTGAAAAGCTCGGCATCGATCCTGTGCAGGTGTTCAAGACGCTGCTCGCCAGCAGTGAAAAGGGCGAGTTGTTGGTGGCCGTTGTGCCGGTGGTGGGCACGCTCGACCTGAAGGCTCTGGCCCATGCGGCGGGGGTCAAGAAGTGTGAAATGGCTGACCCGGCGGCGGCGCAGCGGGCCACGGGGTATCTGGTCGGCGGGATCAGCCCACTGGGGCAGAAGAAGCGCCTGCGCACCTTTATCGATCAATCAGCGCAGCAGTTCGCAACCATTCACGTAAGTGCTGGCCGGCGCGGACTTGAGGTCGAATTGGCTGCTGCGGTACTGGCCGAGCATACCCAAGGGAAATTTGCCGAGATCGGCCGGGGCTGAGTAGCCGGGTGATGCTGCCGTCACCCGGCATCGTGTCCCAAGCCGTGTCTCAGCTCGCCGAGCTGTAACGGCGAACGCCGTTTTCCTGACGAGCGTGCTGGGTGGCGACGCTGCCCGGCACCGGGAACAGCACGAGATGATCGGCCTTCACTGCAATGCCGACGTCCTGGCCGACCTGATGATCGATGTGGCTGGCGAAGATCGCTTCCAACTGGCTGCCGGTCGCCAGCTGCAGGCGATACAAGGTTGAGGCACCGAGGAAGCTCTTGCCAACCACGCTGGCGCGCAGGGGGCTGTCTGGGGCATGGACGATGTCGTCCGGGCGCAGCAACACGTCAACCGAACTGCCAACGGCCATGGTGTAGGCGCGATTGCCACGCAGCTCGCCGAGCTCGGTGGTCACCGCTTCATGGCTGCTCATCTGCCCACGAATGAAATAGCCCTGGCCGATGAAGCTGGCCACAAACGGCGTCTGCGGTTCGTGATACAGGTTGTAGGGGGTATCCCACTGCTCCAGCCGACCTTCCTTGAACACGCCGACATGATCGCTGACGGCAAACGCCTCTTCCTGATCATGCGTGACCAGAATGGCGCTGGTGCCACGGCTTTTGAGGATGTCGCGGACCTCATGGCTGAGGCGCCTGCGCAGTTCCACGTCAAGGTTGGAGAACGGCTCGTCGAGCAACAGCAGTTGCGGCTCCGGCGCCAGTGCTCGGGCCAGGGCAACGCGCTGCTGCTGGCCGCCGGACAGCTCGTGCGGGTAACGCCCACCGAGCCCGACGAGCTTGACCAGCTCGAGCATCTCTTCAACCACAGCGGCCTGGCGCGGATGCTTGCTGATGCCAAAGGCAATGTTGTGCGCGACCGTCAGGTGCGGGAACAGCGCGTAGTCCTGGAACACCATGCCGATCCGGCGTTTCTCTGGTGACAGAGTAAAACCCGCCCGCGAAATGACTTCGCCAGCGAGCTGGATTTCACCGTCGTGCACCGGCTCGAAGCCGGCAATCGCCCGCAGCGTGGTGGTCTTGCCGCAACCCGATGACCCGAGCAGGCAACCGATGTCGCCTGCGTTGAGGTGCAGATTGAGGTTCTGGACGATGCGCTGGTCGCCATAGCCGCAGGCGAGGTTGCGCAGGTTGAGCAATAACGGATGACTCATGCGTGGTGGTAAGCCGGTTCGACAAGAAATTCGAGAAGGGCCTTTTGTGCATGCAGGCGGTTTTCAGCTTGGTCCCAGGCGACCGAACGTGGGTCGTCGAGCAGGTCCAGGCTGATTTCCTCGCCACGGTGGGCGGGCAGGCAGTGCATGAACAAGGCGTCGGGTGCAGCCAGGTCGAGCAGTTCGCGGGTGACCTGATACGGTGCGAAATGCGCCAGGCGCCGTGCAGTTTCCTCTTCCTGGCCCATGGAAGTCCAGACATCGGTGGTAACCAGGTGGGCGCCGGCAATCGCTTGCTTGGGGTCGCGCACGATCTGCACCCGCTCACCGGCAAGGGCGAGGAAGCGCGGATCAGGCTCGTAGCCTTCCGGGCAGGCGATGCGCAGCTGGAAGTCGAACTGCTGGGCGGCTTCGATGTACGAGTTGCACATGTTGTAGCCGTCGCCGATCCAGGCCACGGTCTTGCCCTGGATCGAGCCACGGTGTTCGAGGAAGGTCTGCATGTCGGCCAGCAGCTGGCACGGGTGCGACTCATCGGACAGGGCGTTGATCACCGGCACCCGCGAGTTGGCCGCAAATTCGGTGAGGATGCGGTGGTGGTGGGTACGGATCATCACCGCATCGAGCATGCGCGACATGACGATGGCGCTGTCGGCGATCGGTTCACCACGGCCCAGCTGAGTGTCGCGCGGCGACAGGAAGATCGCCTGGCCGCCAAGCTGGATCATGCCGGCTTCAAACGACAGGCGGGTCCGGGTCGAGGCTTTCTCGAAGATCATCCCCAGCACCCGGTTCTTCAGTGGTTCGAACAGTACGCCGCGGTTACGCAGGTCCTTCAGCTCGATGCCGCGACGGATCACGCCGAGCAATTCGTCAGCAGTGAAATCCATCAGGGAGAGAAAGTGCCTAGCGCTCATGATTGACTACCTTAATTGCAACGGTTCGCAGGCCAGTCGTTGGCTTTAATTGACAACGGGAGAGACCTGCGGCGTAAGCCGCACGGAGCGGACGAAATAGGGAAAGGCGCAATACTATAATTAAATGTCGCGTGAAACAAAGGGGGTTCATCGTGCGCCTGTATCAACGGATGTCCTAAGGCTATGGCCCGGCGCCGTTTTTTATTCATTACGGAGTTTTTACACGGCGGGTGAGGGGCTTGGCAAACCCGCTGTCGTTAATCGCCTGCCTGATGGCGCAAGATTCAGCCGGCGAAGTGCGCTGGCGAGCGCTTTCAGCCCGGCCCATAGTGGCTGCTCCCCTTGAGCGGAGCGAGTCGACCATGGCCACCACTGTGCATCATCGTGCGTGTCATCTGTGCGAGGCCATCTGTGGCCTGAACATCGAGATCGACCAGCCTATCGGCGCGGCTGCACGCATCGTCTCGATCAAAGGCGATCCGCTCGATACGTTCAGTCGCGGCCATATCTGTCCCAAGGCGGTAGCATTGGAGGATATACAGGACGATCCGGATCGCCTCCGACAACCGCTGCAACGGGTTGGCGAGCGCTGGCAGCCGATCGACTGGGAGGCTGCATTCGAGCTGGCTGCAGAGAAACTCTGGAGCATCCAGCAGGCGCACGGGTGCAACGCGGTGGCCGTGTATCAGGGCAACCCCAGCGTGCACAACTACGGGCTGATGACCCACAGCAACTACTTCCTTGGCCTGCTAAAGACCCGCAACCGCTTTTCGGCAACCTCGGTGGACCAACTGCCGCAGCACCTGACCAGCCATCTGATGTATGGCCACGGCCTGTTGCTGCCGATCCCTGACATCGATCACACCGACTTCATGCTGATTCTGGGCGGCAATCCGCTGGCCTCCAATGGCAGTATCATGACCGTACCGGACGTGCACAAGCGCCTCAAAGCACTGCACGCCCGCGGCGGGCAACTGGTGGTGATCGATCCGCGCCGCAGCGAAACGGCCGCCATTGCCGATCAGCACCTGTTCATTCGCCCGGGCACTGACGCTGCATTGTTGTGTGGCTTGCTCAATACCCTGTTTGCAGAGGATCTGACCAAGAGCTCGCACTTGCCGGTCAATGGCCTGGAGCAGGTCCGCGCAGCGATTGCGCCGTTCGATGTTGAGCGCATGAGCGCAGTGTGCGGGGTGCCTGCCGAGCAGATTCGGCAACTGGCGCGGGATTTCGCTGCAGCCGAACGGGCGGTCTGTTATGGCCGCATGGGCGTCTCGACCCAGGCCTTCGGCAGCCTTTGCCATTGGCTGATCCAGCTGATCAATCTGGTGACCGGCAATCTTGATCGGGTCGGTGGGGCGTTGTGCACAGAGCCTGCGGTGGATCTGGTCGCTACAACCTCAGGCGGCCATTTCAATGCCTGGCAGAGCCGCGTCTCCGGGTTGCCGGAATACGCCGGCGAGCTACCCGTGGCAGCTTTGGCCGAGGAGATGCTCGTGCCCGGTGCTGACCAGGTGCGGGCGCTGATCACCGTGGCGGGCAATCCGGTGCTGTCGACGCCCAATGGCCGTCAACTGGACCAGGCCTTGGGCGGCCTTGAGTTCATGCTCAGCATCGACCTGTACCTCAACGAAACCACGCGCCACGCTGACCTGATCTTGCCGTCGACCACGGCACTGGAAAACGACCACTACGACACCACCTTCAACCTGCTGGCGGTGCGCAATGTCACCCGTTTCAATCGGGCAGTGCTGGCCAAGCCTGCCGGTGCCTTGCACGACTGGGAGATCTTCGTTGGTCTGGCCAAGGCGTTCGCCAGGCGTGCGCAGAAGGAACTGAAGCCGACCATGCCCCCGGCGCAGATGATCGACCTGGCGTTGCGCCACGGCCGCTATGGCCAGGCGTCGCCGTGGGCGTTGTCACTGGACGCCCTGGATCAGCATCCACACGGCCTGGACCTGGGGCCCTTGCGCGCCAACCTGGCAGCGCGCCTGGCTACCCCCGGCAAAGCGGTCGAGGCAGCGCCGACGCAACTGCTTGAAGACTTGCAGCGCCTTGCCAGACAGGCCCCGGCAGCGCCGGACGAGCTGCTGTTGATCGGTCGCCGGCACGTGCGCAGCAACAATTCGTGGATGCATAACTTTCATCGGCTGGTAAAAGGCAAGCCGCGCCATCAGTTGCTGATGCATCCCGATGATATGCAGCAGCGTCAGTTGAGGGATGGCCAGCGCGTGAGCATTCAATCGCGCACGGGTGTGGTCGAGGTGGACGTGCAGGCCAGCAGCGAGATCATGCCCGGCGTGGTCAGCCTGCCCCATGGCTTCGGCCATCGCCGCCAGGGCGCGCGATTGCAGATCGCCGCTGAGCAGCCAGGGGTCAGTGCCAATGATCTTACCGACGAGCTGCAGCGTGACGCCGTGTCGGGCAATGCTGCGTTGAATGGTGTGCCGGTGCGGGTCACGGCCGTTTGAACGCGCACTGCTGATCCGACCGCGTGCAGGTCGACCCACGGCCGGGCTTTCCGATACAATGGCTGACCGTGCCGACCATCGAGTCGGAAAGTTCAGACGAGGTGCTTCATGGATATCATCGAAACAATCAAAGAGCAGATTGCCAACAACACCATTCTGCTTTACATGAAAGGCTCGCCGAACGCGCCTCAGTGCGGCTTTTCGTCCAAGGCGGCCCAGGCTGTTATGGGCTGTGGCGAGAAATTCGCCTATGTCGACATCCTGCAGAACCCGGAAATCCGCGCCAACCTGCCCAAGTACGCCAACTGGCCGACCTTCCCACAGCTGTGGGTTGCCGGTGAACTGGTCGGCGGCAGCGACATCATGATCGAGATGTTCGAGAACGGTGAGCTGCAAAAGCTGGTCAAGGAAGCGGCTGCCAATGCTGCCAAGGCTTCCGAAGCCTGATTGACCTTACTGGGCAAGCAGCCAAGGTTGTTTGCCCAGGCATGAAAAAGCCCCGCACTTGGCGGGGCTTTTTCGTATGGGCTGAGAGTTACTCTTCGCCCATCTGCGACTGCAGGTAGTTCTCGATGCTGATCTTGTCGATCAGGCTCAGCTGGGTTTCCAGCCAGTCGATGTGCTCTTCCTTGGATTCAAGGATGTCTTCCAGCATTTCCCGCGAGCCGAAGTCGCCAGAAGTTTCGCAGTGCGCAATAGCTGCCTTGAGATCGATCAGGCCGCTTTGCTCGATTTTCAGGTCGCATTCCAGCATCTCTTTGGAGTGCTCGCCGATCAGCAGCTTACCCAGGTCCTGCACGTTAGGCAGGCCTTCGAGGAACAGGATGCGCTTGATCAGCTTATCTGCGTCCTTCATCGCCTCGATGGACTCTTTGTACTCGCGCTTGCCCAGGGCGTTGAGGCCCCAGTCTTCATACATACGCGCGTGCAGGAAGTACTGGTTGATAGCGACCAGCTCGTTCCCGAGGATCTTGTTGAGATGCTGGATGACGCTGACGTCGCCTTTCATGTCCGTATTCCTGCCGTGTTGAGTGTGTCAATACCCGAAGTCTGAGCCGGACAACTTCCAGTGTCAAACCTAAGTTGTTGAATAATAAATGAAATTTAATCGGAATAAGAATGTTTGTGAACCGCGTTGGCACGCTAACTTATTGAATTAAAGGCATAAAAAAACCGGACACAAGGTCCGGTTCTTAAAAATACGGGGGGAAATCAGACTGCATTAAATTCGACGGGGTAGGGCAGGGCGGGCTGCTGGCTGACCTGGAGGTCGGTCAACGTCTCACGCACCACCTGCTTGGCAAGGCACGCGCACTTGCCGCATTGGCTCGCCACGTTGGTGGCCGCCCGGACTTCCTTGTAGCTACAGCATCCCTCGTAGATCGCATCGCGAATCTGTCCGTCGGTGACGCCGACACAAAGACACACATACATAGAGGCTGACCATCGTCGTTGAGTCGATGCGTTGGAGAGTAATAGTAATGAGAATGCTTGTCAAAGCGGTTTCTGAAACTAAATGTGCAAGGGCGACCGGCGGTTGGACCTGGCCTGTCATCTTAACCTGTGTATGATGGTCAGCCTTTGCTGGATGCTTGGCGGGTTTGCCGCCGGGCAACGTTTTTTCACCTTCATCAGGAGATAACGATGAGCGTACTCGTTGGTAAACAAGCCCCCGACTTCACCGTTCCAGCTGTGCTGGGCAACGGCGAAATCGTCGACAGCTTCAACCTCGCTTCGGCGATCAAGGGCAAGTACGGCCTGGTATTCTTCTACCCGCTGGACTTCACCTTCGTCTGCCCGTCCGAGCTGATCGCGTTGGACAACCGCATCCCAGACTTCGCTGCGCGCAACGTCGAAGTGATCGGCGTGTCGATCGACTCGCACTTCACTCACAACGCCTGGCGTAACACCCCGGTCAACAACGGCGGCATCGGCCAGGTCAAGTACACCCTGGCGGCTGACATCACCCACGAAATCTGCAAGGCCTACGACGTTGAGTCCGAAGGCGGCGTAGCCTTCCGTGGCGCCTTCCTGATCGACCTGAACGGCGTTGTCCGCTCGCAGATCATCAACGACCTGCCGCTGGGCCGTAACATGGACGAGCTGCTGCGTCTGGTTGACGCTCTGCAATTCCACGAAGAGCACGGCGAAGTCTGCCCTGCCAACTGGAAAAAAGGCGACAAGGGCATGAACGCTTCGCCAGAAGGCGTTGCTGCTTACCTGAGCGAGAATGCCGGCAAGCTGTAATCGCCACGCATAAAAAAACCGGCCCAAGTGGCCGGTTTTTTTGTGTCCGCCGCGCGCCCCACAGACACCGCACCCTGTGTAGGAGCGGGCTTGCCGGGGCGCCGGACCGGTCGGAAAGGGCTGCGTAGCGGCCCCAGGATGTGTACAGCGCCGCAAAACTGCCGGGCCCGCTACGCGGCCTTTCGCGACACAAGGCCGCTCCTAGAGACAGGATGCAAGGCCGCTTCTCTGGCTGCAATCAATCGCGCCAGCCGCCCAGATCCTTCCAGCGGTTGACGATGCCGCAGAACAGCTCGGCAGTCTTCTCGGTGTCATAACGCGCCGAATGCGCCTCACGGCCGTCGAAATCGATGTCGGCGCTCTGGCATGCTCGCGCCAGTACGGTCTGCCCGTAGGCGAGGCCGGCCAGGGTAGCAGTGTCGAAGCTGGAGAATGGGTGGAACGGATTGCGCTTGAGGTCATTGCGCGCAACCGCAGCATTGAGGAAGCCCAGGTCAAAGCTGCTGTTGTGGCCGACCAGGATCGCCCGCTTGCAGCCGTTGGACTTGAGCGACTTGCGAACGCTGCGGAAGATTTCGGTCAGCGCGCTCTCTTCACTCACTGCCATGCGCAGTGGGTGGTCAAGCTTGATCCCGGTGAATTCCAGTGCCGCCGCCTCGATGTTGGCGCCTTCAAACGGCTCGACGCGGAAGAAGTGCGTGTGTTCAGGGAACAGGAAACCCTTCTCGTCCATGCCGATGGTGACCGCAGCGATCTCCAGCAGGGCATCGGTAGCGCTGTTGAAGCCACCGGTCTCGACATCGATAACAACCGGCAGGTAACCGCGGAAGCGCTCGGCCATCGGGTGGCGTGGGCCACCGCTGGAAACTTCCTGGTCGTCTTCGTACAGATCTTCGCTCACGCGTTTTCCTCCAGCAGGCGCCAGCGCAGTTTTTCACCGGCGCGCAGCGGAATCACAAGGTTGTCGCCAAACGGCAGGCTGCTTGGCGCAGTCCATTCTTCACGGACCAGAGTAATCCGGTCAGTGTTTGCTGGCAGGCCATAGAACGCTGGGCCATGCAGGCTGGCAAAACCTTCCAGCTTGTCCAGCGCGTTGCGCTGTTCAAACGCTTCGGCGTACATCTCGATCGCCGCATACGCGGTGTAGCAACCGGCGCAGCCGCAAGCGGCTTCCTTGGCGTGCTGGGCGTGGGGCGCCGAGTCGGTGCCAAGGAAGAACTTGCGATTGCCGCTGGTAGCAGCGTCCAGCAGCGCCACCTGGTGGGTGTTGCGCTTGAGGATCGGCAGGCAATAGAAGTGCGGGCGAATACCGCCGACCAGCATGTGGTTGCGGTTGTACAGCAAGTGCTGAGCGGTAATGGTCGCACCGACATTGGCCGGTGCTTCACTGACAAACTGCGCGGCATCGGCCGTGGTGATGTGTTCGAACACCACCTTGAGCGTCGGGAAGCGGTCGACCAGACGGCGCATGTGCTCGTCGATAAAGCGTTTTTCGCGGTCGAATACGTCGACATCGGCATGCGTCACTTCACCGTGCACCAGCAGCGGCATGCCGGTTTCGGCAAGGGCTTCGATGGCCGGGAAGATCTTGTCGATGCTGGTCACGCCGGAATCGGAGTTGGTCGTGGCGCCAGCCGGGTACAGCTTGGCGGCGTAGACAAAACCACTGGCCTTGGCCGCGCGGATGTCATCGGCACTGGTACGGTCGGTAAGGTACAGCACCATCAGCGGCTCGAAGCGGCTGCCAACTGGGCGCGCGGCAAGGATCCGCTCGCGGTAGGCACCCGCTTCGGCGGCATCGCGCACCGGCGGAACCGTGTTGGGCATGACAATGGCGCGGGCGAAGGTACGCGCTACGTCGCCAACGGTGTGGGGCAGGACAGCACCATCGCGCAGATGGATATGCCAGTCATCGGGACGCAGGAGGGTCAGGCGGTCGGACATTGGGGATTCCAGGCGGGTCGAACTCAAGTGCGAATGCTACCGGAAAACCCTTGGTCGAGCACGGCTATCAAGTTTTCCGGCGCGCGACCGATAGCCTGCAGGTAAGCCGTCAGAATTTGTGGAGCCGCCCGTGCGCCAGCGTTACCTAGCCCTGTTCACCTTGTTTGCCAGCCTGCCGGCAGGCGCATTGACCTTCCAGACCCGGATGGAGAACATCGCCTGGACGGTCGAAGGCGATCAATTCGAATGCCGCCTGGTCCAGCCGATAGACGGCTTTGGCAGTGGCGAGTTCGTGCGTCGCGCAGGCGAGCAACCAACCTTCCGCCTGCGCTCGGACACCAACCTGCTCGGCGCCGGCTCTGCCACCTTGCTCGCCGCCGCTGCGCCATGGCAGCCGGGGCGCAGTGATGTCAGTCTCGGTGCCGTACGCCTGGCCCGCAGCGGGGTGTTGTTCACGTCCTCGCAAGGCCAGGCCAGTCGCTTGATCAACGGCCTGATGGATGGGCGTAGCACGGTCGTGCGCAACCATGCCGGCGAGGGTGGTCGAGCAATGGAAGTGCGAGTGCTGCCCGTCAGCTTCGCGAAGGCGTTCAACGACTATCAGCTGTGCGCGAGCAAGCTGTTGCCGATGAACTACGACCAGATTCGCCAGACGCAGGTCGCCTTCCCGCGTGGGGTCGAACTGGACAGCAATGGCCGGGCTCGGCTGGACGTGATTCTCGATTACCTGAAGGCCGATCCGACGGTCAATCACATCGAACTCAATGGTCATTCCGACAACGGCGGCAATCGTCTGGCCAATCGCGAGGATTCGCGGCGCCGGGCGCTGGCGGTTGCCGAGTATCTGGTCGCACATGGAGTGCCTGAAGCGCAGATCATCGTGCGCTTCCATGGCGAGCGCTACCCGCTGGCGAAGAACAACAGCGCGGCCAATCGGGCGCGTAACCGTCGCGTCAACATCGAGCTGGATCGCGTCACGCCAGTGGCCAAACCGGCGGAAAAAGCGGCCGAGCCTTCCCCAGCTGGCGCTCCTGTGGCCCCTGCGCCTGCGGCCAAGCAACTGTAAACAGCCAGATCCGCGACCGTTAGTCGCTGTATCGAAAGTTCTTGTCGCTTTGTCGTCAGAAGCTGTCGCCCCACTGTAAATTTGCCCGCGAGGCCGGTAGAATCGACGGCTTTCCGTAAACCCCGTGGAGTGATGGCATGGCGGACGTAAATAAGGTCGTACTGGCGTATTCCGGCGGCCTTGATACTTCGGTGATTCTCAAGTGGCTGCAGGACACCTACAACTGCGAAGTGGTGACCTTCACCGCTGACCTAGGCCAGGGCGAAGAGGTCGAACCGGCCCGCGCCAAGGCTCAGGCGATGGGCGTGAAAGAAATCTACATCGATGACCTGCGCGAAGAATTCGTGCGTGACTTCGTGTTCCCGATGTTCCGCGCCAACACCGTCTACGAAGGCGAGTACCTGCTGGGTACTTCCATCGCGCGTCCGCTGATCGCCAAACGTCTGATCGAGATCGCCAACGAAACTGGTGCTGACGCCATTTCCCACGGTGCGACCGGCAAGGGCAACGACCAGGTTCGTTTCGAGCTCGGCGCCTACGCGCTCAAGCCAGGCGTCAAGGTCATTGCACCATGGCGCGAGTGGGACCTGCTGTCCCGCGAGAAGCTGATGGATTACGCCGAGAAGCACGGCATCCCGATCGAGCGCCACGGCAAGAAGAAGTCGCCGTACTCGATGGACGCCAACCTGCTGCACATCTCCTATGAAGGCGGCGTGCTGGAAGACACCTGGACCGAGCACGAAGAAGACATGTGGAAGTGGAGCGTCTCCCCGGAGAACGCCCCTGACCAGGCGACCTATCTCGAGCTGACCTTCCGCAATGGCGACATCGTTGCCATCGACGGCGTCGACAAGTCGCCAGCTACCGTGCTGGCCGACCTCAACCGCATCGGCGGCGCCAACGGCATTGGCCGTCTGGACATCGTCGAGAACCGTTACGTCGGCATGAAGTCGCGTGGCTGCTACGAGACCCCTGGCGGCACCATCATGCTGCGCGCTCACCGCGCCATCGAGTCGATCACCCTCGACCGTGAAGTGGCTCACCTGAAAGACGAGCTGATGCCCAAGTACGCCAGCCTGATCTACACCGGCTACTGGTGGAGCCCGGAGCGGATCATGCTGCAGCAGATGATCGACGCTTCGCAGGTCAACGTGAACGGCGTAGTGCGCTTGAAGCTGTACAAAGGCAACGTCACCGTGGTCGGCCGCAAATCCGACGATTCGTTGTTCGATGCCAACATCGCTACCTTCGAGGAAGATGGCGGCGCATACAATCAGGCTGACGCGGCTGGCTTCATCAAGCTCAACGCACTGCGTATGAGGATCGCCGCAAACAAAGGTCGTTCGCTGCTGTGATCGACTGCCAGATGGCGTGATCAACCCCGGCCTAGCGCCGGGGTTTTTTTTGCCCGCCAGCGACCTCGAACAGCACTGACTGAGGGGTGTCGGCGAGCGCCTCGACGGCCAGATGGATCTGCTTGTGCGCGTGCAGGTTGTACAGCGTCCAGCTGCGCGGACTCGGCTCTGGGTCGGCCAGCGTGCGGTGGATATGCTGTTCTATCAGTTCACCAGCGTCCGGACCGGAAAACGCAATGGTCGCCGAGGCCTGCCCATGCATTCGCTCCGCTTCGATTGTTGGCTGCCGCTGCGCCGCTTCATGTGCAGCGGGCTGGTAGAGGGTCTGGTGATTGAAGTTCAAGGTCAGGAAGAACAGTACCGTGAGAAAAAATGGAAAGCCGACCAGAAACCATGTGTAGATCATCTGGCTGGCTTCGCTCAGGAACGGCAGCGAGGCCAACGCCGATGCCTCGACGATGCCTGCAAAGATCGCTATGAGCGTCAAAGGACTCAGACTTTTTTCATTTTTCATGTTTGCAGCCCCCGTCGATTTAGCTCTTGTTTACCCGTTGCAGCGTGCGCCGAAAAGGTAGCCGAGTTCCTCGCTTGGTTAGAGTGCCGCCGCGTCATCAGAGCATTGATGTTGAGTCCTGCCTTGTGGGCTGATTGATCCTGCATGCGTCAGCGATGATGCTGGCTTGAATAGCGCTCATGTCGCTCGGCTGCCGTCTGGTGAATAGGGGCAGGGGGCATGATTTCCTAAGATGCCTATTTGTAGGAAATTTCCTTGATTAACGTAGGTTCCATCTCTGCGTGTCCTACGGGCCCCGCCCCCCGCGCTATTTGCCGTTGCGCTCGGTTATGGTGGCGGCTGGATAAAAAAATAAATCAATGGATATCGCATGAATAAAGTGCTTATCGTGGATGATCACCCAGTCATTCGCCTTGCTGTGCGCATGCTGATGGAGCGGCATGGTTATGACGTTGTGGCAGAAACCGACAACGGCGTAGATGCGCTGCAGCTGACCCGGGACTACCTGCCAGATATCGTGGTCCTGGACATCGGTATACCCAAGCTCGATGGGCTTGAGGTGATTGGCCGCATCGGCCTCGCCAGCCCCAGCAGCAAGGTACTGGTGTTGACGTCGCAGGCGCCAGGGCATTTCTCCATGCGCTGCATGCAGGCCGGCGCTGCCGGCTATGTCTGCAAGCAGCAGGAACTGACCGAATTGCTCAGTGCAATCAAGGCGGTGCTCTCGGGCTACAGCTATTTCCCCAATCAAGCCCTGCACAAGGCTCGTAGCACCATCAGTCGTGGGACCGAGACCGAAATGGTCGAGCGCCTTTCTGCGCGTGAGATGATGGTGCTGCAGCAGTTGGCCAGGGGCAAGAGCAACAAGGATATCGCCGAAAGCATGTTCCTCAGCAACAAGACCGTCAGCACCTATAAAACCCGGCTGCTGCTCAAGCTCAATGCTCGCTCACTGGTCGATCTGATCGAGCTTGCCCAGCGTCATGGGCTGGCCTGAGCAGGCTTAGTGCCGACCTGTTAACAGATCGTGGTTTTACAGGTCGTAGTCGTAATCGGCGAGTTGCCGCTGCAGGCGTCGCTCCTCCAGCAAGTTGTCAATGGTGCGACGCTTGTCCAAGTTGGTCTTGGCAACTTCTACCCGCGGCTCCGGCTCGTCATCGGTGCTCAGTACCAGATCGTCATCTATCACCAGGTCTTCTTTGTCAGTGCTCATGAGTTACTCCAAGCCAAGGGCCATTGGCCGACCTTATAACGAAAATCTCTGGTCTGGTAAAAAAGATTTTTTCAATCAGGCAGGGGGTGTTCTGGCTATTGGCTCAATCGTCCGAGGTTTTTAGTCGGTATTCGCACAAATCCTCGATGCGGCAGCTGCCGCAGCGCGGCTTGCGCGCCTGGCATACGTAGCGACCATGGAGGATCAGCCAGTGATGAGCATCGAGCAGGTAATCCTTGGGAACGAAGCGCATCAGCTTTTTTTCCACTTCCAGCACGGTCTTGCCAGGGGCGATCCCGGTGCGGTTGCTGACGCGGAAAATATGCGTGTCGACGGCCATGGCGGGTTGCCTGAACGCCGTATTGAGCACCACGTTGGCGGTCTTGCGGCCCACGCCTGGCAGCGCCTCGAGTGCTTCGCGGTTGTCGGGGACCACGCTGCCATGCAGCTCAATCAGCAGCCTGCAGGTTTCGATGACGTTTTTCGCCTTGCTGTTGTACAGGCCGATGGTGCGGATGTAGGCGCTTAGCCCGTCGACGCCCAGGGCGTAGATCGCCTCGGGTGTATTGGCAACCGGATACAGGCGCGCCGTGGCCTTGTTGACGCCGACATCGGTGGCCTGGGCTGACAGGATCACCGCAATCAGCAATTCAAACGGTGTGGTGTAGGCGAGTTCGGTCTTGGGCTCTGGGTTGTCTTCGTGCAGCCGACGAAAGATCTCCAGGCGTTTGGCGGCATTCATGAAAGGCTAGGCTCTCGTTTGAGGCGGGGAGGCGATGGTCGCTGGCCACATTGGCCAAAACAACGCCCCGGCACTTGGCCGGGGCGTTGTTGCTCGGTTACTTGATGCGCTGGCCTGGCTTGGCGCCGCTGTCAGGGCTGAGCAGGTAGATCTCTTCGCCGCCAGGGCCGGCTGCCATGACCATGCCCTCGGAGATGCCGAAGCGCATCTTGCGGGGCTTGAGGTTGGCCACCATCATGGTCAGGCGGCCTTCCAGCAACGACGGGTCAGGGTAGGCCGACTTGATCCCGGAGAACACGTTGCGACGCTCATCGCCGATGTCCAGGGTCAGTTGCAGCAGCTTGTCGGCGCCCGGTACTGCTTCGGCTTTGACGATCAGGGCTACGCGCAGGTCGACGGCGGCGAAGGTGTCGAATTCGATTTCCGCAGCCAGCGGATCCTTGCTCAGCTCGCCATTGCCAGCAGGGGCGCTGGGAGCCTGGGAGGCGAGCAGGTCTTCCTTGCTGGCGGCGATCATGGCTTCGACCTTGGCCGGTTCGATGCGGCTCATCAATGGCTTGAACGCATTCAGCTGATGATTTTCCAGGCGTGACTGGTGATCGTCCCAGCGCAGCGGCGCGACGTTGAGGAAGGCCTCGGCGTCTGCTGCCAGCACTGGCAATACCGGTTTGAGGAAGATCACCAGCTGGCGGAACAGGTTGACGCCCTGGGCGCAGATGGCCTGCACTTCGTCCTGCTTGCCTTCCTGCTTGGCCAGCGACCACGGCGCCTTGTCGGCAATCCAGGCGTTGGCGCGGTCGGCCAGGGCCATGATTTCGCGCATGGCGCGGGCAAAGTCGCGTGCCTCGTAGGCTTCGGCGATCGATGGCGCGGCGGCGGCAAAGGCTTCGGTCAGTTCAGGCGCAGCGTCACCGCCGACCATCACACCGGCATTGCCTTTGTGGATGAAGCCTGCGCAACGGCTGGCAATGTTCACCACTTTGCCGACCAGGTCGGAGTTGACCTTCTGGATGAAGTCTTCCAGGTTCAGGTCGAGGTCATCGACGCCGCGGCCAAGTTTGGCGGCGTAGTAATAACGCAGGTATTCCGGCGCCAGGTGGTCGAGGTAAGTACGCGCCTTGATGAAGGTGCCACGCGACTTCGACATCTTCGCGCCGTTGACCGTCAGGTAGCCGTGCACGTTGATTGCGGTCGGCTTGCGCAGGCCTGCGCCTTCGAGCATGGCCGGCCAGAACAGGGCGTGGAAGTTGACGATGTCCTTGCCGATGAAGTGATACAGCTCAGTGGTCGAGTCGGCCTTCCAGTACGCATCGAAGTCCAGCTCCGGGCGGCGTGCGCAGAGGTTCTTGAAGCTGGCCATGTAGCCGATGGGCGCGTCCAGCCAGACATAGAAGTACTTGCCTGGCTCATCCGGGATTTCGAAACCGAAATACGGAGCGTCGCGGGAGATGTCCCACTCCTGCAAACCGGAGTCGAGCCACTCGGCGAGTTTGTTGGCAACGGCGTCCTGCAGGGTGCCACTGCGGGTCCACTGCTGCAGCATGGCCTGGAAGTCAGGCAGCTTGAAGAAGAAGTGCTTGGAGTCCTTCAGTACTGGCGTGGCGCCAGAGATCGCTGACTTGGGGTTCTTCAGTTCGGTCGGGGCGTAGGTTGCGCCGCACTTCTCGCAGTTGTCGCCGTACTGATCTTCAGCCGCGCACTTGGGGCAGGTGCCCTTGATGAAGCGGTCGGCCAGGAACATGCCTTTTTCCGGGTCGAAGTACTGCGTGACCGAGCGGTTGGCGATGTGCCCAGCGTCGCGCAGGCGGGTGTAGATCATGCTCGACAGTTCGCGGTTTTCATCGCTGTGGGTCGAATGGAAGTTGTCGAAGTCGACCAGGAATTCGGCAAAGTCATTGCTATGCTCGGCCTGCACGTCGGCGATCAACTGCTCGGGGGTGATGCCTTCTTTTTCGGCACGCAGCATGATCGCCGAGCCGTGGGCGTCGTCGGCGCAGACATAGGTGCACTGGTTGCCGCGCAGCTTCTGGAAGCGAACCCACATGTCCGTCTGGATGTACTCGAGCATATGGCCAAGGTGGATGGAACCGTTGGCATAGGGCAGGGCGCTGGTGACGAGAATCTGACGTGGCTCGGACATGGTGGCTCGGCTATTACTCTGGCTAGACGGGATACAAAGTTGATCGGCCACTATAAAGCGACAGCGAATTTATTTCACCCCATCGACGTACCTGCTGACGATTGACGGGTTAGCATAGGCGCCTGTCTCACCTTCAGATCTTGCCTATGGGAGCCTCCATGAGTGCCGTCACACGTGCCGATGTCGAAGTCGCGCTTCGCCAGTACACCGATCCCTACCTGAACCGGGACCCGGTCAGCGCCGGTTGCGTACGCGCGATCGACATCCAGGGTAGCCAGGTCAGCGTGCAGCTGCAGTTGGGCTATGCCGCCGGGCTGTTCAAGAATGGTTGGGCGCAGGTATTGCAGACCGCTGTCGAGAACATAGAGGGCGTGACTGCGGCCAACGTCTCGATCGATTGTGTGATCAGCGCACACAAGGCCCAGGCGCAAGTGCCCGGCATGGCCAACGTGAAGAACATCATCGCCGTTGCCTCGGGCAAAGGTGGCGTAGGCAAGTCGACCACCTCGGCCAACCTGGCCTTGGCGCTGGCGCGCGAAGGGGCGCGGGTGGGTATTCTCGATGCCGATATCTATGGCCCAAGCCAGGGCGTGATGTTCGGTATCGCCGAAGGCACTCGACCGCAGATTCGTGAGCAGAAGTGGTTTGTGCCGATCGAGGCGCACGGCGTCGAAGTGATGTCGATGGCATTTCTGACCGACGACAACACGCCGATGGTCTGGCGCGGGCCGATGGTCTCCGGCGCCCTGCTGCAACTGGTGACCCAGACGGCCTGGGATGATCTGGACTACCTGGTGATCGACATGCCGCCCGGCACTGGCGATATCCAGCTGACCCTGGCGCAGAAAGTCCCGGTGGCCGGTTCGGTGATCGTGACCACGCCGCAGGACCTGGCCCTGCTTGACGCGCGCAAGGGTGTAGAGATGTTCCGCAAGGTCAACATCCCGGTACTTGGCGTGGTGGAGAACATGGCCGTGCATATCTGCTCCAACTGTGGCCATGCCGAGCACCTGTTCGGTGAGGGCGGCGGTGCCAAGCTGGCCTCGCAATACGGTGTCGACTTGCTGGCGTCGCTGCCGCTGTCGATGCTGATTCGCGAGCAGGCCGACAGCGGCAAGCCGACTGCGATTGCCGAGCCGGAAAGTCAAATTGCCATGGTCTACCAGGAACTGGCGCGGCAGGTCGGTGCGCGTATCGTGCTGCAGGAAGCAGCCGCTCCGGCCATGCCGAGCATCACCATCAGCGAAGACTGATATCTCGGCATCCCTGCGTAAGTGGGGATGCCGTCCGCGCTGGTCTGATAGCTAAATTGCAGGCATAAAAAAACCCGCCGAAGCGGGTTTTTTGAAGCCAGCTGGAATTAACCCAGTTGAACTTCTTCAGCCTGCATACCTTTCTGGCCGCGGGTAGCGACGAAAGTTACGGCTTGGCCTTCTTTCAGAGTTTTGAAGCCGTCAGCTTGGATGGCTTTGAAGTGCACGAACAGGTCGTCACCCGATTGAGGGGTGATGAAGCCGTAGCCTTTTTCATCGTTGAACCACTTGACGGTACCGTTTTGACGGTTGGACATGTGTCTGTCTCCTTGGACAAAGTAATTATCGGCGCAGGAAATGCCCTGGCCGGACTGAGTGCAAAGAGTCGGAAAATTCAGCGATGGGCAGATTGGGATCGTGCATCTAACTAGAGTTCTCGGTGTCACGTGCAGCACAGTGACGTCACCATACCCCACTTTCTTCAGCCTGCCAATGGCCAAACGCGGCTTTGCTCAAAATCGGATCGGCGGCGGCTGCAAGCCCCGTCCGGCGTGGGATACGGTCGGGGAACTTTAACCCGGAGGCCGGGACCGGTAAGATGCGCTTCTCGTTTTTTACCTTGCAGCCTTCAGGACACCCGCCATGAGCATCAAATCAGACAAGTGGATTCGCCGCATGGCGCAGGAACACGGCATGATCGAACCCTTCGTCGAGCGCCAGGTGCGCGGTGACGAAGCCAGCCGGGTGATTTCCTTCGGCGTTTCCAGCTACGGCTACGACGTACGCTGCGCAGACGAATTCAAGGTCTTCACCAACATCAATTCGGCCACGGTCGACCCGAAAAACTTCGACGCCGGCAGCTTTGTCGACGTCAAAAGCGACGTCTGCATCATCCCGCCGAACTCGTTCGCCCTGGCGCGCACCGTCGAGTACTTCCGCATCCCGCGCAACGTCCTGACCATCTGTCTGGGCAAAAGCACCTACGCTCGCTGCGGCATCATCGTCAACGTCACGCCGCTCGAGCCAGAGTGGGAAGGCCATGTGACGCTGGAGTTCTCCAACACCACCACCTTGCCGGCAAAGATCTACGCCAACGAAGGCGTGGCGCAGATGCTGTTCCTCGAGTCCGATGAAGAGTGCGAAGTGTCTTATAAAGACCGTGGCGGCAAGTATCAGGGCCAGCGTGGCGTCACCCTGCCGCGGACCTGAGCCGACGAGCGCGGGGAATTAGTTGCCCGCAAGGCACTCCAACGGGGTAACAGTTGCGGCGTGCATGACGTACGCCGGCCCCCGTGAGGAGCTGCCCATGAAACTCCATACCACTGTCAGTGCCCAGCTGGCTCATCTCCAGCCCAACCAGATCGGCCTGCTGGCCTGGTCGCTGTTGGCGCAGCCACCACTGCCTGTGCAGGCAGGAGGGGTGCCGGGCCAGCCAGACCCGGACAGCCCGCAGCCGCCTCAGCCGGGTGAGGATCAACCGACCGAGCCGGGTGTACCGACCTTGCCGGACGATATACCGCCTACTCCTGTTGCGTAATTAACGCTGCACTGCCCAGACCCGCTCAGCCCCTGCCAGAAACACGCGGGTGGCTGCGTCGGGTTCGACCGTCCAGCCCCCGGTGAATTCGCCGAATGCGGGCAACAGGCAGACCTCCTTGTTGATCAGAAAGCACGGCAAGCGCAACCGCTGCCGGGCTCTGCCGCGCAGTACGTAAACCGGATGCACGTGTCCTGCCAGCACCGTGTGCGCAGGGTTTGCCGTGGGCTCGTGCTGCAGGGCAAACGGGCCGTATAGCCACGGTTCTTCCTTGATCTCGATGTTCAGCTCCGCCGGTGGATCGCCGGCGTGGCGGTCATGGTTGCCGCGCACCAGAATCATCTGCACCTGAGCATGCCGATCGCGCCAGGCCTTGAGCTTAGCGATGATCGCCGGCGCCTGAGCGTGGTGGGCGTGCAAGAAATCGCCGAGTACAATCAATTGCTCGCAAGCGTGCTCGGTAAGCAACGCATCAAGGCGGGCGAGGGTGGCATCGGTGGTGCCGCGCGGCACTGGCTGATTCAATGCGCGATAGCTTGCCGCCTTGCCGATGTGCACATCAGCGACCAACAAGGCCCGCCGCGCTGGCCAGTACATGGCCTTGTCCGGCAGCAGCCAGAGCGTTTCGCCGCAGTGTTCAATTTCCAGATGCTGCATAGAAGTCCTTGTATTCAGGGCGAGGCTCAGCTCCCGCGTCGGGTTCGCCCGTTGGGTGCGTCGGCGACTTTTTCCAGATCAGCCACCATCCGTGCAATGCGGTCGGCCAGTTTTTCTGTGCTCAGGGTCTCGCGCATGCCTTCTACCAACAGCGCGAAAGCCAATGGTCCGGGGCGACGCAGGTCGTGCAGATCCAGACGCAGCGTGCTCAATTTGAGCAGCTGCCGATGCAGTCGCTCGATTTCCAGTTCTTCGCGCAGCACCTCATCCCGCGCTTGGCCGAGCAACAGATTGTCGGCGTCGTGCTTGCGAAATACCTCGTAGAACAATCCGCTGGAGGCCTGAATCTGTCGAGTGCTCTTCTGCGCGGCGGGGTAGCCGCCGAACACCAGCCCGGAAATCTGCGCGATTTCGCGAAAGCGCCGCAGCGCCATTTCGCCCGCATTCAAGCTGGCCAGTGCATCTTCGAGCAGATCATCCGTGCTCAACGCCCGCGGCAGATACGTGGCCCAGTCGACCGTGCTGGGGCTGACCAGCTCGAAGCCGTAATCATTGACCGCAATGGACACCGACAATGGCTGCACCCGGCTCACACGCCACGCTATCAGATTGGCCAGGCCCAGGTTGGCCATGCGCCCGGCGAATGGGTACAGAAACAGATGCGAGCCTTGTCTTGAAGTGAATGTCTCGGCCAGCAGGGTGTGCTGGGTGGGCAGCGCCGACCAAGTTGCCTGCAACTCCAGCAGAGGTCGCACGGCGCGCATTTCGGGGCCGTCGAAATGGTCATGGGCTGCGGCATCCAGGCGCTCCACCAAGGCGTCCGCCAGTTCGCTCGACAGCGGCATACGGCCGCCATTCCAACGGGCAATCGCCGCCTTGCGAGCGGTACTGCGGCGTACATAGGCGGTCATATTCTCGACCCGCACCAGCTCCAGCACGCGGCCGGCAAACACCAGCGTATCGCCGGGTTTGAGGCGCGCGATAAATGATTCCTCGACGCTGCCCAGCTGTTTGCCGCCGCCGCCCTTGCTCCAGTATTTGAGCTGGATACTGGCATCGCTGACGATGGTGCCGATGCCCATCCGATGGCGCCGCGCCAGGCGCTCGTTGGCTACACGCCAGATGCCGTCGGCGTGGGCTTCGACGCGCTGGTAGTCAGGGTAGGCCGTCAGCGAACTGCCGCCATGGCAGACAAAATCCAGCGCCCATTGCCACTGGCTGTCGCGCAGTTCGCGAAAGGCCCAGGTGCTGCGCACTTCCTCGAGCAGTTCTGCCGGGCGAAAGCCGCTGCCCAGCGCCATGCTGACCAGATGCTGCACCAGCACATCCATGCTCAGCCGCGGCGACTGGCGTGCCTCGATCTGGCCGGCGGCCAGGGCATGGCGAGCAGCGGCGGCCTCGACCAGCTCGAGGCTGTGGGTCGGCACCAGGGTAATCCGCGAGGCGCGCCCGGGCGCATGCCCGGATCGACCCGCACGCTGCATCAAACGCGCGATACCCTTGGCCGAACCAATCTGCAGTACCCGCTCTACTGGCAGAAAATCCACCCCAAGGTCCAGGCTTGACGTGCAGATCACCGCCTTGAGCGAGCCTTGTTTGAGACTGCGCTCTACCCAGTCGCGGGTCTGCCGAGCCAACGAGGCATGGTGCAGGGCGATCAAGCCGGCCCAGTCAGGGCGGTGCGCGAGAAGTGCCTGATACCACAGCTCGGCTTGCGCGCGGGTATTGGTGAAGACCAGGCAGCTTTCGCTGGCGTCGATTTCGGTACTGACCTGCTTGAGCATTTTCAGGCCCATGTGACCGGCCCAAGGGAAGCGCTCGATTGCCTCCGGCAATAACGTGTCGACGACAAAACGTTTGTCCTGACGCCCTTTGACCAGTGAGCCACCGGCGGGCAACAGCACATCGCGGGCGTGCTCAAGATTGCCCAAGGTCGCCGACAGCCCCCACACCACCAGCCCGGGATGCCAGCGGCGCAAGCGCGCCAACGCCAACTGGAGCTGCACGCCACGCTTGTTGCCAAGCAGCTCGTGCCATTCGTCGACCACCACCATGCGCAGCTGCGCAAAGTCTTCATTGGCCTGGGTGCGGGTCAGCAATAGGGTCAGGCTTTCTGGAGTGGTCACCAGCGTACTGGGCAGTCGCCGGGCTTGGCGGGCGCGCTCGGCAGAGCTGGTATCACCGCTGCGCACGCCGATGTTCCAGTTCAGTTCCAGATCATCCAGCGGCGCCTGCAGGGCACGTGCGGTATCCGCTGCCAGCGCACGCATCGGCGTGATCCACAACACTTGCAGCGGCGCCGGCTTAGCGGTCGAGTTGACCGTGCGCGCATAGGCGCGCAGGGCGGCCAGCCATACCGCGTAGGTTTTGCCAGAGCCGGTACTGGCATGCACCAGCCCCGACTCGCCACGCTCGACGGCGGCCCAGACCTGGCGCTGAAAGGCGAAGGGTTTGAATCCACGCGTGGCAAACCAGGCGTTGGCAAGGTCGGTCGTGGCGGGCATGCGTGGATCCGTCAAAGGCTGTGCTTCTACAGACCGCTGTGCGTGTCCATTGGTTTACCTGTTAATTGCCCAACAGGTAACCACTGCGGCAAATCTGCTCGCCCGCGACATGGGCGACGACCATGCCGCTGGTTGCCATGCGCCGAACGCTACGGGCATACAGCAGCCCGGCCTGTTGATTGCGCAGCGAACTGACCTGATCGGTGAGCGGGTCGATCACCTCGGCAATCAGTTGCCCGGCTTGCAGGTATTGGCCGGGTTTTGCGTAAAATACCAGCAGCCCGCCCTGGGCGGTGCTGACGGGTTCCACTGCGGCCAGTGGCGTGGCCGGATGGAGCAGCGCCGGTAATTCGGCCGGTTGCCCTTCGATAACCCCCGCGTGGGTCAGAAAGTCGATGATCGCCTTGCAGTCCTTGGTCGCCAGCGCGTGGCAGACGTCGGCTTGCCCGCGCAGCTCCAGCGTGACCGAAATGCCACCCTCGGGGATCGGGTAGCGCTTACCGAAGCGCTGCTGCAATTGCCACCAGACCAGACTGAAGCTCTCATCGAACGACTGCCCGCCCGAGTCGGTCGCGAGCAGGCTGGCCTGCGCCCCGAGGTAGCGCGCCAGTGGCTCTACCCGCGGCCAGGCCTGCGGCGTGGTGTACAGGTGCTCGACCGCTTCGAAGTCGCAGTGCAGATCGAGGACCATGTCGGCATCGCACGCCAGGCGTTGCAGGCACAAGCGCTGGGACTGCAGCGCGGTACGTGCCGGGTGCGCGTCCAGGCCCCGGCGCAGGTGCTCGCGGATCAGCTCAAGGTTGTGTTGCGGGTCCTGGGTCAATTGGCCTTCGAGCTGGTCGCCGATGGTGTCCGAAAGGTCGACGAAGTTGCGGTTGAAGTTTTCCCCGCTGTGCAGCTCGAAGCGGCCCATGGGCGCATCCAGCAGCACTTGCTCGATGCCCAATGGGTTGGCCACTGGGACCAGCAGGACCTGCTGACGCAACAGGCCTTGCTGTTCCAGTTCGAGCAGGCGCTGCTTGAGGTGCCAGGCGACCAGCATGCCCGGCAGTTCGTCGGCGTGCAGCGAGGCCTGGATATAGACTTTGCCGGCGCCGGCTGGGCCGAACTGGAAGCTGTGCAGGTGCCGGCTGATGCCGGGCGCGGGGCTGAGCAGGCTGTGGGTCGAGTGGTGCATGGGGGTCCTGGGCGCTGGTTGATGATCGGGCTGCGACTGAAGATAGAAGCACAAACTTCGGCGTTGCGCATGCGCGCAGGCAGATCCCGATCACGGTTTTCAGCTCAGCAGGGCCTGCAAGGTGGCCAGGTCGTCGGCTTCCTCGACCGGCTTGTCCAGGCGCCAGCGCAGCATCCGCGGGAAGCGCACGGCGATGCCGCTCTTGTGCCGCTTGGACAGCGCGATGCCTTCAAAGCCCAGTTCGAACACCAGCGTCGGGGTGACGCTGCGCACCGGGCCGAAGGTTTCCACGGTGGTTTTACGTACGATTGCATCGACCTTGCGCATTTCTTCATCGCTGAGGCCTGAGTAGGCCTTGGCGAATGGCACCAGCGCACGTCCAGGCGTGCCTGCCGGTGCGTCCCACACGGCAAAGGTGTAATCGCTGTACAGGCTCGCGCGCCGGCCATGGCCGCGCTGGGCATAGATCAGCACGGCATCGACGCTGAACGGGTCAATCTTCCACTTCCACCACAGGCCTATGTCCTTGGTCCGGCCAACCCCGTAGAGCGCATCGCGCTGCTTGAGCATCAGCCCCTCCACACCGAGGTTGCGCGACTGTTCGCGCTGCTCGGCCAGGTCGGCCCAGCTGTCGCCGGTCAGTAATGGTGACAGCAGCAGTGGCGCCTGCGGGTACTCGGCGACTACTCGCTCCAGCTGCGCGCGCCGTTCGTGCTGCGGGCGGCTGCGCCAGTCGTGGTCCTGCCATTCGAGCAGGTCGTAGGCCTGCAGCACCACCGGAGCATCGCCGAGCAGCTTCTTGCCCAGGGTCTTGCGGCCGAGCCGTTGTTGCAGCAGGGCGAAGGGCTGCACGGCGACATCCTCGCTGCTGGAGCCCGGTTTCCAAACCAGGATCTCGCCATCCAGCACGGTGCCGTCCGGCAGGCTGCTGGCCAGGCTGTGCAGCTCGGGGAAGCGGTCGGTCACCAGCTCCTCGCCTCGTGACCAGATCCACAACTGGCCCTCGCGTTTGACCACCTGCGCGCGGATGCCGTCCCACTTCCACTCCGCCTGCCAGTCGCTGAGCGGGCCGAGCAGGGCGTCGAATTGTTCGGTCGGCGCTTGCAGCGCATGGGCCAGAAAGAACGGATACGGCTGGCCGCCGCGCTGGCTGTGCTCGTCGGCCGACTCGGCGGCGATCAGCTTGAGGTAGCTGGCGGGGCTCGGTTTATGGCTGAGGTCGGTATAGCCGACCATGCGCTGGGCCACGCGCTTGGCGTCGAGATCGGCCAACTGCGCCAGTGCGCGGGTGACAAGCAGTTTCGACACGCCCACGCGGAAACTGCCGGTGATCAGTTTCAGGCAGAGCATCAGGCTCTGCCGGTCAAGCTGCGCCCACAGCACTGGCAGGCGCGCGCGTACCTCTTCCTGGGGCTGGCCGCGCAATGGCAGCAGGTGCTGCTCGATCCACTCAGCCAGGCCTTGATCACTGGCATGGGCGCTGTCGGGGAGCAGTAACGAAATGGTTTCGGCCAGGTCGCCCACTGACTGATAGCTCTCTTCGAACAGCCAGTCGGGCAGGCCTGACAATTCAATGGCCAGCTCACGCAACAAGCGGGTCGGCACCAGTTGCCGCGGCCGACCGCCGGCAAGAAAGTACACCGCCCAGGCAGCGTCCTGCGCAGGTGCCTGGCTGAAATATTCGCGCAAGGCCAGCAACTTGGCGTTGCTCGAGGTGGTGCTGTCCAGGCGCAGGTACAGCTCGGCAAAAGCCTTCATGGCTGAACCTCGCGGGTGTCGTCTTCTTCGCCGTATTCGGTAACGAAGGCCCGCGCGTCCAGGCCTTGCTCGGACAAATAGCGCACCAGCACATTGACCGAACCATGGGTGACCATGACCCGCTCGGCGCCGGTCTGGGCGATGGCCCACAACAGCCCCGGCCAATCAGCGTGATCAGACAGCACAAAACCGCGATCGACCCCGCGCCGCCGGCGGGTGCCGCGCAGGCGCATCCAGCCGCTGGCGAAGGCATCACTGTACTCGCCGAAGCGCTTCATCCAGCTGCTGCCGCCGGCCGACGGCGGCGCCATGATCAATGCCTCGCGCAGTAGCGGGTCGTTGCGGGCGAAGTCGCCGGCGTAATGGGTCTCCGGCAGGGCCACGCCAGCTTCGCGATAGACCCGATTCAACGGCTCGACCGCGCCATGCACCAGGATCGGCCCGATGCTGGCGTCAAGGCCATAGAGGATGCGCTGGGCCTTGCCGAAGGCATAGCAGAACAACACGCTTGCCTTGCCTTGTTCGCGATTGGCCCGCCACCACTGGTTGATCTCGGCGAAAATCACCGCTTGCGGCGGCCAGCGGTAGATCGGCAGGCCGAATGTCGATTCGGTGATGAAGGTGTGGCAACGCACCGGCTCGAACGGCGCGCAGGTGCCGTCGGGCTCGACTTTGTAGTCACCAGAGGCGACCCATACCTCGCCCTGGTATTCCAGGCGCACCTGCGCCGAGCCGAGCACATGCCCGGCCGGGTGGAAGCTCAAGCTCACGCCGTGGTGTTTCAGGCGTTCACCGTAAGGTAGGGTTTGCAGATTGATGTGCTGGCCGAGCCGGCTGCGCAGGATGCCGGCACCAGGCGCCGCAGTCAGGTAGTGATTGTTGCCCGAGCGTGAGTGATCACCGTGACCGTGGGTGATCACCGCGCGATCAACCGGGCGCCACGGGTCGATGTAGAAATCACCGGGTGGGCAGTACAGGCCTTCGGGGCGAGCAATCACAAGGTCCATGGCAGGCCGCTGGCTAGGGAGTTATAGCTAGGAGCGTTGCTGGCGCGATGAAGTTCGGATTGTCTGGCGGAGGTTGCCCGCACAGCCAGGGCTGTGCGGGCAGTCGGGCGTTGGCTTACTTGCCCGGTACCAGGGTCAGGCGCTGGCTACCGTAGGCACGGGCGAAGTTCTGCGGTTGCAGCGGCAGGCTCATGAAGCGGCCTTTGAACCAGGCGTCCAGGCCATCGCTGTGGTGACGACTGGCCGGGTTGCCGGACTGACCACTGCTGGTCAGCAGTTGCAGCGGTTCGGCCTGGCCAAAGTCGACGATCATCCGCGCCGAGGCTGGCAGTTGCGTGTCGAAGTTGCTGCCCCAGGCATACGGCGTCAGGGCCAGGGTGCTGAAGTCGCCGCCAGCCGCCATTGGCGCGCGGCTGATAGCGTCACCCAGGCCGTGATAGGCCGGTGCTGGCCAGCGGTACTGGTGCAGCTTGCCCCACTGCCAGGCCTTGCGGTCGGCGCCGAGCAGCGCCGTGCCAGTGTCGATCGCGGCGGCCAGGCTGCGGGCCAGGATCGCCGGTTTGTCTTCCTTTTGCGCGGTGGTGCGGTCATCCCAGAACGGGCTGTCCTCGCGGCCCAGCAGGTGATCAGCCTGCGCCGAGTAGGACAACTGCGCGTTGCTGACAAAGGCTTGCCACGCAGGGCCGGATTCAGGCCCAAGATCGTCGAGGAAGGTCTGTCGGGTCACTTCCTGGAGGAACAGCTGATACAGCGCGGCATCTGCCGACACTGGGCTCAGGTGACCATCGAAAGCTTGCAGCCGAGCCAGCGCGGCATTGGCCTTGTCGCGCTGGGCCGGTGGCAGTGCCGCGATCGCCTGCTTGAGCGGCTGGGCCATGCCGGGTGCGCTGAACATCTGCTTGAGCTTGGCGGCAAACAAGCTGACCTGATCGTTTTGCAGGGCCATCACGCTGCGGCTGTCGTGGCGGCCATTGGCAGCCAGCTGAGCGAGACGTTCGGCGCGCTCGGGGTAGTACCAGGTGTTGGACAACTGCATGCCGTAACCTTTGGCCAGGCTGCGCTCGTTGGCATGGCCGAGCCAGCCGGACGGTGGGTCCTGGTCGTACGGGTGGAGCATGGCGTCGGCATAGCCGTCCCAGTCATAGCGCCCATCCCAGCCTGGCGAGGGCAGCAAGCCCTGGCCTTCGCGGCGGTTCGGGTAGCGCCCACTGACCTGCCAACCGATGTGCTGCGGCTCAGCAAAGACGAAGTTGAGCGCCGCTGCGCCGATCTCGCGGGTGCTGTCGAAGGCGCGCTCCACCGAGGTGGCGCGCGTCAGGTCGAACAAGGCGTCGAGGCTGCGATCACCCTTCAACTGCGGCAGGCTCAGGGCCAGGCCGAGGCCGTTGCCAGCAGGCTGGCCGAGCAGGGTGCCGTGGCGAGTGTCGTAAAGCAGTTCGCGCAGAGGCTGCTGGCCGCGGGCGAAGAAGGTCTCGCTGCGGGTACGCGTTGGCAGCCATTTGCCGTCGGCGAGATAAGTGACCTGGCTGCCTTGGCGGCGCAGTTGCTCAAGGTACAAATCCTGGTTGTCGGCCATGACCGCGCTGCTGCTCCAGGCCAGTTTGCCGTTGTAGCCGGCCAGCACGATTGGCAGGCCCGGCAACGACAGCCCGGCAACCTGATACTTGCCGGTGTGGATTTGCACCGGGCTCAAGGCCCAGGCGGCGCGGCTGTCACTGACCAGCAGGCTCTTGCCGCTGCGGCTGCGCTGTGGGCCGAGGGCCAGGTTGGCCGAGCCCGGGCTGCCGAGCAGGCCCAGATCGGCGAGCTTCTGGCTGGCACTGGCCAGGGCAGGCAGGGCAGGCAGTTGGCTGGCCAGGTTGATGCCCTTGAGTTTGTCGACTTCGCCTTCGGCCAGCGGCTCGTCAGGCGCACCCGGCAGCAGCCAGGCAAGCTTGTCGCTGCCGACTTTTTGCGCGAGGGTCAGGGCGCTGAGTTCTTCCTGCAGATTGACTGACTGGCTGAAGGCATACAGGCTGAAGATCAGCGCGCTGTCTTCGGCCTTCCAGTATTCAGGGCGATAACCGCTACGGGCGAGCTCACCCGGCAGCTTTTCGCGGTAGCGGTACAGGTAGGCGTTGACCCCGCGCGCGTACACTTCAAAGAAGCGCTTGAGCCGCGGCGAAGCGTCGGCGTACAGGGCGTTGGCGCTCTGCTTGAGATTGGCCGCCCGCATCAAACGGTCGATATCCAGCGCTTCTGGCCCGGCCAGTTCAGCCAGGCGGCCCTGAGCCAGCAGGCGCATGCCGAGCATCTGCTCGATGCGGTCGCCGGCGTGCACGTAACCCAGCGTGAACAGCGCATCGTGGAAGCTGCTGCTTTCGATCAGCGGTGCGCCCATGGCATTGCGCCGCAGCGAAACGTTCTGCGCGAGGCCTTTGAGCGGTTGCACGCCGGTGGTCGGCGGCACGCTGTCTTGCACGGCGCTCATCTGGCAGCCGCCAAGACCAAGCAGACCTAGCAGCGCCAGGCTGGCGAAGCGGGGACGCAAAGGAGGAAAAGCGGGGGCGGCCATTGAAGAGGCTCCTGCAAGGTGTGACAAAAAAGGGATTTGGCTGGATCGGAAAGCATCAACCGCAAGCAATTACGGCCAAAGGCTGCAGTTGCTTGCGGCAGGGGTCAGCGAGCGAAAATCAGGCGCCGTGGCACTTTTTGAACTTCTTGTCGCTGCCGCACGGGCACGGGTCGTTGCGGCCAACGTCTTTCAAAGCGTTGCGCACCGGCTCCTGGTGGCCGTGGTTGCAGTGTGGACCGTGCACATGGCCGTGGTCATGATCATGCTGATGATCGTGATCGTGGTTGCAGTCAGGGCCATGAACATGCGGTTGCTGAGTCATTGCAGGTTACTCCGGTAAGAAATCGCCGGGCATTATCTCATCACTGCGCGACAAGTGCAGGCCCCGCCAGATGATCAGCCCGGTATTCAGCTCGGCCTGCAGTGAATAGCGCAGCGGTTGCCTGCTCTTGAGCAACTTGGCCAGCGGTTTGAGCTGCTTCCACAGGTTGGTGCGGGCGGTGATCTTGAAGGTCCGCCCCTCGTGGGCGGCGACGCTGCGCCAGATGCTCGCCTCATCGTCGACCAGCAGCAACTGGTTGAGCCGCACCGAATAATTCAGGTTGCGGATGAACAGGCGGCTGTCATTGGGGTTGTCGACTCGCAGGTAAATGACGAACTCCTGTTGCAGCAGGCGCGCCTTGACTGTTTCGACCTTGACCAGATGCACCTGTGGTTCGCGCCATTGCTCGCCGCTCCAGCCCGCGCAGCCGGCCAGCAGCAGGACGCAGCTGGTCAGGAGCAGGCGGGCGAGGACGTTCACGATCAAGTACCGACGTAACTGGAACAGCACTTCTTGAACTTCTGCCCGCTGGCACAGGGGCAGGGGTCGTTGCGCGTGGCCTTGAGGCCGACCGTTGGGTCAATGAAGTACCAAAGGCCATCGCGCTGGACGAAAGCCGAACGCTCACGGTGGGCGTGTTCGCCTTGAGCGTCGTGCCAGCGCGCGATGAAGGTGACAAACGCATGCTCAGGCTGACCGCCAAGCACCTCGGCGCTTTCCACCTCAAGCCCCAGCCAGGTGCTTTGCGCGCTCCAGGCAGCAATTGCAGCGCGGTCCAGGCCATCTTGCTGAGCCGGCAGGGTGGTTGCGACCAGGTAATCGATCAGGCCCAGCACGTATGCGCTGTAGCGCGAGCGCATCAATGCCTGGGCGTCTGGCGCCGGGGTGCCGGAATGATAATGCCCGCAGCAGGCGTCGAGCAGGTTGCCACTGCCGCAAGGGCAAACGGAGACACTCATCACATCACCACCAGTACTTGCCGAAGTTTTCAGGGTTGGCCCAGAACCTGGCGTTGAGCCAGTCAGGGACCTGCTTGTAGTCATGTAGATCATAGGTGAACAGGCTCAACACCTGCTCCTCGCGGCCGAATTTCTCGCTGGCCGACATCGCCAGCGAGAAAAACTCGGTGTCCTGCCAGCCGCAGGCGCTCAAGTCGGCCAGCACCGCCAGGCGACTGGCATTCAGATTGCGGATGCCTGCCAGCAGTTCCAGGCCGGTGCGCTTGGGCAAGTGCTCGAGGCAGTCGACCAGCACCGCCAGGTCGAAACGCTGGGCGGCGAGTGGATCCGGCAGTACGCCTGGTGCTGCCACCTCGATGACCACCTGTGGGTGCGCCTGGGCAAAGGCATCCAGCGCCGGGAAGCGCGTGCCCACCAGCAGCAGGCGCTGCGGTTGCACGCGCTCGAGCAAGGCGGCGAGGGCTTGTTGCGGCGTGCGTTGGGAAAAACCTTCGGTCATTGCCTATCTCCGTTCAGGGTCGCCAAGCCTAGCTGGCTAGAGCTTGCCGGCAAAGGGCTGTGGCACACCAGCATGGCTCATTGCTGGCAGATCGGGAATGCGCGGTCTTTACTGGCACAGATCGGCCTTATGCCGATTCCCCCTAGGAGATGCAACAGATGAGCATAGTTCGCACGGCGATACCCTTGGTGCTGCTGACCAGTGTGTTGACTGGTTGTGCAGGTTTGCAGAAAACCGACTGGCCGACATGTGCTGCCGTCGGGGGTGTGGGCGGCGCCGCCCTTGGCGCTATCGAAAGCTCGAGTTGGGCCGGCTGGGGCGCGCTGCTTGGCGGTGGTCTGGCCGCCGGCTACTGCTGGGCCAATGGCGACGGTGATGAAGACGGCGATGGCGTGCCGGACAGCCGCGACAAGTGCCCGGGCACCCCGCGTGGGGTACAGGTCGATGCCAATGGCTGCCCACCTGAACCGGTAGCAGTGGTAGAAGAGGTGGTCGTGGTCAAGGAAGAAGTCATAGTCATCCGTGACGTGCACTTCGAGTTCGACTCTGCGCGGCTGACTGCGGCCGACAAAGAACGCCTCAATACCATCGCCACCCGCCTTAAGCAGGAAGCGGCGAGCACCCGACTGAGTGTCACCGGGCACACCGACAGCGTTGGCTCCGACACGTACAACCAGAAGTTGTCCGAGCGCCGCGCGCATTCGGTGACTGACTATCTCGTCGAAAGCGGCGTGCCGCGCAGCAGCGTGGTGTCGGTAGTCGGTGCCGGCGAAACCCAGCCAGTGGCCGACAATGCTACTGCTGAGGGGCGTGCCATGAACCGCCGGACCGAGATCAAGATCGAGCGTTGACCGTGGGCCGCAGCTGGAGGACGCCTGGCAGGCTGTCCTCCAGCTGCACCATCAACTCTACTGCGGCCCCGCCAGCGCTGGTACAAGCTCTGGCGGGTGCCCCTCGATAACGTTACTGTGGACGCAGCGGCCCGTTTGCATGGGCCGCCGCGACAAAAACAAGATGGGGGGCGGGGTATGAGATTTATCCTGGGGCTGGGCAAGGCCCTGACGGTTGTGTTCTGGTGGGTGGTGCTGGTCAATCTGCTGATGCCGCAGCCGCTGCCGTTCAACCTCCTGATCAATGCAGCGGGCATCCTTTTGCTTGGCCTGCATATGCTCGAAGTACTGTTTTTCAACGCCAGCCTGCGCAACCGTAGCCACCGCTGGTTCGATCGTCTGCAGATTTTGCTGACAGGAATTTTTCACGTGATGTCGATTCCCAAGCCTCAGGAGGCGCCCCGCCGTGCGTAAATTGATGTTGTTGGTGGCCTTGGCCAGCCCATGGGCCCAGGCAGACAGCCTGGATGTTGCTACCAACTCGGTGATGCGCCTGGCCAACAAGGCCGGCAGTGTTCATCTGCAACGCCTGCGGGTGGCGGATTCGGCAACCTTGCTGTTGCCGGCGTCACTGACCTCGCTCAAGGTCGAGCAACTGGAACTTGGCCAAGATGCGCGCATTGCCGTCGCTCCGGCTGACACGGAATTGACCATCGAAGCAGCCTCGGCGAGCTTCGCCAGCGGCAGCGAGATCAGCGCCAACGGCGCGCCGGGTACCTATGAACGCGCCGCGCGCAGTGGTCGCAGTCTTGACCTGCAGTTGCATGCACTGGACGCCGAGCAGTTGTCGATCGACGCCCGTGGTGGTGCCGGTGCGCCGGGTTACGTCGGCCTGGATGGCGCCAATGGCAAGGCCGGTGGCTGCACCTGGGGCCAGGCCAGCCGCGGCGCTGATGGCGACAATGGTGGCAACGGCCATGACGGTGCAGCGGGCGGGAGGATTCGTCTGGCGGTGCCGGCTGACTATCCCGAGCAGCGCATTGTCGTACGCCTGGATGGGGGGCTGCCAGGCAAACCTGGCGCAGCGGGCAAACCTGGCGCAGGCGGCGCCAGCAAGGGTTGCCTGGTGTATAGCACCGACGCTGGGGCCAAGGGCCGGCCGGGCGTTGAAGGCCAGGCCGGACTGGCTGGCGCAGAGGGGGAGTTGATTCTGCGACGCCTGTAACCGGGCTTGCCGCCGCGCAGTTTGCCTGCGCGGCGGCACCGTTCAGAGCGGCAGACGCAGGCTGGCAACCGCCACAACGGCCAGCCCCAGCAGCAGGTTGATACCCACCAGCCGGCGAATACGCCCCAGCGCAGCAGCACCTGCCGGCCAATCCTCGGCCTGCACCGCGGCACGCAAGTCAGGCAGCAGCAAGGCCTGCACGCGCAGGAACAAGGCAAACATCACAATCGCCCCGCCCATCATCAGTTGCACGTACTTGGGCGCAGTTTCGAAACCGCTGAAGCGCATGTGCAACATGCCGATACCACTGATCGCCAAAATCGCCACAGCGACCCAGACCCAGACAAAGAAGCGTCGGAAAACTTCCAGCCACAAGCGCAACCGTGCCGGCCCCTCCAGGGCTGCAGCCGTTGCCGGGCGCAGGATCAGCCACGCAAAAAACATCCCGCCGACCCAGACCAGGGCGGCTAGCACATGCAGGGTGTAGGGTAGGGTAAAGCTCAGCATCGGGATCTCCATGCGGCATAAAGGGCGCGAGCGGGGTATGATAGCCGCCCATGCAAAACACTGAAAATATATCCAGCCCTTCGGGCGCCTGCAGACCATGATCAGCAACGAACTCAAAGCCACCATCCAAGGCGCCTATTCGCGTTTTCTCGAAGCCAAGAGCCTCAAGCCACGTTACGGCCAGCGCCTGATGATTGCCGAAGTAGCGAAAGTGCTTGGCGCTATTGCCTGCGACGACGAAGGTCGACGCTCGGGTGACCCCGCCGTGGTTGCCGTCGAGGCGGGCACTGGTACCGGCAAGACGGTCGCCTACGCCCTGGCGGCCATCCCCGCCGCCAAGGTCGCCGGCAAGCGCCTGGTGATTGCCACCGCCACCGTGGCGCTGCAGGAGCAGATCGTCTTCAAGGATCTGCCTGACCTGATGCGCAACAGTGGTCTGAACTTCAGCTTTGCCCTGGCCAAGGGCCGTGGTCGCTATCTGTGCCTGTCCAAGCTCGACGTACTGTTGCAGGAAGGCCACGCCCAGTCGGCCACTGCGCAGCTGTTCGAGGAAGAAGGCTTCCATATCGAAGTCGACGAGCGCAGCCAGAAGCTGTTCAACAGCATGATCGAGAAGCTCGCCGGCAACCGCTGGGATGGTGACCGTGACAGCTGGTCGGAAACCATCGAAGACCCGGACTGGGCGCGCCTGACCACCGACCACAGCCAATGTACCGGCCGTCACTGCCCGAACTTCCAGCAGTGTGTGTTCTACAAGGCTCGAGAAGGCATGGGCAAGGTCGATGTGATCGTCACCAACCACGACATGGTCCTGGCTGACCTGGCCCTGGGCGGCGGCGCGGTGCTGCCTGACCCACGCGACACCATTTATGTATTCGACGAAGGCCATCACCTGCCGGACAAGGCGATTGGTCATTTTGCCCATTATTCGCGGCTGCGCTCGACCGCCGACTGGCTTGAGCAGACGGCCAAGAACCTGACCAAGCTGCTCGCCCAGCACCCGCTGCCGGGCGATCTGGGCAAGTACATCGAACAGGTGCCGGAGCTGGCGCGTGAAATCCGTACCCAGCAGCAGTTCATGTTTACCCTTTGTGAGCAGATTGCAGATTTCAAGCCCGGTGAAGACACCGAAGGCCGCGAGCGGCCACGCTACCGCTTCGAGGGCGGGGTGGTGCCGGAGCATATCCGCGAAGTCGGCATCGAGCTGAAAAAGGGTTTTTCCCAGCTCAATGACCTGTTTACGCGCCTGGCAGACCTGCTCAAGGAAGGCATGGATGGCGAGAAGAACATCGGTATCGCCAGCCACCAGGCCGAAGAGTGGTACCCGCTGTTCGGCAGCCTGGTGACTCGGGCTCAGGGCAACTGGGAACTGTGGACGGCGTTCACCGCCGAGGACCCGGAAGACAGCCCGCCGATGGCGCGTTGGCTGACCCTGGCCGAGACCGGGGCGCTGTTCGACATCGAGGTAAACGCCAGCCCGATCCTCGCAGCAGAGATGCTCCGGCGCAGCCTGTGGAGCGTTGCCCACGGCGCCTTGGTGACGTCGGCAACGCTGACCGCGCTGGGCAAGTTCGACCGCTTCCGCATGCGCTCCGGCCTGCCAAGGGACGCAGTAACCTGTGTGGTGCCGAGCCCGTTCGTGCACGGCGATGCCGGGTTGCTGCGGGTGCCTGATCTGGGCGCTGATCCGCGCGATGCTGCCGGGCACACCGCCGCGATCATCCGCGAACTGCCGGCGATGCTCGAAGAGGCGCGGGGTGCGCTGGTGCTGTTCTCGTCGCGCAAGCAGATGCAGGACGTATTCGATGGCCTTGATCGTGACTGGCGCAAGCTGGTGCTGATTCAGGGCAACCTGTCCAAGCAAGAAACGCTGAACAAGCACAAGGCGCGGGTCGACGACGGCCAGCACAGCGTGCTGTTCGGTCTGGCCAGTTTCTCCGAAGGGGTCGACCTGCCTGGCGCATACTGCGAGCACGTGGTGATCGCCAAGATCCCGTTCTCGGTGCCGGATGACCCGGTCGAAGCCGCTCTGGCCGAGTGGATCGAAGCGCGCGGGGGTAATCCATTCATGGAAATCTCCGTACCCGACGCCTCGCTTAAGCTGATCCAGGCTTGTGGTCGCCTGCTGCGCACCGAACAGGACCGCGGCGTGATCACCTTGCTGGATCGGCGCCTGGTCACTCAGCGCTACGGCAAGGCTATCCTCAACGCGCTACCGCCGTTCCGGCGGGAAATTTCCTGACGGCTGGAGCGTGCAGCTCCGGCGTGTTGTCCATTACTCAGTCACGGGCTCCCCGCGGCCCTGAAGGAGAGCTCCAGTTCTATGATTCGACGCACCTTGCCCGCAGTCTTCACGCTGCTGTTCTGCTCACCCTTGCTGGCTGGGCAGCAGACGCTGTTCAGCTTCGTGCGGCCGGCCTCGGTGGTCAATGTCATCACCGTCGACGCCGGCATGCCGCAATACAACGCCGAACAGACCGCCGAGGGCGAGGTGTTGCGCCGCGTCGTGTTCAATCCGGTCGAACGCCCAAGCCTGGGCCTGAGCCCGCAAGGTGGGGCGTGGGACTGGTCGGCCGGCAAGGCCCTCACCTTGCGCCTGCAAAGTGCGATGGATTGGGCGCTGACGGTCGACGTCACAGTGCAGAGCAGCGATGGCCGCACCCTCACCAGCCGCATCGACCTACCGGCCGGGCCTGCGCAAACGGTAATGGTGCCGCTAACCGCCAGCTCGCCGCTGAGCCAAGGCATGCGTGCCGGCCCACCGATGCCATGGACCTACGACGGCCAGCGCTTGCTGCTGACCAGCAGCGTCGGTGAGGTGGACCTGAAGCAGATCAGCTCGGTGACCCTGAGCATCCCCAAGCCCAACGTGGCGCAAAGCCTGCTGATCGAGAGGGTCGGCCTACAAGATGACGATCTCGCCTTCAAGGCAGCCTATGCCGGCCTGATCGACGCTTATGGCCAGTCGACGCGGGGCCGCTGGCCGGAGCGAATCGTCAGCGATGACCAGCTCAAAGCTGCCGATAGCCGCGAGCAGGCGCAGCTCAAGGCCTGGCTGGCAGAGCGCGGCAAGCAAGCGCTTGACCCGTACGGTGGGCTGCTGGCCGGGCCTGCGTTTGAGGCTCAGGGCTTCTTCCGTACAGAGAAACGCGATGGCCGCTGGTTCCTGGTGACGCCTGACGGCCATCCGTTCTTCTCGTTGGGTGTCAACGCTGTGGCTGCTGACGGCGGGCGTACTTATGTCGCTGGCCGCGAGGGCATGTTCACTGCCTTGCCCGGCGTCGACGAGCCGCTCGCGGCCTTCTACGGCGAAGGCAAAAACGACGATGGCAACGCCTCTTCGCAGGGGCGCGCATTCAAGCAGGGCCGCTGGTTTGACTTCTACGCAGCCAATCTGCAACGCAGCCATGGCCACAGCTGTGCCCCGGCCGCCGCCGAACCGACCAGCCAGGCGTGCCCGCCGATGGCGATCGATGCCGCCCGCTGGCAGGCGCATGCTCTGGATCGCTTGCAGGCGTGGGGCTTCAATACCCTCGGCAACTGGAGCGATCCTGAACTGGGCCTGGCCAAGCGGGTGCCTTACACCCTGCCGTTGTCGATCGTCGGCGACTACGCCAGCATCAGCACGGGCATGGACTGGTGGGGGCGCATGCCCGATCCGTTCGACCCACGCTTTGCCATGGCCACCGAACGTGCTGTAGCGATTGCTGCCCGTGATCATCGCGATGACCCGTGGCTGATCGGTTACTTTGCCGACAACGAGCTTGCCTGGGCCGCACCCGGTGATGATCCGCGGGCCCGCTATGGCCTCGCTTTCGGCACCCTGCGCCTGACCACCGACGTGCCAGCCAAGCGCGCGTTCCTCAAGCAGCTGCGCGACAAGTACCGCAATCAGGAAGGGCTGTCCAAGGCCTGGGGCATCGAGCTGCAGGCCTGGGAGCTAATGGAAGACCCAGGCTTCGAAGCACCGCTGCCCAACCCTGAGCACCCGGAAATCGAACGCGATTATCAGTACTTCCAACAGGTGTTCGCCGACACCTATTTCAAGACCATCGCCGATTCACTCAACTGGCATGCGCCCAACCACCTGTTGCTCGGAGGCCGCTTTGCCCTGAGCAGCCCACAGGCGGTCAAGGCCTGCGCCGAGTTCTGCGATGTGCTCAGTTTCAACTTCTACACCCTCAAGCCTGACGACGGTTACGACTTTGCTCGCCTGGCCGAGCTGGATAAGCCGGTGCTGGTGTCCGAATTCCAGTTCGGTTCGCGCGACCGTGGGCCGTTCTGGCCGGGGCCGGTGGAACTGGTGCGCGAGGAGGACCGTGGCCCGGCCTATGCCAACTTCCTCAAGGCCGCCATGGCCCAGCCGATGATCGTCGGTGCGCATTGGTTCCAGTATCTGGATCAGCCTGCCAGTGGCCGCCTGCTCGATGGCGAAAACGGCCATCTTGGGTTGGTGGCGATTACTGATGTGGCCTATCCGGGCTTTGTCGAGGCGGTGCGGCGGAGTAATCAGCAGGTAATCGACGAGCTGCGCACGGTGGTCAGCAAGCCGGCGCCATGAGGCGCTTGGGGCTGGTTGCAGAGCTGTTTGGCGACGTTTTCTGACAACCATCCGGCCACATTCAGTAGGCAAAATGGTCAACTACTGAAACAATGCACGCCTTTGCAAACTCGAGTCGTACGGAGAGCTGGCGGTGCAGATTCAGGGTCACTATGAGCTGAAGTTCGAGGCGGTGCGTGAAGCATTCGCCGCCTTGTTCGAGGATTCCCAGGAGCGCGGTGCGGCGTTGTGCATCCAGGTCGGTGGCGACACCGTGATCGACCTGTGGGCCGGCAGTGCCGACAAGGATGGGCAGCAGGCCTGGCATAGCGACACCATCGCCAATCTGTTCTCCTGCACCAAGACGTTCACCGCCGTGACTGCGCTGCAACTGGTGGGCGAGGGCAAGCTGGCGCTGGATGCCCCGGTAGCACGCTACTGGCCGGAGTTCGCTCAGGCCGGCAAAGAAGCCGTGACCCTGCGTCAGTTACTGAGCCACCGCGCTGGCCTGCCAGCCATCCGCGAGCTGCTCCCCGCCGAGGCGTTGTACGACTGGGAAGCGATGACTGCCGCGCTGGCCGCCGAAACGCCGTGGTGGACCCCAGGCACCGAGCATGGCTACGCGGCAATCACCTATGGCTGGCTGATCGGCGAGCTTATTCGCCGAGCTGACGGCCGCGGCCCGGGTGAGTCGATCGTCGCCCGCACGGCCAAGCCGTTGGGGCTGGATTTTCACATTGGCCTGGCGGATGAAGAATTCCACCGTGTGGCACATATCGCCCGCGGCAAGGGCAATTCGGGCGATGCGGCTGCGCAGCGCCTGCTGCAGGTCACCATGCGCGAGCCAGAGGCGCTTTCAACCCGAGCGTTCACCAACCCGCCAGCAATCCTGACCAGCACCAACAAGCCCGAATGGCGACGCATGCAGCAGCCCGCGGCCAACGGCCACGGCAACGCGCGCAGCCTCGCCGGTTTTTATGCCGGCCTGCTCGACGGCAGCTTGCTCGAATCGGAGCTGCTGGATGAACTGACCCGCGAGCACAGTCTCGGTGAAGACCGCACCTTGCTGACCCAGACCCGCTTCGGCCTGGGTTGCATGCTGGACCAGCCAACCGTAGCCAACGCCACCTTCGGCCTCGGCGCACGTGCCTTTGGTCACCCTGGCGCGGGTGGTTCGGTCGGTTTCGCCGACCCCGAGCACGATGTTGCCTTTGGCTTCGTCACCAATACCCTCGGCCCTTACGTGCTGATGGACCCAAGAGCGCAGAAGCTGGTGCGCGTGCTCGCCAGTTGCCTTTGATCGGCTAGTGCGGGTAATGCCCTTACGGTTTGACTATGCTCAATGCCAATGCCTGCAGTTGCAGGCAAAATCTCCTTCAATTTCATGGTGTATCGCTGATGTCTTCACAAAAAACCTTAGCACTCGCCCTGTGCCTGGCCATGACCGGCTGTGCCAGCCAATCGCAGGATGCCTCCTCGACTAGCGGTCACAGCTGGTGGCCGTTTGGCTCGGACAAGGTTGCCGATCAGGAAGTGAAGCAGGCGGTGACCGAAAAAGTTGCCAAGGCCGATGCCAAGTCCGAAAGCAGCAGCCGCTGGTGGTGGCCGTTCGGCTCTGAAGAGACTCAGGCCAAGGGGCCGGTCGTTCCCAAGATCGACCACAAGGCCACCCAGGCCTGGCTTGACCAGTACGAGCCAAAGCTGCGTGAAGCGGTCAAGGACAGCAAGTTTGAAGTGGAGCGCCGCGAAGACCTGTTGGCCGTGACCATTCCAGTCGACAGCTCGTACAACCCGGACCGCCCGAACATGCTGTTGCCGGCGAGCCTGGGGCCGATCACCCGTCTGGCCAAGGCCATTGAAGTCGACCCGAAAACTGCCGTGCTGATTCTCGGTCACGCCGACAGCAGCGGTGCCGCTGCCGTCAACCAGAAGCTCAGCCTTGAGCGCGCTGCCTCGGTCTCGGCGATCTTCCGCCTGAGTGGTCTGCAGCGCGACCGTTTGAGCCTCAAAGGTATGGGCTCGGTGATGCCACGCGCCGCCAACGACAGCCTCGAAGGCCGCGCCTTGAACCGCCGCGTCGAATTGCTGATGACGCCGCAGAACACCATGCTGGCCCTGTTGGCCAAATACCAGCAGCCGAACCTCGCGCCGGCCCCGGCCGCTGTGGTCGCCACTCAAGACAGCAAGGCCCCGGTGGCCAAGCCTGCAGCCAGCAAGCCTGCAGCCAAGGCCGCTGCCAAGCCAGCGGCGAAGAAAGCCGTGGCCAAAGCCCCGGTCAAGAAGGCCGCAGCCAAGACTGCTACCAAGAAGCCGGCCGCCAAGCCGGCTGCGAAAAAAACCACGGCCGACAAGAAAGTCGCTGCCAACAGCCCTGCGAAGACCAACTGATCGTCAAGGAAGTGCTGTCATGACTCAATCTCTGGCCGATATGCGCCGCGACTACACCCGTGATGGCCTGGCCGAAAGCCGGGCGCCGGATGAGCCGTTTGCGCTGTTCCACCAGTGGTTTGCCGATGCTGTAAAAACCGAACAGGCGCCGGTCGAGGCCAATGCCATGACGCTGGCTACGGTCGACGCCGATGGACGTCCGCATTGCCGGGTGTTGCTGTTGAAGGGCCTGGATGCTCAGGGATTCACCTTTTTCAGCAACTATGACAGCGCGAAGGGGCAGCATTTGCAGGCTAACCCTTTTGCGGCGATGACCTTCTTCTGGCCGGCGCTGGAGCGTCAGGTGCGGATTGAAGGGCGGGTTGAGAAGGTTACTGCGCAGGAGTCCGATGATTATTACCAGGTGCGGCCTCTGGGGAGTCGCCTGGGGGCTTGGGCTTCGCCGCAGAGTCGGGTGATTGCTGGGCGTGAAGAGCTGGAGGCTTTGGTCAAGGCTACTGAAGCGCGGTTTTCGCAGGTTCAGCCGCATTGTCCTGAGCATTGGGGGGGGTATCGTTTGCTGCCGGAGCGGGTTGAGTTCTGGCAGGGTAGGGCTAGCCGGTTGCATGATCGGCTGAATTATCGTCTGGTGGCGGGGCAGTGGGCTCGGGAGCGGTTGGCTCCCTGAGATTGGTAGCCGGCGGCCTGGGCTGCTTTGGCAGTTCTGGGTTGTTCGCGGTTACTGTGGGCTTATACGTTTTTTGTGGTGGCTGATCGGGCCCCTTTCGCCTTTACGGCGAGTCACTTTTTTGGCAAACGCCCCAAAAAAAGTAACCAAAAAAGGGCTTGGCTCCACATCCGGCCCCTTCGCTGCGCTGCGGGGTTCCCTCGCTCCGGTCTTGCTCCCGGGAGGACCGCGCTGTACGGGCCATCCTGGCCCGCAGCGCTTGCCGGCCATCCATGGCCGTCACCTCCCTTCGCAAGACCTGCGCTCGGCCTCCTGAGTCGCCGGTGGATCAAGATCAAAAGCAGATCAAGATCAAGGGCACGCCTCGCTGCGCTGGCGCAGATCAAGAGCTAGAGTCAAAGTCAAAAGCTTGTGTCGTGCCGTGCCGCAGCAATCTCATTCCGTACCCAAATCCAGCAGTCTCCCTGATCCCGCTCTGCGCCAGCGCAGCGAGGCGTGCTCTTGATCTTGATCTACCTGCGACTTCAAGAGGCCCGAGCGAGGGAACCCCGTAGCGCAGCGAAGGGGCTGTATGTAGGAGCGAGCCCTTTTTGGGTTACTTTTGGGGCGTTTGCCAAAAAAGTGACTCGCCGTAAGGGCGAAAAGGGGCCATCACTGCCACCACACAAAATGGATAAGCCCCCAATCCCCCCAAATCGCCCCAACCAATCCCAAACCCAATGCAGTAATCCAAGCCGATCCAAGGTCTGACAATCAAGCGTCAGCACACACCCTGTACCGACGCTGAATGAATGCATTTTTGTTACGTATGCACCGTGACAGCCGTCAACCTGCAGCGTCTAATGGTCACCTGTCTTATGGAGATACAACCCATGCGTAAATCTGTTCTGGTGGTGGCGTTCACCACCATGTCGCTGCTGCTCGGCGGTTGTGCCTCGAGCCTGACCGGTGACAGCTACTCCCGTGATGAAGCCCGCCGCGTGCAGACCGTACGCATGGGTACCATCGAAGCCCTGCGTCCGGTGAAAATCGAAGGCACCAAGACCCCGATCGGCGGCGGCGCCGGTGCTGTGGTCGGCGGCGTGGCCGGTAGCGCCATTGGCGGCGGCCGCGGCAGCATCGTTGCCGCTGTGATCGGTGCTGTAGCCGGTGGCCTGGCAGGTTCGGCTGCTGAAGAAGGCATCACCCGCACCCAGGGCGTCGAAGTCACCGTACGTGAAGATGACGGCAGCACCCGTGCTTACGTACAGGCCGTGCAGGAGAATGAAATCTTCCGCGTGGGCGAGCGTGTCCGTATCATGACTGTAGATGGCACCAGCCGCGTCACTCACTGACAGCCGCGCTGAAAGCAAAAACCCCGATTGGCAGTGCCGATCGGGTTTTTTTTACGCCTGGGTTTCAGCTCACTGCAGCCCGAGGATATCCCGCGCTACGGCTTCAGCGATGCGAATGCCGTCGACACCTGCCGACAGAATACCACCCGCGTAACCTGCACCTTCTCCGGCCGGGAACAGGCCCTTGACGTTGATGCTCTGGAAGCTGGCATCACGGGTGATGCGCAGCGGCGAGGAGGTCCGCGTCTCGAGCCCGGTCAGTACTGCGTCGTGCAGGTTGTAGCCCTTGATCTGCCGATCGAACGCCGGCAGCGCCTCGCGGATGGCCTCGATAGCGAAATCGGGCAGGCTCAGCGCCAGGTCACCCAAGGTCACGCCCGGCTTGTACGAAGGCTCGACACTGCCCAGCGCGGTCGAAGGCCGACCGGCGACAAAGTCGCCAACCAGTTGCGCCGGCGCCTGGTAATTGCTGCCGCCCAGCTCATAGGCGAGTGTCTCAAGCCGCTCCTGCAACTCGATGCCGGCAAGCGGTCCGCCCGGGTAATCCCGTTCTGGGTCGATGCCGACGACGATGCCCGAGTTGGCATTGCGCTCGTTACGCGAGTACTGGCTCATGCCGTTGGTCACAACTCGGCCAGGCTCGCTGGTTGCCGCAACCACAGTGCCGCCCGGGCACATGCAGAAGCTGTACACCGAGCGACCGTTCTTGGCGTGATAGACCAACTTGTAGTCAGCGGCGCCGAGTTTCGGGTGGCCGGCGTATTTGCCCAGGCGCGCCTTGTCGATCAAGGTCTGTGGGTGCTCGATGCGGAAACCGACCGAGAACGGCTTGGCTTCCATGAACACACCCTTCGCGTGCAGCATGCGGAAGGTGTCACGCGCGCTGTGGCCCAGAGCCAGCACCACGTGCCGCGAGTGCAGCTGTTCGCCGCTGTCGAGGACCACACCGGTGAGCTGTTCGCCATCGAGGAGCAAGTCGCTGACTTTTTGCTCGAAGCGCACTTCGCCACCGAGGGCGATGATCTGCTCGCGCATGTTCTCGACCATGCCGGTCAGGCGGAAGGTCCCGATGTGCGGCTTGTTGATGAACAGGATCTCGTCTGGCGCACCGGCCTTGACGAACTCTTCCAGCACTTTGCGGCCGTGGTGCAGCGGGTCCTTGATCTGGCTGTACAGCTTGCCGTCGGAGAAGGTCCCGGCGCCGCCTTCGCCAAACTGTACGTTGGACTCGGGGTTGAGCACGCTTTTGCGCCACAGGCCCCAGGTGTCCTTGGTTCGCTGGCGGACTTCCTTGCCACGCTCAAGCACGATCGGCTTGAAGCCCATCTGCGCCAGCAACAGCCCGGCAAAGATCCCGCACGGGCCGAAGCCGACTACCAGAGGCCGCTCCTGCAGCTCGGCAGGAGCCTGGCCGACGTACTTGTAGCTGACGTCGGGGGCAACGCTGATGTTGTGATCGTCGGCGAACTTGTGCAGCAGTTCGGCTTCGTTGCTGGCGTGCAGGTCGATGGTGTAGATGAACAGTAGTTCGCTGTTCTTCTTGCGAGCATCGTAGCTGCGCTTGAACAGGGTGAAGCTCAGCAACTGGTCATCGGCAATACCCAGGCGCTGGAGGATGGCCTCGCGCAGGGCTTCGTCAGGATGGTCCAGGGGCAGCTTCAGTTCGGTGATTCGTAGCATGGCAGGGTCCAGTATCCCGGCCTCTGGCGGCCGGCGGCTTTACACAAACCGCCAAGTATAAGCTGTTCGCCGGGCTCAAAGGCAGGATAAAAACCACTAGGCGATCAGTTGTCGCGGGCGCCGCCGTAGTAAGCGCAGCCGTGCACGGTCTGGCCATCGAGGCGCAGCTCGGCACGCAGGTGGCGCACGGCGCCGGTGACGCTGTCGACGCAGCGCTGCGGAGCGAGCCACAGTTCGATGCGCTGGCCATTGGCTTCGCTGGACAGGTTGAGGCCACCGCCGGGCATCTGCTCTTCAAGGAACGGCAGTGGCAGCGGCGGCTGGCCGGCGCGGTTGAGGACCATGCCCTTGCCGCTGGCCTTGATGTCCCATTCCGGCGCATGGCCGCCGGCGCGCAGGGTCAGTTGCTTGAAGTTGGGGTCTTCGCAGGCACTGGCCGAAGGCTCCAGGCGATACAGCCGGCGCACATCCAGCTGGCCGTCGCTGTTGGCCTGCTTGCTGCCGGCAAGGCGCCCGCGGACATCGGCGAACAGCTTGTCGCCAGCGCCGTGGGCCAGGTTCGAGGCTTCCTGCAGGATGCCCGTTGCGCCGGCATCATTGACCACGAACGAACGGCTTTCGCTGCAAGGTTTGAACAGCAGATGACCGCCGCTGGCGCTCAGTTCGCCCTGCATGCGCGTGGTGCCAAGGTCAGGGTCGACCGGTTTGTCGGCAAGCATCTGGCAGCCGGCGAACAGTGGCAGCAGGGTGGCGAGCAGCAGAGGAGGGGTGCAACGCATGGGTGAGGCTCCGGGGACGCGGCGGGTGAAGTGCGCACGTTACCGAGCAGTACCCGGGATCACAAGGGGTGGTGAAACGATTGGGGCCGCAAAGCGGCCCCAATGAATTACACGAAGAATCAACCGCCGAGATAAGCGTCTCGCACCTTCGGGTCACTCAACAACGCTTCGCCAGTGCCCTGCATGACCACGTGACCGTTCTCCAATACATAGGCACGGTCAGCGATCTTCAGTGCCTGGTTGGCGTTTTGCTCGACCAGGAATACCGTTACACCATCACGGCGCAGTTGTTCGATGATGTCGAAGATCTGCTGAATGATGATTGGCGCCAGCCCCAGCGACGGTTCGTCGAGCAGCAGCAACTTGGGCTTGCTCATCAGCGCACGACCAATCGCCAGCATCTGCTGTTCGCCACCAGACATGGTGCCGCCACGCTGTGAGTAGCGCTCTTTCAAGCGCGGAAACAGCTGCAGGACCTTGTCCAGCTGCTCCTGGTAATCGCCCTTGTCGGTGAAGAAACCGCCCATGGCCAGGTTCTCTTCGACAGTCAGACGGGCAAACACGCGGCGGCCTTCGGGGACCACGGCGATGCTCTTGCGCATGATGTGCGAAGACGGCTGGCCGACCAGCTCTTCCCCCAGGTATTTGATGCTGCCACTGTGCGCCTGCGGCGAGCCGCACAGGGTCATCAGCAAGGTCGACTTGCCGGCACCGTTGGCGCCGATCAGGGTGACGATCTCGCCCTGATTGATTTCGACGTTGACGCCATGCAGCGCCTGGATCTTGCCGTAGAAGGTGGAAACGTTTTCGAACTTGAGCATTACGCTTCCCCCAGATAGGCCTTGATCACATCAGGATTGTCACGGATCTGCTCCGGGGTACCATCGGCCAGGGGCGTGCCCTGGTTGATCACGACGATATGGTCGGAGATGCTCATCACCAGTTTCATGTCGTGCTCGATCAGCAGCACAGTCACGTTGTGGGATTCGCGCAGATAGCCGATCAATGCCTTGAGGTCTTCGGTTTCCTTGGGGTTCAAGCCGGCGGCGGGCTCGTCGAGCATGATGATCCGCGGTTGGGTCATCATGCAGCGGGCGATCTCCAGGCGGCGCTGCTGGCCGTAAGCTAGGGTGCCGGCAGTGCGGTTGGCGAACTCGGTCAGGTTGACCTTGTCCAGCCAGTACTGCGCACGCTCCATGGCTTCGTGTTCGCTGCGGCGAAAGCTCGGGGTCTTGAACAGGCCGGCAAAGAAGTTGGTGTTCAAGTGCCGGTGCTGGGCGATCAGGAGGTTTTCCAGCGCGGTCATCTCTTTGAACAGACGCACGTTCTGGAAGGTCCGCACCACACCCTTGCGGGCGATCTGATGGCCGGCCAGGCCCTGAATCGGCTGGCCGTCGAGCAGAATGGTGCCGCCACTTGGCTTGTAGAAGCCGGTCAGGCAGTTGAACACCGTGGTCTTGCCGGCGCCGTTCGGGCCGATCAGCGCCACCACTTGTTTTTCCTTGACGGTCAGGGCCACGCCGTTGACCGCCAACAAGCCGCCGAAGCGCATGCTCAGGCCGCTGACTTGCAGAATTTCGCGGCTCATCGACGCAGCTCCATATGTGGTCGTTGCATAGGCAGCAAGCCCTGCGGACGCCAGATCATCATCAACACCATCAGCGCACCGAACATCAACATGCGGTATTCGCTGAATTCACGCATCAGCTCCGGCAGCAGGATCATCACGATGGCCGCGAGAATCACGCCCAACTGCGAACCCATACCGCCCAGCACAACGATGGCGAGGATGATTGCCGACTCGATGAAGGTGAACGACTCCGGTGTCACCAGCCCTTGCCGTGCGGCGAAGAAGCTGCCGGCAAAACCGGCGAAGCAGGCGCCCAGGGTGAATGCCGAGAGCTTGATCACGGTGGGGTTGAGGCCCAACGCGCGGCAGGCGATCTCGTCTTCACGCAGTGCTTCCCACGCCCGCCCGATTGGCATGCGCAGCAGCCGGTTGATCACGAACAAGGCCAGCAAGGCCAGCAACAACGCTACCAGGTAGAGGAAGATGACCTTGTTGATCGAGTTGTACTCGATGCCGAAGTACTCGTGGAAGGTTTGCATGCCTTCAGCCGCGCGACGCTCGAACGACAGCCCGAAGAAGGTTGGCTTGGGGATGTTGCTGATGCCGTTGGGGCCGCCGGTGAGGTCGGTCAGGTTACGCAGGAACAGCCGGATGATCTCACCGAAACCGAGGGTCACGATCGCCAGATAGTCACCGCGCAAGCGCAATACCGGGAAGCCCAGCAAGAAGCCGAAGGTGGCTGCCATCAAGCCGGCAATCGGCAGGCAGATCCAGAAGCTCAGCCCGTAGTAGTGCGACAGCATGGCGTAACTGTAGGCACCCACTGCGTAAAAGCCGACATAACCCAGGTCGAGCAGGCCGGCCAGGCCGACGACGATGTTCAGCCCCAGACCGAGCATCACGTAGATCAGGATCAACGTAGCAATGTCTACCGCGCCGCGCGAGCCGAAGAACGGCCAGACCAATGCCACCACGATAAGGCCGAGGATGATCCAGCGCTGGGTCTTGGGCAAGGTCAGGAAGTTGCTCACCGCTGGCGAGATCAACTTGCGGTCCGAGCCACGGGCAGTCACTGCGCTCCACTGCTTGTCGAACAACACCCGCAGGAACATCAACACCGAACACACCGCAATCACGGTGATGGTGAACGGCCCCTGGCTATGCACGATCAGGTTGATGCCGTCGATGCTCAGCTTCAGGCCAAGTACCGGGAAGGCCACGGCCCAGACCAGCAGGGCGCTGAAAAACGCTTGTTTGATATTCTTGTTCATACTTTTTCAACCTCCGGACGGCCCAGAATGCCGGTCGGCCGGAACAACAGCACCAGAACCAACAGCCCGAACGCCACGACGTCCTTGTACTGGTCACCGAAGATATCGGCGCCAAAGGCTTCGGCCACACCCAGCACCAGGCCACCGAGCATGGCGCCCGGAATACTGCCGATGCCGCCCAGGACTGCCGCGGTGAAGGCTTTCAAGCCCACCAGGAAGCCGGCGTTGGGGTTGATCACCCCGTATTGCATGCTCAGCAACACGGCTGCCACTGCCGCCAGCGCGGCGCCAATGACGAAGGTCAGGGCAATGATGTTGTTGGTGTTGATACCGAGCAGGTTGGCCATCTTGATGTCCTCGGCACAGGCGCGGCAGGCGCGGCCCAGGCGGGAACGGGAGATGAACAGGGTCAACAGGGTCATGGCCACCAGGGTGACGACAAACACCAGTACCTGCATGTAGGAAATCAGCACTTCCTCTGCGCCGCCCGGGCCGAAGGAGAAGCTCCCAGGGATCAGGTTGGGGATCGACTTGTCCTTGGAATCCTGTGACAGCAGCACAGTGTTCTGCAGGAAGATCGACATGCCGATGGCAGAGATCAGCGGGATCAGACGGTTACTGTTGCGCAACGGGCGGTAGGCAACGCGCTCGATGCTGTAGCCATAGGCACTGGTAACGCAGATTGTGGCAATGAACGCCACGGTCATCAGTATCGGCAGGGAATGGATGCCCATCATGGCCAGCCCGGCAAGTGCAATGAATGCCACGTAGGACCCGATCATGTACACCTCGCCGTGGGCGAAGTTGATCATGCCAATGATGCCGTACACCATCGTGTAACCGATGGCGATCAAGGCATAGGTGCTGCCGATGGTCAATCCATTAACCAGTTGTTGGAAGAAATGGTAGATCTCAGGCATTACAGCGCTCCTAAAAACCTGATTGCATTCGCTGGCGGGGGGTAACCCGGCGCGCCTCGTGGTCTGTGCGACGATGGCAGGGCTCGGCCAGTGAACCGCGGGTGACGGTTTTAAGATTTTCAGGTGAGGCGGCTGCCGGATCACGGCAATCGTTCTCATGAACCTCGTAAAACAAAGCCCACTGCTCGCACAGTGGGCTTTTCGGTCAGCTATTGATCACGCAGTTACTGCGGGGAGACTTCGGTCTTCGGCTTGCCGAAGTGCCATTCGTAAACCACGAACTTGAAGTCTTTCAGGTCGCCCTTGGCGTCATACGACAGGTCGCCGGTCGGGGTCTTGAAGGTGCCAGCGTGGATGGCTGCAGCCACTTTGTCGGCGTCTTCGGACTTGGCCGCAACGATACCGTCAGCGATCAACTGCACAGCGGAGTACGCCGGGAACACGAACGGGCCGCTTGGGTCCTTGCCGTCAGCCTTGATGGCATCGGCAATGGCCTTGTTCGCAGGGTCAGCGTCGAACGACTTCGGCAGGGTCACCAGCAGGCCTTCCGAAGCGCCTTGGGCGATCTGCGAGATGGAGTCGTTGCCGACACCTTCCGGGCCCATGAACTTGGCTTTCAGGCCTTTTTCTTGCGCCTGGCGCAGGATCAGGCCCAGTTCTGGGTGGTAGCCGCCGTAGTAAACGAAGTCGACGTTGTTCTGCTTGAGCTTCTGGATGATCGAGGAGAAGTCCTTGTCACCCGCGTTCAGGCCTTCGAACACGGCAACTTTGGTGCCTTTGCTTTCCAGGGTCTGTTTGACCGCGGTAGCGATGCCTTCACCGTATTGCTGCTTGTCGTGCAGTACTGCAACGACCTTAGGCTTGACGTGGTCGGCGATGTAGTTGCCAGCAGCAGGGCCTTGCGCGCTGTCCAGGCCGATGGTGCGGAAGATCATCTTGTAGCCACGGGCGGTGATTTCCGGGCTGGTGGCAGCCGGGGTGATCATGATCACGCCTTCGTCTTCGTAGATGTCGGATGCAGGCTGGGTGGAGCTGGAGCACAGGTGACCGATTACGTACTTGACGCCATCGTTGACCACTTTGTTGGCTACGGCCACTGCTTGTTTAGGGTCGCAAGCGTCGTCATATTCCTTGGCCTCAAGCATCTTGCCATCGACGCCGCCCTTGGCGTTGATGTCCTTGATAGCTTGCTTGGCGCCGATGAACTGCATGTCGCCGTACTGGGTGACGGGACCGGTTTTCGGGCCGGCGATACCGATCTTGATGGTATCGGCAGCAAACGAATGGCTGGCTACGCCGGCCAGTACCATTGCAGCGAACAGCTTGGAAATCTTGATCATAGTGCTCCACTCATTCTGTTGTAATTCTTATAGTCCTGGCGGTCAGGGCTACAGACCGGGCGGGATGTGCAATGGCCACGCCATATGCACGCCCACCTTCCCCCGGAACATGTCCCGGAACTGTACCGGTACAGTGTAGAGCGCTGGCTCGACGCTTGAAAAGCCATCAAAAAGCGTCTGTTTCGCGGGGTGTCGCGTGATCGACATAAACATACAGAATAGCGCCATCAAATAGCCTCTATTCAGCGATGAATCCCCCATACTCGGGAGCTGTCGAGCAAATTACATATTTGCAACCGGGTTTTTCTGCAAAAATGGCGGCCTTTAAGTTGGCCGATTCTTGCTGGTAGGAACCCATGACTGATCAAACAAGCACCCTCTATGCCAAATTGCTTGGTGAGACTGCAATCATTGAGTGGAAGGCGCTGGAGCGTTTCTGGGCAAAGGGTGACCTGATTTGGGTCGACCCCGATCTGGACCTGATTACCGTTGCTGCGGCGATGGCCGAAAACCAAGGTGAAATGTTCGCCAAATGGCGGGCGGATGGCACTGTCGTACCGGTATCGGCAGAGCAGGCGCTAGACATGCAGGCCCGTGATCCGCAAATCTGGGCTGTGGTGGTTTCGCCATTCGTGCTCATGCAGACAAAGCCCGCTACAAATCAGTGAGCTTTTTTGGTGCGTAGAAACAGGCAGGCGGCTGCTTATGGTGCGCGTTGACGTGCACGTAAGGTAGAAGTAAGTAACACCGCAAGCATCGTTCGGCACAGCGGTAACAGTTTACGGAATGCGTAATAAAGGTGCAGGGCGCTCGCCACTGCGCTCAAGTCGAGGCCAGGGTGGCACCGTCACTTGCTGGTTGCTGTTGCACACACACCGTTGATGGAGTTGCTATGAGTACTGCACTGCCTGCGTTGGGTTTCGCTGGGATTGGCTTGATGGGCCTGCCGATGTGCCGTCGCCTGTTGGCTGCCGGTTATCCATTGACGGTATGGAACCGCAGCCCGCACAAATGCGCCGAGTTGGTCGCTGCCGGCGCCCGGCTGGCGGCGAGCCCTGCAGAGCTGAGCCAGTACAGCGATATGGTGCTGTTGTGCCTGGCGGACACCAGCGTGGTCCACGAGGTGGTGTTTGGTGAGCAGGGGGTGGCCGCAGGCGGTCGGCACGGGCAGTTGTTGGTCGACCTGTCCAGCCTTGAGCCCAGTGCGACGCGGGCAATGGCAGCCGAGCTGGCAGCGCGTTGTGGCATGGCCTGGCTGGATGCGCCAGTGTCTGGCGGCACAGCCGGAGCCACCGCCGGTAGCCTGGCGATCATGGTTGGCGGCGCAGCGCAGGATCTGGCCCGGGCCCGGCCGGTGCTGATGCAGCTCGGTCAGCGCGTGACTCACATGGGCGCGGTAGGCACGGGCCAGGTCACCAAAGCCTGCAACCAGATGATCGTTGCCTGCAATGCCTTGGTGATTGCCGAAGTGGTCGCCCTCGCCGAGCGCTCCGGCGTCGATGCCAGTTTGATCGCCGAAGCGCTGGCCGGTGGCTTTGCCGATTCCAAGCCGCTGCAGATACTTGCGCCGCAGATGGCAGCGAGCGAGTTCGAACCGGTCAAGTGGCATGTACGCACGCTGCTCAAGGACCTCGATGGCGCCGTCAAACTGTCCCACGAGCAGGGCTCGGCCGCACCGATCAGTGGCCTCGCCGCGCAACTGATGCGCTTGCACGGTAGCCAGGGCTGCCTGGAAAAAGATCCGGCAACTCTGGTTGAGCTGTATCGGCATCTGCCCTGAGCGCCGGTTGCTGGCGGTCGAGGCGCTCCAGTACCGGGTACAGCTCGGTCAACGGCACCGGTCGGCTGAGCAGGTAGCCTTGCAGGTAATCACAGCTATGGCTGACCAGAAACTGCTGCTGCTCCACGGTTTCGACGCCTTCGGTGACTACCTGCAGATGCAGGGTGTGGGCCATCATGATGATTGCCTGGACGATCTCACGGTCTTTCTGGCTGACCGGGACTTCCTGGATAAATGAACGATCGATCTTCAGCACGTCCAGCGGCAGGCGTTTGAGGTAAGCCAGCGACGAATAGCCAGTGCCGAAGTCATCGATCGACAGCGCCACGCCTTGCGCGCGAATCCGCTTGAGCAGGTTGATGACCTGCTGAATGTCGCCCATCAGGGCATTTTCGGTGACCTCCAGTTCCAGTTGTCGCGGCGCCAGGCCAGCCTGGAACAAGGCCTGTTCGACGTCATCTGGGAGCTCTTCGCGGGCCAGGGTCAGCGCCGAGCAATTGACCGTGACCTTGAGGCTGGCGTAACCATGCTGATTGAGCCGGGCGAGGTCGGCGCAGGCGCGGCGCAGCACCCACAGATCCAGCTCGGCGATCAGCCCGTTGGCTTCGGCGATGCCGATGAAGCGCTCGGGCCCGAGCAGACCGTGCTGCGGGTGTTGCCAGCGCACCAGCGCTTCCAGCTTGGCCACTTGACCGCTGCGTACGTCGAAAATCGGTTGGTAGTGCACGCACAGGCCGCGTTCTTCGAGCAAGGCAACCCGCAGTTCTTCCTCCAACTGCAGTTCCAGGGTCGCGCGAACACGCAGACTGCTATTGAAGAAGTTGAGGTTGTTGCGTCCGCAGCCTTTGGACTGATAAAGCGCCAGGTCGGCGTTTTTCAGCAATTCTTCGGCATTGCGGCCGTCGTCCGGATAGATGCTGATGCCGATACTGGTGGTCATGACCATACGCCGTCCGCCCAGGTCGATAGGCTCTTTCATCCGCTGCATGATCCGCTGCGCCAGGTGACGGGCCTCGTCGCGGCTGTGCAGGCTGGTGACGATGCAGAATTCGTCGCCGCCAAACCGCGCCACCAGATCCTGGCTGCGGGTTGCGGCTTTGATGTGGTCGGCGATGACCTTGAGCAGATCATCGCCGGCGGCGTGGCCGAGGCTGTCGTTGATCCGCTTGAAGTGGTCGATGTCGAGGAACATCACCGCCAGCATGCCTTCATTTGCGGCGTGCTCGGCAAGACGTTCGGCAAACACCTGGTTGAAACCGCGGCGGTTGATCAGGTTGGTCAGTGCATCGTAGTGCGCGGCCTGCTGCAGCGACACCCGGGCCTGGTCAAGCTGGCTAAGCAGCACACTGACCCGGCGCAGGTCGTGCTCCTTGCTTTGCAGTTTTTTATCGGCCAGCGCCGCACTGATGCTGCTGGCGCTGATCAGAAGGGTGATGCAGGCAACGGTCAGGCCCAACTGCAGGCTGTTGTCAGTGGATGGCAGGCTCAGCGCGGCGTCTGCCGGGATCACCAGGGTCATGGCCGCCATGCCGGTAAAATGGGTAGCCACGATACCGCCAGCCATCAGCAGGCTGGCGCCGTACTTCATGGCCAGATGCAGGGTGCCGCTGCCGTTGCGAAAGTGACGCGCCATGACCAGCGCCAGCAGGCTGGCGACAATGGCAAACAGCAACGAGGCCAGCAGCAGGTTGGTCTGGTAGTACTGCACGGCGCTGGTCTTCATTGCCGCCATGCCGACGTAGTGCATCAAGGTCACACCGAGGCCGATGAACGTGGCCGCTTGCAGGTAATGACGCGGGCTCATCACATGGCGCTCAAGGCTGTGCATGGCGAACCACGAGGCGAGTAGGGCAAGCAGCAACGACAACCCTGTCAGCGCGGCGTCATAGTGGGTTTCCAGCGGCGCGTGCAAGGCCAGCATGCTGATGAAGTGCAAGGCCCAGATACCGCCTGCCAGGCAGCATGCGCCGAGGATCCGCCATTGCCGGCGAGCGTTGTCGTTCTCGCTGTGGCATTGGCGCTCAGCCATATCCAGGGTGGCAAACGCCGCAGCGCTGACGACGATATAGGCCAGAATGATCAGCAATGGCTCGTGACGGCAGTCGATAACGATCTGTCCGGTTGCCGGTAGCTCGGCGAACAATTGCAGTCCCAGCCACTCCATCGCGCCTCTCCGTGGTGCCCTGCATCCGCCCCCGAAGGAGACTCATGAACACGCAGTATAGGAAAAGGTAGTTAAGCCTTCCTGATTAATGGCAATTTGGTTGCTACGATTTGGTTATCAGGCTGATAGCGGGCGGAAATAAAAAAGGGCGCCGTAAGGCGCCCTGGTTTTTACTGCTGGGAGTCGTGCTCAGACTAATCAGCCCGCGACCAGCACCCGAATCGCTTCCAGACGCAAAGCCGCCTTGTCGAGCATGGCCAAGCCCTGCTCACGCTGTGCACGCAGCGCATCGATTTCGCTGTCACGTACCGTCGGGTTGACGGCCTTGAGTGCGGTCAGGCGTGCCAACTCCTCATCCGCTTCGGCAGCCAGGCGACGCTGCGCCTCGGCCACACGCTCGACGTGCACCGGCTCGACCTTGGCTTCGGCACCACTGATGCGCTGGGCCAATACATCGCGTTGCGCCTGGATGAACTTGTTGGCGCTGGCCCGCGGCACACTTTCGAGCTGCTCGTTGAGCGTCTCGAAGGCCACCCGTGCGGCCAGGTCGTTGCCGTTGGCATCGAGCAAACAGCGCAGGGCAGCGGTCGGCAGGTAACGGCCAAGTTGCAGGCTGCGAGGCGCGACCACTTCACTGACGTAGAGCAGTTCGAGCAGGACGGTGCCTGGCTTGAGCGCCTTATTCTTGATCAACGCTACGGCGGTGTTGCCCATCGACCCGGACAGCACCAGGTCCATGCCACCCTGTACCATTGGGTGTTCCCAGGTCAGGAATTGCATGTCTTCGCGCGACAATGCCTGGGCCCGGTCGTAGGTGATGGTCACACCTTCGTCGTCACCCAGTGGGAAGCTGGCGTCGAGCATCTTTTCGCTCGGTTTGAGGATCAGGGCGTTTTCTGAATGGTCCTCGCTGTCGATACCAAAGGCATCGAACAGGGTTTCCATATAAATAGGCAGGGCGAACTGGTCGTCCTGCTCCAGGATCGCCTCGACCAGTGCCTGACCTTCGCCAGCACCGCCGGAGTTGAGCTCGAGCAAGCGGTCGCGGCCGCTGTGCAGTTCGGACTCGAGGCGCTCGCGGTCAGCGCGGGCTTCGTCCACCAGGATGTTCCAGGCGCTGGCTTCGCCATCGCCGAGCAGCGAAAGCAAGCGCGAACCGTGGCGATGTTGCAGGGCGTTGCCGGTCGGGCAAGTGGCGAGGAACGCATTCAGTGCCAGGTGGTACCACTGGAACAAGCGCTCTTGCGGGCTGTCCTGCAGGTACGGGATATGCAGCTCGATGGTGTGCTTCTGGCCGATCCGGTCGAGACGGCCAATGCGCTGCTCGAGCAGGTCGGGGTGGGCAGGCAGGTCGAACATCACCAGGTGATGAGCGAACTGGAAGTTGCGGCCCTCACTACCGATTTCCGAGCAGATCAGTACTTGAGCGCCGAACTCTTCATCGGCGAAGTAGGCTGCCGCGCGATCCCGCTCGAGGATGCTCATTCCCTCATGGAATACCGTGGTCGGGATGCCGGAGCGCACGCGCAGGGCGTCTTCCAGGTCCATCGCGGTTTCGGCGTGGGCGCAGATCACCAGGACCTTGGTGCGCTTGAGCATTTTCAGCGTGTCGATCAGCCAGTCGACCCGTGGGTCGAAGCGCCACCAGCGTTGCTCGTCATCGCCTGGGCCCTGGGCCTGGAAGGCCACTTCCGGATACAGCTCGGCGCGCTCGCCAGCCGGCAGTGCGCTGTACTGCTCAGGGTTAGGCAGCGGGTAGGGATGCAGATGACGCTCGGGGAAGCCTTGCACGGCAGCACGGGTGTTACGGAACAGCACGCGGCCGGTACCGTGGCGATCGAGCAGCTCGCGGATCAAGCGCGCGCTGGCTTCGCTGTCGCCATCGTTGACCGCAGTCAACAAGGCTTCGCCTTCGGCACCGAGGAAACCGTGGATAGTGGCGTGGGCCTTGGGCGACAGGCGGCCTTGTTCGAGCAGCTCCTGCACTGCTTCGGCGACCGGGCGGTAGTTCTCGCTCTCGGCGCGGAAGGCTGCCAGGTCGTGGAAGCGATGCGGGTCGAGCAGACGCAGGCGCGCGAAGTGGCTGTCCTGGCCAAGTTGCTCGGGGGTCGCGGTCAGCAGCAGCACGCCAGGGATGACCTCGGCCAGTTGCTCGACCAGGGAATATTCCGCGCTGGCGTTTTCTTCGTGCCAGACCAGGTGGTGCGCTTCATCGACCACCATCAGGTCCCAGCCGGCGGCGAACAGCGCGTCCTGAGCCTTCTCGTCTTCGACCAGCCACTCCAGCGCGACTAACGCCAGCTGGGCGTCTTCGAATGGGTTGCTGGCATCGCTTTCAATGAAACGTTCGGCGTCGAACAGCGCTACCTGCAGGTTGAAGCGCCGGCGCATCTCTACCAGCCACTGGTGCTGGAGATTTTCTGGAACGAGGATCAGCACCCGGTTGGCGCGGCCGGTAAGCAGTTGGCGGTGAATCACCAGGCCTGCTTCGATGGTCTTGCCCAGGCCTACTTCATCGGCCAGCAGAACGCGCGGGGCGATCCGGTCAGCGACCTCACGGGCGATGTGCAGCTGGTGCGCGATCGGTTGCGCGCGGCAGCCGCCCAGCCCCCACAGGCTCGACAGCATCTGTTTGCTGTTGTGCTGCAGGGTGTTGTAACGCAGCGAGAACCACGCCAGCTGGTCGATCTGCCCGGCGAACAGGCGGTCGCTGGCCAGGCGGAACTGGATGAAGTTGGACAGCTGGGTTTCCGGCAGGGTGCGCGGCTGGTTCTGTGCGTCGAGGCCGTGGTAGACCATCAAGCCGTCGACGTCATCGACCTCGCGCACGGTCAGCTTCCAGCCTTCGAAATGAGTGATCTGGTCGCCCGGCGAGAAGCGCACGCGGGTCAGCGGCGCATTGCGCAGGGAATATTGACGGGTGTCGCCAGTGGCCGGGTACAGCACGGTCAGCAAGCGGCCATCCTGTGCCAGGATGGTACCCAGGCCGAGCTCGGCTTCGCTGTCGCTGATCCAGCGTTGCCCCGGTTGATACTGCTGCGCCATACTGCCTGAACTCCCGCCGATGAAAAGCCGGCTATGTTAACGGATAGACCGGGCAGACCAAAGAGTTAACAGACTAGCCGTTTCATCGACGCCCACCCGCAGCGACGAGGATACCCAGCCCAATGCCTGCCAAGTACCGTTGGTTGACCGCTTCCGTGGGCCTGGGCAGCTTGCTGCTGATGGCCGGTTGCGGGCAGAACAATTTCCAGTCCTTGGCGCCGATCGCCGCCGAGCAGCTCGAGGTGCTGGGTGTGCGTACACCGATCAAGAGCGTGCATTTTCGCGACCGCGACGGCGAGGGGCTGTTGGTGTTGAGCCGTACCGATGGCCAGGCCAGTGACCCCGAGAGCGAGCAGGAAGTCGACAAGGTAGTGCTCAAAGCCACCCTGTACGGGCGCACTGCCGGCAGCGAAGCGTTCAAGCCGCGCTGGCAGATCGAGCAAGAGACCACCTGCCCGGGGCTGGACCTTGATGTCGACTTCTATACCGATGTCAGTGACGTCAGCGATCTGAATGGCGACGGTGTCGCCGAAGTGACGGTGGCCAGCCACGCATTCTGCGGTGGTGGTATTGACCCGCATGACATTGCAATAGAACTGCGTGAAGGTGCTTCGGTCTACAGCATCACCGGCCAGTCCTTGATCAGCCCGGCAGGTGAACAACCTATCGGCGGTGAGCGGGTTGATAGCGCTTCACTGAAGAATGCCGCGCAGGTCCTGCGTGATCATCTGGATGCGGTGTGGCAGAAGGTCTACAAACGGCCGTGGAGCGAAGTCAGCCCTGAGCCGGATGATGCAGATGACGATCTACCCGATTAAGCAAGCCTGGCTGGCGGCGCTCGTTTCCCGTAGTGAGGCACTCAAGGCCGGTTCACACCGGCCGATACAGTAGTGACAGGAGAACCTCAATGCTGCCGCCGATCATTCCACTCAGTGCCATGCCCGTGACCACCCAGCACGACCCGGTCAAACAGACACCGGACATCCGCCCGGTTGTCCCTGCGCAGCCAGCTCCCGACGACAGCTCGATCAACCTCAAGCAGCAGCGCGACCCCAACGAGCAGGCCTTGCTCCTGCGTGAAGAGCAGCGCCGCCAGCATCAGCGCCGCCACGATGAGGATGACGAGCGTTACGAGGCACTCGCCGGTGAGGAACTCAATGCCGACAACACCGTGCCTGTAGCGCCTCTGGGCGAACGCCCGCGCCAGGGTCTGCTGGTCGATATCGAAGTCTGACTGGCCAACATCGACGCCTGGCGGCATCATGCACTTATCTGCTGACAGCCGGGCCCGTCCATGAGTGAAGACAACCTGATCGACTTCGGTGCCGAGCGCGCCAAACGTATCCATGACCTCAAGGATAAGCGCCTCGATGAAATGCGCCAGGCCTTCGAGCAAGCCATGCCGCTGACTGCTGGCAAAAAGAAAAAGCCCAAGAACAAACCCAAAAAGCGCTGAACTTGACCCAGGTCAACCCTGCGCCCGCCTCCAGTGCCCGGTCCCGGGCACTATTGACCCCGGTCAATTTCCTTCCTGCTCCTATTCGCTACCTTACATCCATCGGACGACGGCAGATAAACAGGGAGCGCCGACATGTTCTTCGACAATGTGGTTATCGCAGGTGTTGTGACGGTCGGTTTGATGCTGGTCTTCTTCGCCGGTCTGGGCATTTTCATCTGGAAGGATTCGCACAAGCGCAAACAGCGCTGATCCTTCCCGATTCATGAGCACGCAAGGCATTTAGGGCGACTTCGGTCGCCCATTTTTTTGTCTGGATTTTCTTGCTGGCGCAGCGCGGCTTACTGTTCCGGCAACAGTGCTTGAATAGCCGTCTCAGGCCGATCAACGGCCAGGTGAAAGCTGAATACAGTTCCGCCCGCAAGGCTTGATGCCACTTGCATGTGCCCGCCGTGGGCGAGGGCGATTTGCTTGGCAATGTACAGGCCTAGGCCCAAGCCTTGTTGATGGGCTGTGGCGCGTATTCGGGTAAAGGGCTGAAACAGCTGAGCGAGGGTCTGCGCGGGGATCGGCTCGCCCAGGTTATGTACGCTGAGCAGGAAGTGGCCGTCATGAATGTTTGCACCGACCGTCACCGTACCCTGCGGGTCACCATGAACCAGGGCGTTGGCGATCAGGTTGGATAACAACTGGGCAATCCGCTCAGGGTCACAATACAAACCGCCGATCTCACCCAGTTGCAGCTGCAATTGGCGCTGTGGGTGGACGCGTTGCAGTTCCGAGGCTACGTGCCGCAGTACCTCAGCCAGGTCATGGCACGGCTGCTGCGCAAGGGCGATACCGCTGCCCAGGCGGCCGCGGGCGAAGTCCAGCACATCACGCACAAGATTGCTCGCCCGTTGACCGCAAGTGAGGATGTGCTTTGCCAGAGCCTGGTGTTTTTGCTCGGTCAGGCGCTGCACCAGCAGCTCTGCGCCGGCAGTGATTGCGAACAGCGGGTTGCGCAGGTCGTGGCCCAGCACGGCAATGAACTGCTCGCGCACCTCTGCCATCGCTCGCTCCTGCTGCAACGCGAACTCGGTGCGCTGGGCGTGTTCTTCATGTTCCATCTGCACTGAAAGTAGCTTGGCAAAGCCTTCTATCATCGGCTGTATTGCGCTGTTCTTCAGGGCAAAAGGCTCGGGGTCGAGAGCGCAGATCGTGCCGAAGAAACTGCCATCCTGGAGATATACGGGCACCGAGATGTAGCTTTCGAACTTGTACTGTATCGGAGTGGGGTGGTTGCAGTAGAGCGGGTCTTCACTGGCCTTATCGATGACGATGGCTTGATGTGAACTGCGAATTACATCGCACAACGTCGTGGTGACATCCAGTTCCCCGCCTACGTCCAGGCCAAATCCAAGGCCATCCAGCACTGCGCAGGCGGTCCAGCTGTGCTCTGTTACGCGCGCGACAGCAGCGAAGCGCATGCCGGTGCTCTGGCAGATAACCTGAAGAATCGCCGGCACCGCACTGATGCGACCAATGGTGGCGATATCGGAACTTACCGCGTTGTTCATGCAGGGTTCCACGGCCCCTTGGGCCACATCAATGATTTGCCGGGTATTCTAGCGGGCTTGTCAGGAGCAGATCAAAAAGCTTGGCGAAGCGCTGGCCAGTTGCGCTAGGCTGGCAGCTGCGCGTGGCCCGCCAGAGGTCGCCGCAGGCTTTGCGTGCGTCACTCACTTAATTAGCGAGGTACGCCATGGCCATCACTTCTCAAGACATCTGCAGCGCCGCCGACCAGCTCAATGGCTTTGTCGGTTATCACGCCAAGCGCGGCAGTCATATCGTGCGCTTTTCCGAAGATGCGTTTGGCATGGATGTGGCGGACGACAGCATTACACTATGTAGCGAATTCGTCTGGCGGGCCGAGTCCGGGCAGCGCATGGCTTTGTGCCGTGAGCGCCTGGCCCTGCTGCTCGGCCAGCATGTGGACGACCGCCTGAATATCGCCGAGCCGTTGCGCATCTATCTGCAGCGCAGCGACCTGCCGGAGATAGTCGCCGAGCGCCGTCTGCGTTGAACGTGGCCCCGCTCAGTCTGGGTATGCCAGCCTGAGCGGGGCAGCAGGCCCATGATTGAAGCTGACCTGGTCGCGGCCCTGATGTTTGGCGGCATAGAGTGCTTTGTCGGCGTGTTCCAGCCAGTGCTCCGGCGACTTCAAAAGCTCATCATAGGCTGCCAGACCAATGCTCAGACTGATCCGTAACATGGGTAGTTGCGGGTTGCGGTAGGCATTTACCCGCTCACGCAGCGCTTCCATCGCCAGCCCAGCCCGGGCTTGGTCAGCCCCTGGGAATATCACGCAGAACTCGTCGCCACCGTAGCGCCCAGCCTGATCATCCGGGCCAAGGCTGCGCTGCAGTTCCTGGCTCAAATGGCGCAGCACACAGTCACCGACGACGTGACCATAGGTGTCGTTGATGGCCTTGAAATGGTCAATGTCGATCAGGGCGATCATTGCCGGCAGGCGCTGTTGGCGGCTGATCTGGAACTTGATCAGGAGCAGGTCCTTCCATGAGCCGTGATTGAGCAAACCAGTCAGGCTGTCGGTACGGCTCAGTGCGCTGAGCTGACGTTTATGGTCGGCCAGGTTGATCGCCAGGTGATAACACACCCATCCCAGCGCCATGGGATACAGGGCGAGCATTGGCAGGCACGCCCAGACCTGCAGGGCGCTGGTCTGCAACTGCAGGCCGCTGCCTAGGATCGCGCTGGCGAGCAGCATCCCGGCCAATTGCCCGAGCAGCCCGCGCGCCAGCAGGGCTTTGCCGCCGGCGGCAACATTGTTCATGGTCATCATCGACAGGATGGTCACGGTGGGCAAAGGATTGAAATGCATGGCCGCCACCCAGAAGCCGCCCATCAGTGAGTCCAGCAGCAGGTTGCGTTGTTCGGCGCGGTAGGGCGCAGTGGAATGCTTGGCCCATAGATAAGCAACGTGTGGCCAGAGCAAACCATTGGCCAGCATCAATGCCCAGATCCAGCCGGGAGGGTGCAGCGGCGCCATGGCGGCCATCACGCTGAACAGGCCGATGGCCATGCCGAGAATCCTGGGCAGGTAGATGCGCCTGACGAATGAGAGTCCCTTGCCGCTTCTGTTGTCGATCATGGTCGTGGTTCTTCCGTGGGACGCCGTTTATCGCATAAATCGCGTGAATATTGTTCAACAGACTCACCGCAGCGAAAAATGACCTTACAAGCCAATTCACGGTTGATCCAACGCTGTGGGGTAATATGAAGGCCTTGTTTCTCTGCGGAGTGCTCCTGTTCATGCTGCCCACGGACTCCCCCGCCGGTGAACCGGCGCGTTATCAGGATGGGCGCTTTCATAACCATGCGGCCCTGCCACAGGACGGCATGCTGAAAAAACTGCGCATTGGTCTCAAATACCTGTTCTTGCGCAAACCACCGCAAACGCGGCCAGCGACGGCTATTACCTTGCAGCCGATGAGCCGGCAGCAGTTGCTTGATTCGCCAGACCACAGTCTGTGGCGGCTGGGGCACTCGACGATACTGCTCAAGCTGCGTGGGCGCTTTTTCCTCACCGACCCGGTGTTTGCCGAGCGCGCCTCGCCGGTGCAGTGGGCCGGGCCGCAGCGCTTTCACCCTTCGCCGTTGGCGCCCAACGAAATTCCGCCGTTGGCAGCCGTGATCCTGTCCCATGATCACTTCGATCACCTCGACGAGCATGCCATTCGCCAATTGGCGCCGCGCACGGATGTTTTCCTGGTGCCGCTAGGAGTTGGTGACCGCCTGATCGGGTGGGGTGTGCCAGCTGGCAAGGTGCGCCAACTCGATTGGTGGCAGGAGGCGGAGGTGGCGGGCGTGCGCTTTGCCGCCACACCTGCGCAGCACTTCTCCGGACGCGGTCTGTTTGACAGCAACCAGACGTTGTGGGCGTCCTGGGTGATCATCGATGACGGGCTGCGGCTGTTTTTCAGTGGCGATACCGGGTACTTCGATGGCTTTCGTCAGATAGGCGAGCGCTACGGTCCGTTCGACCTCACGCTGATTGAAACCGGCGCCTACAACCTGGCCTGGCCCAGCGTGCACATGCAGCCCGAGCAAAGCTTGCAAGCGCACCTGGATCTGCGTGGGCGTTGGATGCTGCCTATCCACAATGGCACCTTTGATTTGTCTACCCATACCTGGCAGGAACCGTTCGAACGTATTCTCGCGCTGGCCGGCGCTGCTCACGTCAAACTGAGTACGCCGCAGATGGGCGAGCGTGTCAGCCTCGACTCACCCCACGCCGGGCAGAACTGGTGGCAACCGCGCCCCCTGCGTCAGCAGGGCAGGGCGCAACCCAGTTCAGTTGTCTCGCGTTAGCTACTAAAGACGCGGCTCTTGGCGATCGTTATTTTGGTTGGCTTCCTTTAATAGCTTGGACGGTGGCTTGCCGCTGTCGCTGCGTACCTGGGCGTGGCTGATCAAGGCAAAGATGAAGCTGCCACCGATGATGTTGCCGGCCAAGGTAGGCAGGGCAAACTCGAACAGAAAAGCCTGCCAGGTTTCATCGCCAGCCCAGACCAGGTAGGAAACCTCAACCGAGCCCACCACGATATGGGTGAAGTCGCCGAGGGCCATCATGTAGGTGATCAGCAGGATGATCCAGATCTTGGCGTTCTCCATTGCCGGGATCATCCAGACCATGGTTGCGATCATCCAGCCCGATATGATGCCTTTGGCAAACATCTGGCTGATGTCGTTGTGCATGACCTTGCGGCCTATCTCCAGGAATGCCACGTCTGCCTTGCTGTCGAAAATCGGCAGCTCGAGCATGACCCAGGACACCAGCAGCGTGCCGGCCATATTGCCCAGCAGCACCACGCTCCACAAACGCAGCAAGCGGCCGAGGTTGCCCAGGGTCGGGGTAGTCATCACTGGCAGCACGGCAGTGAGCGTGTTTTCGGTAAACAACTGCTGGCGCGCCAGGATCACGGCGAGAAACCCGGCGCAGTAGCCAAGGCTGGCGATGACCTGTGCACTGTCACCCTCTGGCAGGCGGGCATAGAACAAGCCCATAGCCATCAACGACAGGCCCATGCTGAGGCCGGCGGCAAGTGCCGACCACCACAGCGCGGCGAGGGTTCGCTCCAGTTCCTGGTCGCCTTGGGCACGGATGATCTCGTGCAGCACCGCTGCCCGGGGCGGTTGGTTATGGCTGATTTCCTGTTCTTCATCCGCCGACAGGCCAGGGGTTTTGTCGCTGTGCGCATCGCTCATTACCACTGTGCTCCTCTGGGTGTTTCTCTACAGATCAATTGCGCCGCTGTTTAGTTGCCGGGAAGGGTGTTATCAGTGCGAAAGTTTTTTCAGATCAAGGTGTTGACTCCAAATTCAGATCGCGTATTATTCGCCACCTCGCAGCGATGCAGTCGCAGCGAGGCAAGTGTTAAACGCTTGAGGTTGGTAGTAGC
>NZ_VXCX01000013.1:0-141176 GCF_052850745.1 Pseudomonas sp. 1121_17
TTGCGCGAGCAGGTAGGGGTTTTGTCTTTTCCGGGAGCCGGATATCTGGGGTCGCAAAGCGGCACTAGCTCTCCATCTGACTGCCTGGCACTCTCAGGGCGCCGCGAACATTTCGCTCTATAGCTAGGCCCTGGGTCGCGTTTTCCTATGCAAGCCAGCAGGCCATGGCTATCATTCCAGCCTTATTCAAAGTCGAGACTGGCATGCTGAAGTTGTTGAATCTCCTCAAGGATGGCCGGTTTCATTCCGGGCAGGCTCTAGGGGAAGCTCTCGGAGTGAGCCGCAGCGCCGTCTGGAAGCAGCTGCAGCATCTGGAATCCGAATTGAATCTGTCTATCCACAAGGTGCGCGGTCGCGGCTACCAGTTGGCAGCGCCGTTGGCACTGCTTGATGCCGGCGTCATCGCTGCGCAATCCGAAGGTGAACTGTGGCCGCTGTACATCCATGACGCTATCGACTCGACCAATGCCGAGGCCCTTAGAGCAGTAGGGCAGGGCCAGGCCGCCCCCTTTGTGGTGCTGGCCGAGCGGCAAAGTGCTGGTCGGGGCAGGCGCGGCCGGCAGTGGGTGAGCCCATTTGCCGAAAACCTGTATTACAGCCTGGTGCTCCGGATCGAAGGCGGCATGCGTCAGCTCGAAGGCCTGAGCCTGGTCGTAGGGTTGGCTGTCATGCGCACCTTGCACGGGTTTGGTGTAGAGCAGGCTGGCCTGAAATGGCCCAATGACGTGCTGGTTGCCGAGCAAAAGATCGCTGGCATCCTGCTTGAGCTGGTGGGCGACCCGGCCGATGTCTGCCATGTGGTGATAGGTGTCGGGATCAACGTCAACATGCAGACCAACGACCAGGTCGATCAGCAATGGACGTCAATGAAGCGTGAAGCCGGCGCGCCGATCGATCGCAATCTGCTTGTTGCGCGACTCAATGTGCAGCTGCAGCATGAGTTGGCTCGCCATCGTCGTTATGGCTTTGCCGCGTTCCAGGAAGAATGGGAGCAGGCGCATGTCTGGCAGGGGCGCAAAGTCGCGCTGATCGCTGGTACGAGCCATACCCATGGCATCGTCCGTGGGGTAGATGGGCAGGGTGGATTGCGGCTTGAGGTTGACGGTGTGGAAAAGAGCTTCAGCGGTGGTGAGCTCAGCCTGAGGTTGCGTGATGATTCTTGAGCTCGATTGCGGTAACAGCTTTATCAAGTGGCGCGTCATTCATGCCAGTGACGCCACTATTGTTGGCGGTGGGATTGTCGACTCGGATCAGGCCCTGCTTTTCGCTGTTCTGGGCTTACCTTCGTTGCACCTGCAAGGCTGCCGAATCGTCAGCGTGCGCAGTGAGGAAGAAACCGCGGCGTTGCGCGCCGTTCTGTTTGCCGAGTTTGCCATAGATGCCCAGGTAGCCTTGCCAGCGCAGGCCATGGCCGGTGTGCGCAATGGCTATGAAGATTACCAGCGGCTGGGCATGGATCGCTGGTTGGCCGTGTTGGGTGCTTATCATCTGGCCAAAGGCGCATGCCTAGTGATCGATCTCGGGACCGCAGCGAAGGCTGACTTCGTTGCTGCAGATGGCGAGCATCTTGGTGGCTACATCTGCCCAGGGATGCCGCTGATGCGTAGCCAGTTGCGCACGCATACCCGGCGCATTCGTTATGACGATGCCTCGGCGGAGCGGGCGCTGAACACGCTCGCCCCCGGCCGTTCTACGGTCGAAGCGGTCGAACGCGGTTGCGTGCTCATGCTGCAAGGGTTTGCTCGAACCCAGATCGAGCAGGCGCGGGCGTTGTGGGGCGACAGCTTTACCGTATTCCTCACGGGTGGTGATGCGCCGCTTGTTCGCGATGCGGCTCCGCAGGCGCGAATCGTGCCGGATCTGGTATTTGTCGGCTTGGCCATGGCTTGTCCACTGGATTGAGGTGCCTATGCGTTGGTTGTTTCTGTTGCTGTTGGTGCTTAACGTCGTTTTTTACGTGTGGCATCAGCAGGAGGCGCCGTTGAGAGTCAAAGAGGTCGCGCCGCTCTCTCTTTATAAAGGTAATCAGCAGGAGATCCGCTTGCTGCGCGAAACAGGTGCCGCGGCGCCGGCGCGCCGCCGCGATGAATGCCTGGTAGTGGGTGGCCTGCCCAGCAAGGAGCAGATCGATACGCTGCGCCAGCGGCTGCTGAGCTTGGACATTGACACGCAGCTCGTGGCTGGCCAACTGCCGGGAGCTGACGGCCAGTGGCTAAAGGTTGCAGTTGAAAGCGAGCGTTTGCTGGACCAATCAATGGTCGAGAGTCTTTCCAAGGATTTCAAAGACTTAAAACGTAAAATTATTTTCTGCGGGGGTATTGCAACTGCTGAATAGCTTGATAGAATGGCGCCCGCTTCGCAGGGAACACCACTCAGGTGGTAGGACCGGAAGCTGTTGTCAAAGCAGCTAACTTCAAGATTTAATTGAAAAAAAGCTTGACAGCAGGACGGCAAAAGCTGAAAATGCCGCCCACGCTCAGGAGGGGTTCCCGAGCGGCCAAAGGGAGCAGACTGTAAATCTGCCGTCTTCGACTTCGAAGGTTCGAATCCTTCCCCCTCCACCATTTTAGCGAGAGCCGCAAGCTCCGCGGGTATAGTTTAGTGGTAGAACCTCAGCCTTCCAAGCTGATGATGCGGGTTCGATTCCCGCTACCCGCTCCAAGTTTGCTGTTATTGCACATTGTTTCGCTCTTGTAGCTCAGTTGGTAGAGCACACCCTTGGTAAGGGTGAGGTCAGCGGTTCAAGTCCGCTCAAGAGCTCCATATAACAAGGCAGATATGAAAATATCTGCCTTTGTTTTATCGGTAGTAGTGACTATTTTCTTCTGCGGAGGACTGTTCGATGGCTAAGGAAAAGTTTGATCGTTCCCTACCACACGTAAACGTTGGCACTATCGGCCACGTTGACCATGGTAAAACCACTCTGACCGCAGCTCTGACTCGCGTCTGCTCCGAGGTTTTCGGTTCGGCGGTCGTCGACTTCGATAAGATCGACAGTGCTCCAGAAGAGAAAGCGCGTGGTATCACCATCAACACCGCGCACGTCGAGTACAACTCGAAGATCCGTCACTATGCTCACGTCGACTGCCCAGGTCACGCTGACTATGTGAAGAACATGATCACCGGTGCTGCGCAGATGGACGGCGCTATCCTGGTTTGCTCGGCCGCCGATGGTCCGATGCCACAAACCCGTGAGCACATCCTGCTGTCCCGTCAGGTTGGCGTTCCGTACATCGTGGTCTTCCTGAACAAGGCTGACCTGGTAGACGACGCTGAGCTGCTGGAACTGGTCGAGATGGAAGTTCGCGACCTGCTGTCCACCTATGACTTCCCAGGCGACGACACTCCGATCATCATCGGTTCGGCTCGTATGGCTCTGGAAGGCAAAGACGACAACGAGATGGGCACCACTGCCGTCAAGAAACTGGTAGAAACTCTGGACAGCTACATCCCAGAGCCAGAGCGCGCTATCGACAAGCCGTTCCTGATGCCAATCGAAGACGTATTCTCGATCTCGGGTCGTGGTACCGTTGTTACCGGTCGTATCGAGCGTGGCATCGTCCGTGTTCAAGACGCACTGGAAATCGTTGGTCTGCGTGACACCACCACCACCACCTGCACCGGTGTTGAAATGTTCCGCAAACTGCTCGACGAAGGTCGTGCTGGCGAGAACTGTGGCGTTCTGCTGCGTGGTACCAAGCGTGACGACGTTGAGCGTGGCCAGGTTCTGGTCAAGCCAGGTTCGGTCAAGCCGCACACCAAGTTCACTGCAGAAGTTTACGTTCTGTCGAAAGAAGAAGGCGGTCGTCACACTCCGTTCTTCAAAGGCTACCGTCCTCAGTTCTACTTCCGTACTACTGATGTGACCGGTAACTGCCAGCTGCCGGAAGGCGTTGAGATGGTAATGCCAGGTGACAACATCCAGATGGAAGTCACTCTGATCAAGACCATCGCAATGGAAGACGGTCTGCGCTTCGCTATCCGTGAAGGCGGTCGTACCGTCGGTGCCGGCGTCGTAGCAAAAATTATTGAATAAGTAGTTGATTTCATAAGATCAGGTCGGCATAATGGCCGGCCTGGTACAGTGTTAAAGGTCAGTAGCTCAATTGGCAGAGCGACGGTCTCCAAAACCGTAGGTTGGGGGTTCGATTCCCTCCTGACCTGCCATTCACCTCGGTGTGATTGGCTTTCTTCTCACAGGATCCTCCTCGATGACTCCCAAAACTGAAGCCCAAGATTCGCGTTTTGATCTTTTCAAGTGGCTCGCTGTTGTTGCACTGGTAGTCGTTGGTGTCGTGGGTAATCAGTATTACTCCGCCTCTCCGATTCTGTACCGCGTACTCGCACTTCTAGCTCTGGCTGCTGCTGCTGGCTTCGTTGCCTTGCAGACTGCAAAGGGCAAGTCGTTCTTTGCGTTGGCGAAGGAAGCTCGTACCGAGATCCGTAAAGTCGTGTGGCCGACCCGCCAAGAAACCATGCAAACCACGCTTATCGTTGTGGTCGTTGTATTGGTTATGGCGCTGCTGCTGTGGGGTCTCGACTCCCTGCTCGGCTGGGCGGTTTCCTTGATTGTTGGCTAAGGGTGTCCCGTGGCTAAGCGTTGGTACGTTGTGCATGCTTACTCGGGTTACGAGAAGCATGTGATGCGCTCTTTGACTGAGCGTGTCAAGCTGGCTGGCATGGAAGACGGTTTCGGCGAAATTCTGGTTCCGACCGAAGAAGTCGTCGAAATGCGTAATGGCCAGAAGCGCAAGAGCGAGCGTAAGTTCTTCCCTGGCTATGTATTGGTCCAGATGGAAATGAACGAAGGTACTTGGCACCTTGTCAAGGATACCCCTCGTGTAATGGGCTTCATTGGTGGTACTGCAGACAAGCCTGCACCGATCACCGATAAAGAAGCTGAGGCTATTCTGCGTCGCGTTGCCGACGGCAGCGACAAGCCGAAGCCAAAAACGCTCTTTGAGCCAGGTGAAGTGGTTCGTGTTGTTGACGGTCCCTTTGCTGATTTCAACGGTACCGTTGAAGAAGTTAACTACGAGAAGAGCCGGCTCCAGGTGGCGGTGCTCATTTTCGGTCGTTCCACTCCGGTGGAGCTCGAGTTCGGCCAGGTCGAGAAGGTCTAGGCGAACGACGCATCCCATACCCCGCAGCCCTATGTGCTGCGGGGTTTTGTCGTCACTGGGATAAAACGCACGTAATCCGGGGAGCCTTCAGGCGTTCGTACCCGATATTGGAGTAGCTCATGGCTAAGAAGATTCAGGCTTACATCAAGCTGCAAGTAAAGGCCGGCCAGGCCAACCCTAGCCCACCCGTTGGTCCAGCACTGGGTCAACACGGTGTGAACATCATGGAATTCTGCAAGGCCTTCAACGCCCGTACTCAGGGTCAAGAAGCCGGCCTGCCGACTCCTGTGATCATCACTGTTTACAGTGACCGTAGCTTCACCTTCGAAACCAAAAGCACCCCTGCTTCGGTTCTGCTGAAAAAAGCAGCTGGCCTGACCAGCGGCTCCGCGCGTCCTAACACCGTCAAGGTGGGTACTGTGACCCGTGCTCAGCTGGAAGAGATCGCCAAGACCAAAGAGGCTGATCTGACTGCCGCTGACCTGGATGCAGCCGTGCGTACCATCGCCGGTTCTGCTCGCAGCATGGGCCTCAACGTGGAGGGTGTGTAATGGCTAAGCTGACCAAGCGCCAAAAGGCTATTGCTTCGAAAATCGAAGCTGGCAAAGTCTACAACTTCGAAGACGCAGCAGTGCTGCTGGCCGAACTCTCCACCGTGAAGTTCAGCGAATCCTTCGACGTTGCCGTCAACCTCGGTGTTGACCCGCGTAAATCCGACCAGGTCGTTCGTAGCGCTACTGTGCTGCCGCACGGCACTGGCAAGACCGTACGCGTTGCCGTGTTCACCCAGGGTCCTGCTGCTGAAGCCGCTCTGGCTGCCGGCGCTGACCGTGTAGGCATGGACGATCTGGCTGCCGAAATGAAAGCCGGCGATCTGAACTACGACGTAGTCATCGCATCCCCGGATGCCATGCGCGTTGTTGGTCAACTCGGCCAGGTTCTCGGTCCTCGTGGCCTGATGCCTAACCCGAAGGTTGGTACCGTGACTCCAGACGTAGCTACCGCGGTTAAAAACGCCAAAGCTGGTCAGGTTCGCTACCGCACCGACAAAAACGGTATCATCCACACCTCCGTTGGCAAGGTTGGCTTCGAAGCCGGCAAGCTGAAGGAAAACGTTGAAGCCCTGATCGCTGATCTGAAGCGTATCAAGCCGGCTTCCTCGAAAGGTATCTACGTCAAGCGCGTTACCCTGAGCACCACTATGGGCCCAGGTCTGGTCATCGACCAGAGCTCGCTGGACGCGTAAGACAAAGCCGGCGTGCTCAGGCACGCCAGCTGCAAAAATTGGGGTCCCTGCCTGGCGGGGGCTATCCAAGACCGTAGGCGGCGCAAGCCTTAAACACCCAGCCTACGCAGATGGTGCTCCCGGTTCCTTACCGAATCAGACACCAAAACGACATCCGGCTTCGGCCAGATGAAACGGTAACAAGCAGGAGTTTTACCCGTGGCAATTAAACTCGAAGACAAGAAGGCCATCGTCGCTGAAGTCAACGAGGCTGCCAAAGTCGCTCTGTCCGCTGTCGTGGCTGATGCCCGTGGTGTGACTGTAGGCGCAATGACCGGACTCCGTAAAGAGGCTCGTGAAGCTGGCGTATACGTACGTGTTGTACGTAACACCCTGCTCAAGCGCGCTGTTGCTGATACTGACTTCAGTGTCCTCAACGACGCCTTCACAGGCCCGACCCTGATCGCTTTCTCCAACGAACACCCGGGCGCTGCTGCTCGTCTGTTCAAAGAGTTCGCCAAGGGTCAGGACAAGTTCGAGATCAAGGCAGCTGCGTTTGACGGCAAGTTCATTGCAGCGAACGAAATCGACGTGTTGGCTACCCTGCCGACCCGCGACGAAGCCATCGCAAGGCTGATGAGCGTTATCCAAGGCGCTACCAGCAAGCTGGCTCGTACCCTGGCAGCCATTCGCGACCAGAAAGAAGCTACCGCTGCCTAAGGCAACGAAGCGCTTTCAAAATCATACGTTTAATTTGATGGCTGCGTAGGCCTTCACCCCAATACAGGATTTAAGTCAATGTCCCTGACTAACGAACAAATCATCGAAGCAATCGGCCAGAAAACCGTTCTGGAAGTTGTTGAACTGATCAAAGCAATGGAAGAAACCTTCGGCGTGACCGCCGCTGTTGCCGCTGCTGGCCCAGCTGCTGCTGCCGCCGTTGTTGAAGAGCAGACCGAATTCAACGTCGTTCTGCTGGAAGCTGGCGAGAAGAAAGTAAACGTGATCAAGGCAGTTCGTGAACTGACCGGTCTCGGCCTGAAAGAAGCCAAAGAGAAAGTCGATGGCGCTCCTCAGGTTGTAGCTGAAGGCGTTTCGAAAGAAGCCGCTGAAGACGCTAAGAAGAAGCTGGAAGAAGCAGGCGCTAAAGTCGAACTGAAGTAATTTCGACTTTGCGACTCCAGCCGGAGCGTTGAGCTAAGGCTGACGGCTGGTGGCTTTTGCCACCGGCCTTTTTCCGTTATTGGCGGCCGACCAGGTCGGCCCCGATAACGTGCTGTAGCCACCTAGAGGGTGGAGCAAACCATGGGGTTTGCACGATTTTCTGGTTGCTCCCGCCGGGAGACGCCAAACAAGCAGGTGACCAAGCTGGGGAACGCTGATGGCTTACTCATACACTGAGAAAAAACGTATCCGCAAGGACTTTAGCAAGTTGCCGGACGTGATGGATGTGCCTTACCTCCTGGCCATCCAGCTGGATTCGTATCGCGAATTCCTGCAAGCGGGAGCATCCAAGGATCAGTTCCGCGACGTCGGTCTGCATGCTGCCTTCAAGTCGGTCTTCCCGATCATCAGCTACTCCGGCAACGCTGCCCTGGAGTACGTTGGCTATCGTCTGGGCGAACCGGCTTTCGACGTCAAGGAATGCGTCCTGCGCGGAGTGACCTTCGCCGTACCGCTGCGGGTCAAGGTCCGTCTGATCATCTTCGACAAAGAGTCGTCGAACAAAGCGATCAAGGACATCAAAGAGCAAGAAGTCTACATGGGTGAAATTCCCCTGATGACTGAGAACGGTACCTTCGTTATCAACGGTACCGAGCGTGTGATCGTTTCCCAGCTGCACCGTTCGCCGGGTGTGTTCTTCGACCACGACCGTGGCAAGACGCACAGCTCGGGCAAACTGCTGTACTCGGCTCGTATCATTCCTTACCGCGGCTCCTGGTTGGACTTCGAGTTCGACCCGAAAGACTGCGTGTTCGTGCGTATCGACCGTCGCCGCAAACTGCCGGCCTCGGTACTGCTGCGCGCGCTGGGCTACAGCACCGAAGAGGTTCTGAACGCCTTCTACAGCACCAACGTGTTCCACGTTACCGGTGAAAGCCTGAGCCTGGAGCTGGTACCTCAGCGCCTGCGCGGTGAAGTTGCGGTCATGGACATCCATGACGAAAATGGCAAAGTCATCGTCGAGCAAGGCCGTCGTATCACTGCACGCCACATCAATCAGCTCGAGAAGGCTGGCGTCAAGCAGCTGGACGTGCCGATGGAGTACGTACTGGGTCGCACCACTGCCAAGGCAATCGTGCATCCGGCTACCGGCGAGATCCTGGCTGAGTGCAACACCGAGCTGACCACCGAGCTGCTGATCAAGATCGCCAAGGCTCAGGTTGTTCGCCTCGAGACGCTGTACACCAACGACATCGACTGCGGTCCGTTCATTTCGGACACCCTGAAGATCGACACCACCAGCAACCAACTGGAAGCGCTGGTCGAGATCTACCGGATGATGCGTCCAGGCGAGCCGCCAACCAAGGATGCCGCCGAGACCCTGTTCAACAACCTGTTCTTCAGCGCCGAGCGGTACGATCTGTCCGCTGTTGGCCGTATGAAGTTCAACCGTCGTATCGGTCGCTCCGAGATCGAAGGTTCGGGCGTGTTGAGCAAGGAAGACATCGTTGACGTACTGAAGACGCTGGTCGACATCCGTAACGGTAAAGGCATCGTCGACGACATCGACCACCTCGGCAACCGCCGTGTGCGTTGTGTTGGCGAGATGGCCGAGAACCAGTTCCGGGTTGGCCTGGTGCGCGTTGAGCGTGCGGTCAAAGAGCGTCTGTCGATGGCAGAAAGCGAAGGCCTGATGCCGCAAGACCTGATCAACGCCAAGCCGGTTGCGGCGGCGGTGAAAGAGTTCTTCGGTTCCAGCCAGCTCTCGCAGTTCATGGACCAGAACAACCCGCTCTCGGAAATTACCCACAAGCGTCGTGTCTCTGCACTCGGCCCTGGCGGTCTGACCCGTGAGCGCGCTGGCTTTGAAGTCCGTGACGTACACCCGACCCACTACGGCCGTGTGTGCCCGATCGAGACCCCTGAAGGTCCGAACATCGGTCTGATCAACTCCCTGGCGGCGTATGCCCGCACCAACCAGTACGGCTTCCTCGAGAGCCCGTACCGCGTGGTGAAAGAGGGTGTGGTTTCCGACGACATCGTGTTCCTGTCGGCGATCGAAGAAGCTGACCACGTCATCGCCCAGGCTTCGGCCACCATGAGCGAAGACAAGCGTCTGATCGACGAACTGGTAGCAGTACGTCACCTGAACGAATTCACCGTCAAGGCGCCGGAAGACGTCACCCTGATGGATGTTTCGCCGAAGCAGGTAGTTTCGGTTGCAGCGTCGCTGATTCCGTTCCTCGAGCACGACGACGCCAACCGTGCGTTGATGGGTTCGAACATGCAGCGTCAGGCTGTACCAACCCTGCGCGCCGACAAGCCGCTGGTAGGTACCGGCATGGAGCGCAACGTTGCCCGTGACTCCGGCGTCTGCGTCGTGGCTCGCCGTGGCGGCGTTATCGACTCGGTCGATGCCAGCCGTATCGTGGTTCGCGTTGCAGATGACGAAGTTGAAACCGGTGAAGCCGGTGTCGACATCTACAACCTGACCAAGTACACCCGCTCGAACCAGAACACCTGCATTAACCAGCGTCCGCTGGTCAGCAAGGGTGATGTGGTCAAGCGTCATGACATCATGGCTGACGGTCCGTCCACCGATATGGGTGAGCTGGCTCTGGGTCAGAACATGCGCATCGCGTTCATGGCGTGGAACGGCTTCAACTTCGAAGACTCCATCTGTCTGTCGGAGCGCGTGGTTCAGGAAGATCGCTTCACCACTATCCACATTCAGGAACTGACCTGTGTGGCGCGTGACACCAAGCTTGGGCCTGAGGAAATCACTGCAGACATCCCGAACGTGGGTGAAGCTGCACTGAACAAACTGGACGAAGCCGGTATCGTTTACGTGGGTGCTGAGGTCGGCGCTGGCGATATCCTGGTCGGCAAGGTCACTCCGAAAGGCGAGACCCAACTGACTCCGGAAGAAAAACTGCTGCGTGCAATCTTCGGTGAAAAAGCCAGCGACGTTAAAGACACCTCCCTGCGCGTGCCAACCGGCACCAAAGGTACTGTCATCGACGTGCAGGTCTTCACTCGTGACGGCGTTGAGCGCGATAGCCGCGCCCTGTCCATCGAGAAGACCCAGCTGGACGAGATCCGCAAGGATCTGAACGAAGAGTTCCGCATCGTTGAAGGCGCAACCTTCGAGCGTCTGCGTTCGGCGCTGAACGGCCAGGTTGTCGACGGTGGCGCGGGCCTGAAAAAAGGCACCGTGGTCAGCGATGAAGTCCTCGACGGTCTGGAGCACGGCCAGTGGTTCAAACTGCGCATGGCTGAAGACGCGCTGAACGATCAGCTCGAGAAGGCCCAGGCCTACATCGTCGATCGTCGCCGTCTGCTCGACGACAAGTTCGAAGACAAGAAGCGCAAGCTGCAGCAGGGCGATGACCTGGCACCGGGCGTACTGAAGATCGTCAAGGTCTACCTGGCTATCCGCCGCCGCATTCAGCCGGGCGACAAGATGGCCGGCCGTCACGGTAACAAAGGTGTGGTCTCGGTGATCATGCCGGTCGAAGACATGCCGCACGACGCCAACGGTACTCCGGTAGACGTCGTACTGAACCCGCTGGGCGTACCATCGCGTATGAACGTCGGGCAGATCCTCGAAACCCACCTCGGCCTCGCGGCCAAAGGTCTGGGCGAGAAGATCGACCGGATGATCGAAGAGCAGCGCAAAGCCACTGAGCTGCGCAGCTTCCTCACCGAGATCTACAACGAGATCGGCGGTCGTCAGGAAAGCCTGGAAGACTTCACCGACGCTGAGATCCTTGCTCTGGCGCACAACCTGAAGAAAGGCGTGCCTATGGCTACTCCGGTCTTCGACGGTGCCAAGGAAAGCGAAATCAAGGCCATGCTGAAACTGGCTGACATGCCAGAAAGCGGCCAGATGGTGCTGTTCGACGGCCGTACCGGCAACAAGTTCGAGCGCCCGGTGACCGTTGGTTACATGTACATGCTCAAGCTGAACCACTTGGTGGACGACAAGATGCACGCGCGTTCCACTGGTTCGTACAGCCTGGTTACCCAGCAGCCGCTGGGTGGTAAGGCGCAGTTCGGTGGTCAGCGTTTCGGGGAGATGGAAGTCTGGGCGCTGGAAGCATACGGCGCGGCGTACACTCTGCAAGAAATGCTCACAGTGAAGTCGGACGACGTGAACGGCCGTACCAAGATGTACAAAAACATCGTGGATGGCGATCACCGTATGGAGCCGGGCATGCCCGAGTCCTTCAACGTGTTGATCAAAGAGATCCGTTCGCTCGGTATCGATATCGATCTGGAAACCGAATAACACGTGACGCGAATGGGAGCGGGGCTGTAACAGCCCGCTCCTTGCTCCGCCAGGAGGAAAGGCCTTGAAAGACCTACTGAATTTGCTGAAAAACCAGGGTCAAGTCGAAGAGTTCGATGCCATTCGCATCGGCCTCGCGTCGCCTGAGATGATCCGTTCGTGGTCGTTCGGTGAAGTTAAAAAACCGGAAACCATCAACTACCGTACGTTCAAACCTGAGCGTGACGGCCTGTTCTGCGCCAAGATCTTTGGCCCAGTCAAGGACTACGAGTGCCTGTGCGGTAAGTACAAGCGCCTGAAACACCGTGGTGTGATCTGCGAGAAGTGCGGCGTTGAAGTCGCCCTGGCCAAGGTTCGTCGTGAGCGCATGGCGCACATCGAACTGGCCTCGCCGGTCGCCCACATCTGGTTCCTGAAGTCGCTGCCGTCCCGTATCGGCCTGCTGATGGACATGACCCTGCGTGATATCGAGCGCGTTCTCTACTTCGAGAGCTACGTCGTTATCGACCCGGGCATGACCACCCTGGAGAAGGGTCAGCTGCTCAACGACGAGCAGTACTTCGAAGCGCTGGAAGAGTTCGGTGATGACTTCGACGCCCGCATGGGTGCCGAGGCTGTTCGCGAGCTGCTGCACGCTATCGACCTGGAGCACGAGATTGGCCGCCTGCGCGAAGAAATTCCGCAAACCAACTCGGAAACCAAGATCAAGAAGCTGTCCAAGCGCCTGAAGCTGATGGAAGCTTTCCAGGGCTCGGGCAACCTGCCTGAGTGGATGGTCCTGACCGTTCTGCCAGTATTGCCGCCGGACCTGCGTCCGCTGGTACCACTGGATGGTGGCCGCTTCGCGACCTCCGACCTGAACGACCTGTACCGCCGCGTGATCAACCGGAACAACCGTCTCAAGCGTCTGCTTGATCTGTCGGCTCCGGATATCATCGTGCGCAACGAAAAGCGCATGCTGCAGGAAGCGGTCGACGCCCTGCTCGACAACGGCCGTCGCGGTCGCGCCATCACTGGCTCGAACAAGCGTCCGCTGAAGTCGCTGGCTGACATGATCAAAGGTAAGCAAGGTCGCTTCCGTCAGAACTTGCTCGGCAAGCGCGTGGACTACTCTGGCCGTTCGGTAATTACCGTAGGCCCGACCCTGCGTCTGCACCAGTGCGGTCTGCCGAAGAAGATGGCTCTCGAGCTGTTCAAACCGTTCATTTTCGGCAAGCTGGAAATGCGTGGTCTGGCGACCACCATCAAGGCTGCCAAGAAGATGGTCGAGCGCGAGCTGCCAGAGGTCTGGGACGTGCTCGCCGAGGTGATCCGCGAACACCCCGTACTGCTCAACCGTGCACCGACCCTTCACCGTCTCGGCATCCAGGCGTTTGAACCGGTACTGATCGAAGGTAAGGCTATCCAGCTGCACCCGCTGGTCTGCGCTGCGTACAACGCCGACTTCGACGGTGACCAGATGGCCGTGCACGTGCCGCTGACGCTGGAAGCCCAGCTCGAAGCGCGCGCGCTGATGATGTCCACCAACAACATTCTGTCGCCAGCCAACGGTGAGCCAATCATCGTTCCGTCGCAGGACGTCGTACTGGGTCTGTACTACATGACCCGTGAAGCCATCAACGCCAAGGGCGAAGGTCGCATCTTCGCTGACCTGCAGGAAGTCGACCGGGTATTCCGCGCCGGCGAAGCTGCCCTGCACGCCAAGATCAAGGTTCGTATCAACGAAACCGTGAACGACCGTGATGGCGGCAGCGTCAAGAACACCCGTATCGTCGACACCACTGTCGGCCGTGCACTGCTGTTCCAGGTTGTGCCACCAGGTCTGTCGTACGACGTGGTCAACCAGCCAATGAAGAAAAAGGCGATCTCCAAGCTGATCAACCAGTGCTACCGCGTGGTTGGTCTGAAAGAGACCGTTATCTTCGCTGACCAGCTGATGTACACCGGCTTTGCCTACTCGACCATTTCCGGCGTTTCGATCGGTGTTAACGACTTCGTTATCCCGGACGAAAAAGCCCGCATCATCGGTGCTGCCACCGAAGAAGTGAAGGAAATCGAGAGCCAGTACGCCTCCGGCCTGGTAACCCAGGGCGAGAAGTACAACAAGGTCATCGACTTGTGGTCCAAGGCGAACGACGAAGTCTCCAAGGCGATGATGGCCAACCTCTCGAAAGAGAAAGTCATCGACCGCAATGGCGACGAAGTCGACCAAGAGTCCTTCAACTCGATGTACATGATGGCTGACTCCGGTGCTCGGGGTTCGGCAGCTCAGATTCGTCAGTTGGCCGGTATGCGTGGTCTGATGGCCAAGCCGGACGGCTCGATCATCGAGACGCCGATCACCGCGAACTTCCGTGAAGGCCTGAGCGTTCTGCAGTACTTCATCTCGACGCACGGTGCTCGTAAGGGTCTTGCGGATACCGCCTTGAAGACTGCGAACTCGGGTTACCTGACTCGTCGATTGGTCGACGTGGCGCAAGATCTGGTGGTTACCGAGATCGATTGCGGCACTGATCACGGCTTGCTGATGACTCCGCACATCGAAGGCGGTGACGTGGTTGAGCCATTGGGTGAGCGCGTACTGGGTCGAGTAATCGCCCGTGACGTGTTCAAGCCTGGCACCGACGATGTCATCGTTCCGGCCGGTACCCTGGTCGACGAGAAGTGGGTCGAGTTCATCGAGCTCAACAGCATCGACGAAGTTATCGTGCGTTCGCCGATCAGCTGTGAAACTCGCTTCGGTATCTGCGCCAAGTGCTACGGTCGTGACCTGGCTCGCGGTCACCAGGTGAACATCGGTGAAGCGGTCGGCGTAATCGCTGCCCAGTCCATCGGTGAGCCGGGTACCCAGCTGACCATGCGTACGTTCCACATCGGTGGTGCTGCCAGCCGGACCTCGGCTGCCGACAGCGTCCAAGTGAAGAACGGCGGTATGGTTCGTCTGCATAACCTCAAGCAGGTAGAGCGTGCTGACGGCAACCTGGTTGCTGTATCGCGTTCCGGCGAGCTGGCCATTGCCGACGAATTCGGTCGTGAGCGTGAGCGCTACAAGCTGCCTTACGGCGCCGTGATTTCGGTCAAGGAAGGTGACAAGGTCGACGCAGGCGCAATCGTCGCCAAGTGGGACCCGCACACCCACCCGATCGTTACCGAGCTGAAAGGTACCGTGACCTTCGTGGGCATGGAAGAAAACATCACCATCAAGCGTCAGACTGACGAGTTGACTGGTTTGACCAACATTGAAGTCCTGGACGCCAAGGATCGCCCTGCCGCTGGCAAGGAAATCCGTCCGGCCATCAAGATGGTCGACGCCAATGGCAAGGATTTGATGCTGCCAGGTACCGACGTACCTGCTCAGTACTTCCTGCCGGCCAACGCCTTGGTAGGTGTAGCTGACGGTGCCCAGATCGGTGTTGGTGACGTTATCGCGCGGATCCCGCAAGAAACGTCGAAGACCCGTGACATCACCGGTGGTCTGCCACGTGTTGCCGACTTGTTCGAAGCACGTCGTCCGAAAGAAGCGTCGATCCTGGCGGAAGTCAGCGGTACCATCGCGTTCGGTAAAGAGACCAAAGGCAAGCGTCGTCTGGTCATCACTCCGACCGACGGTAGCGATCCATACGAAGAGCTGATTCCGAAGTGGCGCCACCTGAACGTCTTCGAAGGCGAACAGGTTAACCGCGGCGAAGTTATCTCCGACGGTCCAAGCGATCCGCATGATATCCTGCGTCTGCTGGGTGTCAGCGCGCTGGCGAAGTACATCGTCAACGAGATCCAGGACGTTTACCGTCTGCAAGGCGTTAAGATCAACGACAAGCACATCGAGACCATCCTGCGTCAGATGCTGCGTAAGGTCGAGATTGCCGAGTCGGGCGATTCCAGCTTCATCAAGGGCGACCAGATGGAACTGACTCACGTGCTGGTCGAGAACGAGCGTCTCGCAGCCGATGACAAGTTCATCTCCAAGTTCACCCGTGTGCTGCTGGGTATCACCAAGGCCTCGCTGTCCACCGAATCGTTCATCTCGGCGGCTTCCTTCCAGGAAACCACCCGTGTACTGACCGAAGCGGCGGTAACCGGCAAGCGCGATTACCTGCGCGGCCTGAAAGAGAACGTGGTCGTCGGCCGCCTGATCCCGGCCGGTACCGGTCTGGCTTACCACAGCGAGCGCAAGCGTCGCCGTGATGCCGACAAACCGCTGCGCGTAAGTGCCAGTGAGGTGGAAGCCGCACTGACCGAAGCGTTGAATTCCAGCGGTAATTAAGTAACAGGGCGGGGCCCCGGCCCCTCTCCGCGGTGCTTGGTGACATGCAATGTTACCGATCACCGGGCGGGGAGGGTCGGGGCCTTGTCTTGACTGGGTGCAAGAACCTCTTTAGACTTTTGTACCCTTAAATTTGGTGAGGCTCCGTCTCGTCAATTTTAGGCTTTCTTGCAAGACAATAGCGTCGCAAGACAATCAGTGGAGCTAGTAGATGGCAACTATCAACCAGCTGGTACGTCAGCCGCGTAAGCGTACCGTCGAGAAATCCGACGTACCTGCGCTGCAGAACTGCCCGCAACGTCGTGGCGTGTGCACCCGTGTGTACACCACCACGCCGAAAAAACCTAACTCGGCACTGCGTAAAGTATGCCGTGTGCGTCTGACCAACGGTTTCGAGGTTTCCTCGTACATCGGCGGTGAAGGCCACAACCTGCAAGAGCACAGCGTCGTCCTGATCCGTGGCGGCCGTGTAAAAGACTTGCCAGGTGTTCGTTACCACACCGTTCGCGGCTCCCTGGATACCTCCGGCGTCAAAGGTCGTAACCAAGGTCGTTCGAAGTACGGTACCAAGCGTCCGAAGTAATCGGCCGTTTGCACATAATCAATTTTTTCAGTCGATAAGAGTAAGGTCGGGCGGGGGTCGTAGACCCAGGTCCCGGGCTAACCTGAAGACCGTTTGAGGGCTTATCATGCCAAGACGTCGTGTAGCAGCAAAACGTGAGATTCTGGACGATCCAAAATACGGATCGCAAATCCTCGCGAAGTTCATGAACCACGTGATGGAAAGCGGCAAGAAGGCCGTTGCCGAGCGTATCGTTTACGGTGCGCTGGACAAGGTCAAAGAACGCAAGAACAGCGATCCCCTGGAAATCTTCGAGAAAGCTCTCGACGCCATCGCTCCGCTGGTCGAAGTAAAGTCCCGCCGTGTCGGCGGTGCCACTTACCAGGTTCCGGTCGAAGTTCGTCCATCCCGTCGTAACGCTCTGGCAATGCGCTGGCTCGTAGACTACGCCCGCAAGCGCGGCGAGAAGTCCATGGCTCTGCGCTTGGCTGGCGAGCTGCTGGATGCTGCTGAAGGCAAAGGTGCTGCAGTCAAGAAGCGTGAAGACGTGCACCGTATGGCTGAAGCCAACAAAGCATTCTCGCACTACCGCTTCTAATTCAAGCATCAATCATTTTGCGAGGGCTTTATGGCTCGTACTACAGCAATTAACCGCTACCGCAACATTGGTATTTGCGCGCACGTCGATGCGGGCAAAACTACCACTACCGAGCGGATCCTGTTCTACACAGGCCTGAGCCACAAGATGGGCGAGGTGCATGACGGCGCCGCGACCACCGACTGGATGGTGCAGGAGCAGGAGCGGGGTATTACCATTACCTCCGCTGCCGTTACCACCTTCTGGAAGGGTTCTACCGGTCAGTACGACAACTACCGCGTAAACGTCATCGATACCCCTGGCCACGTTGACTTCACCATTGAAGTTGAGCGTTCGCTGCGTGTACTCGACGGCGCGGTCGTTGTGTTCTGCGGTACTTCCGGCGTTGAGCCACAGTCCGAAACCGTATGGCGTCAAGCCAACAAGTACGGCGTTCCACGTGTTGTCTACGTGAACAAGATGGACCGTGCAGGCGCTGACTTCCTGCGCGTTATCGGCCAGATCAAGAACCGCCTGGGTCACACCCCGGTTCCGATCCAGCTGGCAATCGGTTCGGAAGACAACTTCCAGGGTCAGATCGATCTGATCAAGATGAAAGCTGTCTACTGGAACGACGACGACAAGGGTACTTCGCCGCGCGAGGAAGAAATTCCTGCGGACATGCTCGAGTTGGCTCAAGAGTGGCGCTCCAACATGGTTGAAGCGGCTGCCGAGTCCAGCGAAGAGCTGATGAACAAGTACCTGGAAGGCGAAGAGCTGACCATCGACGAAATCAAAGCCGGTCTGCGCGCGCGCACCCTGGCCAGCGAAATCGTCCCGGCGGTCTGCGGTTCGTCGTTCAAGAACAAGGGTGTTCCCCTGGTTCTCGACGCCGTGATCGACTTCCTGCCTGCTCCTACCGAAATCCCGGCGATCAAAGGTATTCACCCTGATCTGATCGAGAAGTCGAAAGAAGAGCTGGTCGACGCCGACTACGACGAGCGTCACGCTTCCGACGAAGAACCGTTCTCGGCTCTGGCGTTCAAGATTGCCACCGACCCGTTCGTTGGTACTCTGACTTTCGTGCGCGTCTACTCGGGCTTCCTGACCTCGGGCGACTCCGTGATCAACTCGGTCAAGGGCAAGAAAGAGCGCGTTGGTCGTATGGTGCAGATGCACGCCAACCAGCGTGAAGAGATCAAAGAAGTACGCGCAGGCGACATCGCTGCTCTGATCGGCATGAAGGACGTCACCACTGGTGACACCCTGTGCAACGCCGACAAGCCGATCATCCTCGAGCGTATGGACTTCCCGGAGCCTGTAATTTCGGTTGCTGTTGAGCCGAAAACCAAGCAGGACCAGGAAAAGATGGGTATCGCACTGGGCAAGCTCGCTCAGGAAGACCCGTCGTTCCGCGTCAAGACCGATGAAGAAACCGGCCAGACCATCATCTCGGGTATGGGTGAGCTTCACCTGGACATCCTCGTTGACCGCATGAAGCGCGAGTTCAACGTCGAAGCCAACATCGGTAAGCCGCAGGTTTCGTATCGCGAGCGTATCACCAAGTCCAACGTCGAAATCGAAGGCAAATTCGTTCGTCAGTCGGGTGGTCGTGGTCAGTTCGGTCACTGCTGGATCCGTTTCTCGGAGCCGGACGTGGACGACAAAGGCAACATCACCGAGGGTCTGGTGTTCAGCAACGAAGTGGTTGGTGGTGTAATTCCTAAGGAATTCATCGCTCCGATCCAGAAGGGTATCGAAGAGCAGATGAAGAACGGCGTTGTTGCCGGTTATCCTCTGATCGGCCTCAAGGCCACGGTATTCGACGGTTCGTACCATGACGTCGACTCCAACGAGATGGCGTTCAAGGTTGCAGCTTCGATGGCAACCAAACAGCTGGCCCAAAAGGGCGGTGGTCAGGTTCTCGAGCCGATCATGAAGGTTGAGGTTGTAACCCCTGAGGACTACATGGGTGACGTGATGGGTGACCTGAACCGTCGTCGTGGTCTTATCCAGGGTATGGATGATTCGGTCTCCGGCAGGGTTATCCGTGCTGAAGTGCCGCTCGGGGAAATGTTCGGTTATGCGACCGACGTTCGTTCCATGTCTCAGGGTCGCGCGAGCTACTCCATGGAATTCTCCAAATACGCCGAAGCTCCGTCGAACATCGTCGAAGCTCTCGTTAAAAAACAAGGCTGATTCAGCCCCTTTAGGCTAGGAGTTCACTGTCGTGGCTAAAGAAAAATTTGATCGTTCCCTTCCGCACGTCAACGTTGGCACCATCGGTCACGTCGACCACGGTAAAACCACTCTGACTGCTGCTCTGACTCGCGTCTGCTCCGAAGTTTTCGGTTCGGCTGTTGTTGACTTCGACAAGATCGACTCGGCTCCAGAAGAGAAAGCGCGTGGTATCACCATCAACACCGCGCACGTCGAGTACAACTCGAAGATCCGTCACTACGCTCACGTCGACTGCCCAGGTCACGCTGACTATGTGAAGAACATGATCACCGGTGCTGCGCAGATGGACGGCGCTATCCTGGTTTGCTCGGCCGCCGATGGTCCGATGCCACAAACCCGTGAGCACATCCTGCTGTCCCGTCAGGTTGGCGTTCCGTACATCGTGGTCTTCCTGAACAAGGCTGACCTGGTAGACGACGCTGAGCTGCTGGAACTGGTCGAGATGGAAGTTCGCGACCTGCTGTCCACCTATGACTTCCCAGGCGACGACACTCCGATCATCATCGGTTCGGCTCGTATGGCTCTGGAAGGCAAAGACGACAACGAGATGGGCACCACTGCCGTCAAGAAACTGGTAGAAACTCTGGACAGCTACATCCCAGAGCCAGAGCGCGCTATCGACAAGCCGTTCCTGATGCCAATCGAAGACGTATTCTCGATCTCGGGTCGTGGTACCGTTGTTACCGGTCGTATCGAGCGTGGCATCGTCCGTGTTCAAGACGCACTGGAAATCGTTGGTCTGCGTGACACCACCACCACCACCTGCACCGGTGTTGAAATGTTCCGCAAACTGCTCGACGAAGGTCGTGCTGGCGAGAACTGTGGCGTTCTGCTGCGTGGTACCAAGCGTGACGACGTTGAGCGTGGCCAGGTTCTGGTCAAGCCAGGTTCGGTCAAGCCGCACACCAAGTTCACTGCAGAAGTTTACGTTCTGTCGAAAGAAGAAGGCGGTCGTCACACTCCGTTCTTCAAAGGCTACCGTCCTCAGTTCTACTTCCGTACTACTGACGTGACCGGTAACTGCCAGCTGCCGGAAGGCGTTGAGATGGTAATGCCAGGTGACAACATCCAGATGGAAGTCACTCTGATCAAGACCATCGCAATGGAAGACGGTCTGCGCTTCGCTATCCGTGAAGGCGGTCGTACCGTCGGCGCCGGCGTCGTAGCCAAAATCATCGAGTAATCACTCGATCGGTTGAAAAAGGCCTCCGCTCAGCGGGGGCCTTTTTTATTGGGTTGACACAAAATGAGGCCGTCTATAGAATCACGCCTCCTTTTAGCGGGCGTAGTGCGTCCGTTGGGAACAGCCTGGAGTCTGAAATCCAATGCAAAATCAGCAAATCCGTATCAGGTTGAAGGCTTTCGACCATCGCCTGATCGACCAATCCACCCAGGAAATCGTGGAAACCGCGAAACGTACTGGTGCACAAGTGCGTGGTCCGATTCCACTGCCTACTCGCAAAGAGCGTTTCACCGTTCTGGTCTCCCCGCACGTCAACAAAGACGCGCGTGACCAGTACGAGATCCGCACTCATAAGCGCGTTCTGGACATCGTCCAGCCAACGGATAAAACCGTTGATGCGCTGATGAAGCTGGACCTTGCGGCAGGTGTGGAAGTACAGATCAGCCTCGGCTAAGACTTCGGTCTTAACCGTGTAACGCTCTGAAATGGGCGGCCATAGCGGGTGAAAGCCCCGTACACTCATGAGGTTCACAACATGACTATTGGTGTAGTCGGTCGTAAATGCGGTATGACCCGTATTTTCACCGAAGAAGGTGTCTCCATTCCGGTCACGGTCGTTGAGATCGAGCCGAATCGCGTCACCCAGTTCAAAACCGAAGAAACTGATGGCTACCGTGCAGTGCAAATCACTGTAGGCGAGCGTCGTGCTTCGCGTGTGACTGCTGCTCAAGCAGGTCACTTCGCAAAGGCGAACGTTGCCGCTGGTCGCGGTGTTTGGGAGTTCCGTCTTGAAGAAGGCGATTTCCAGGCTGGCGATCTGATCAAAGCTGAACTCTTTACTGCAGGCCAGCTGGTAGACGTCACCGGTCAGTCGAAAGGTAAAGGCTTCGCCGGTACCATCAAGCGCTGGAATTTCCGTGGCCAAGATAACACCCACGGTAACTCCGTATCGCACCGTGTTCCGGGTTCCATCGGCCAGTGCCAGACTCCTGGTCGTGTGTTCAAGGGCAAGAAAATGTCCGGTCACATGGGCGCCGAGCGCGTTACTGTGCAGTCCCTGGAAGTAGTTCGCGTCGACGCTGAACGCAACCTGCTGCTGATCAAGGGTGCCGTTCCTGGCGCTACTGGCGGCGACGTGGTTGTACGTCCAGCTGTCAAGGCTCGCGGTTAAGGGGAAACTGACATGCAACTTAACGTAAATGACGCTCAGGCGATCGAAGTTTCCGAACTGACCTTCGGTGGCGAATTCAACGAGACGCTGGTTCACCAAGCAGTCGTGGCCTACATGGCCGGCGGCCGTCAGGGCACCAAGCAGCAGAAGACCCGTTCCGACGTATCCGGTGGCGGTAAGCGCCCATGGCGTCAGAAGGGCACTGGTCGTGCTCGTGCTGGTACCATTCGTAGCCCGATCTGGCGCGGCGGTGGCACCACCTTCGCAGCTCGTCCACAGGACCACTCGCAGAAGCTCAACAAGAAGATGTACCGCGCAGCAATGCGTTCCATCCTCGCTGAGCTGGTGCGTACCGACCGTCTGGTCGTTGTCCAGGACTTCGCTGTTGAAGCGCCAAAGACCAAAGATCTGCTGAACAAGCTGAATGGCATGGGCCTGACTGACGTCCTGATCGTATCGGACGCCGTTGATCAGAACCTGTACCTGGCTGCTCGCAACCTGCCGCACGTCGACGTTCGTGACGTACAGGGTTCCGATCCGGTCAGTCTGATCGCCTATGACAAAGTGTTGATCACTGTGTCGGCCGTGAAGAAATTCGAGGAGCTGCTGGGATGAACCAGGAACGCGTATTTAAAGTCCTCCTTGGCCCGCACGTTTCCGAGAAGGCTACCGTTCTGGCTGAGAAGAAAGGCCAGTTCGTATTCAAGGTTGCTACCGATGCAACCAAGCTGGAAATCAAGAAAGCTGTCGAAGGCCTGTTCGGCGTAAAAGTCGAAAACGTGTCGACTGTTAACGTATTGGGTAAAACCAAGCGTACCGCACGTGGTCTGGGCAAGCGTAATGACTGGAAGAAGGCGATCGTCTCCCTTCAGCCAGGCCAAGATCTCGATTTCAGCAGCAGTGCTGAGTAAGGAAGGGGTGCATCATGGCAATCGTTAAATGCAAACCGACTTCCCCTGGCCGCCGTTTCGTGGTCAAGGTGGTCAACAAGGAGCTGCATAAAGGCGCTCCTCACGCACCGCTGCTCGAGAAGAAATCGAAGTCTGGTGGTCGTAACAACAATGGCCGTATTACCACGCGTCACATTGGTGGTGGTCATAAGCAGCATTACCGTATGGTCGACTTCCGTCGCAATGACAAAGATGGCATTCCAGCCACTGTCGAGCGTATCGAATACGATCCAAACCGTACTGCTCACATCGCCCTGCTGTGCTACGCAGACGGTGAGCGTCGCTACATCATCGCCCCTAAAGGCGTGAGTGCTGGCGATCAGCTGATCGCAGGTTCGCTGGCCCCAATCAAGGCCGGTAACTCCCTGCAGCTGCGCAACATCCCAGTAGGTAGCACCATTCACGGCATCGAACTGAAGCCGGGTAAAGGTGCACAGATCGCTCGTTCCGCTGGTGCTTCGGCTCAGCTGATCGCTCGCGAAGGTGTCTACGTGACCCTGCGTCTGCGCTCTGGTGAAATGCGTAAAGTCCTGGCTGAGTGCCGTGCGACCCTGGGCGAAGTCTCGAACTCCGAGCACAGCCTGCGTTCGCTGGGTAAAGCTGGTGCCAAACGCTGGCGTGGCGTTCGCCCAACCGTTCGTGGTGTTGCCATGAACCCGGTTGACCACCCGCATGGTGGTGGTGAAGGTCGTACCTCCGGTGGTCGTCATCCGGTATCGCCATGGGGCTTCCCAACCAAGGGTGCGAAGACTCGTGGTAATAAGCGTACCGACAAAATGATCGTCCGTCGTCGCAAGTAAATAGAGGGATACGACAGTGCCACGTTCTCTGAAAAAAGGTCCTTTTATCGATCTTCACCTACTGAAGAAGATCGAAGTGGCGGCGGAAAAGAATGATCGCAAACCGGTGAAAACCTGGTCGCGTCGTTCGATGATCCTGCCACAAATGGTCGGTCTGACCATCGCGGTTCATAACGGTCGTCAACATGTCCCAGTTCTCGTGAACGAAGACATGGTCGGTCATAAACTGGGCGAGTTTGCCGGTACCCGCACTTATCGTGGGCACGTGGCTGACAAGAAAGCCAAGCGTTAAGGGGTAGGAAATGGAAGTAGCCGCTAAGTTGTCGGGCGCTCGAATCTCCGCCCAGAAAGCCCGCTTGGTCGCCGACCAGATCCGCGGGAAGAAGGTGGGCGAAGCGCTCAACCTGTTGGCCTTCAGCAGCAAAAAAGCCGCTGAAATCATGAAGAAAGTCCTCGAGTCGGCCGTTGCCAACGCCGAACACAACGAAGGCGCAGACGTTGATGACCTGAAGGTCTCCACCGTTTTCGTCAACGAAGGGCGTTCGCTGAAGCGCATCATGCCGCGTGCCAAAGGCCGCGCTGATCGCATCGTCAAGCGGTCTTGCCATATCACTGTCAAGGTTGCGGACAAGTAACGGAGTCGATCAGATGGGTCAGAAAGTACATCCCACTGGCATTCGCCTGGGAATCGTCAAGGAGCACACGTCCGTCTGGTATGCAGATGGCGCGACTTACGCAGATTACCTGTTGAAGGATCTGAAAACTCGTGAGTACCTCCAAGACAAATTAAAAAGCGCGTCCGTAAGCCGTATCGATATCCATCGTCCGGCCCAAACTGCACGCATCACCATCCACACCGCTCGTCCAGGTATCGTTATCGGGAAGAAAGGTGAAGATGTTGAGAAGCTGCGTCAGGACCTGACCAAGCAGATGGGTGTGCCTGTGCACATCAACATCGAAGAGATCCGCAAGCCGGAACTCGACGCCATGCTGGTTGCGCAAAGCGTAGCTCAGCAGCTGGAGCGCCGCGTAATGTTCCGTCGTGCTATGAAGCGCGCCGTGCAGAACGCCATGCGTATTGGTGCCAAGGGCATCAAGATCCAGGTGAGCGGTCGTCTCGGCGGTGCCGAGATTGCTCGTACCGAGTGGTATCGCGAAGGTCGTGTGCCGTTGCACACCCTGCGTGCTGATATCGACTACAACACCTACGAAGCTCACACCACTTATGGTGTGATCGGTGTGAAGGTTTGGATCTTCAAAGGCGAAGTAATTGGTGGTCGCCAAGAAGAGCTGAAACCACAAGCACCAGCGCCTCGTAAAAAAGCTGCTAAGTAAGGGGTACGCCAAATGTTGCAACCTAAGCGTACAAAATTCCGCAAGCAGATGACCGGCCACAACCGTGGTCTGGCACTGCGCGGTAGCAAGGTCAGCTTCGGCGAATTCGCCTTGAAAGCTGTCGCCCGCGGTCGCCTCACCGCTCGCCAGATCGAGTCTGCACGTCGTGCTTTGACTCGTCACGTTAAGCGTGGCGGCAAGATCTGGATCCGTGTGTTCCCGGACAAGCCGGTTACCAAGAAGCCTCTTGAAGTGCGGATGGGTAAAGGTAAGGGTTCCGTGGAATACTGGGTTGCCCAGATCCAGCCAGGCAAAGTCCTGTATGAGATCGAGGGTGTTTCTGAAGAGCTGGCGCGCGAAGCATTCGCCTTGGCTGCTGCAAAGCTGCCACTCGCCACCTCCTTTGTTAAGCGGACGGTGATGTGATGAAAGCGAATGAACTTCGTGAAAAATCGGCACAGCAGCTGAACGAGCAACTGCTCGGCCTGCTGCGCGACCAGTTCAATCTGCGTATGCAGAAAGCAACTGGCCAGTTGGGGCAGTCGCACCTGCTCTCGCAAGTTAAGCGTGACATCGCTCGCGTGAAAACTGTGCTCAACCAGCAGGCAGGTAAGTGATCATGGCTGAAGCTGAAAAAACCGTCCGTACGCTGACTGGCCGTGTCGTCAGCGACAAAATGGACAAGACCATCACCGTTCTGATCGAGCGTCGCGTAAAGCACCCGATCTACGGTAAATACGTTAAGCGTTCGACTAAGCTGCACGCGCACGACGAAACCAATCAGTGCAAAATCGGCGACAAAGTTTCCATTAGCGAAACTCGTCCGCTGGCCAAGACCAAGTCTTGGGCACTGGTTGAAGTCCTCGAACGCGCTGTTGAAGTCTAAGGGCTAGGGGTCGGAGAAATTTTATGATTCAGACTCAATCCATGCTCGATGTGGCCGATAACAGCGGCGCTCGTCGCGTCATGTGCATCAAGGTGCTCGGCGGTTCCCACCGTCGTTACGCCGGCATCGGTGACATCATCAAAGTAACCGTCAAGGAAGCAATTCCGCGCGGTAAGGTCAAAAAAGGCCAGGTGATGACCGCCGTAGTCGTACGTACCCGTCATGGTGTACGTCGCGCTGACGGTTCCATCATTCGTTTCGACGGTAACGCTGCTGTTCTGCTGAACAACAAGCAAGAGCCGATCGGCACTCGCATCTTCGGGCCAGTGACCCGTGAACTTCGCAACGAGAAGTTCATGAAGATCGTCTCGCTCGCCCCTGAAGTGCTCTAAGGAGATCCGACATGCAAAAGATTCGTCGTGACGACGAGATCATCGTGATCGCCGGCAAAGACAAAGGTAAGCGCGGTAAGGTGCTGAAGGTTCTCGCTGACGACCGTCTGGTCATCGGTGGTGTAAACCTGGTCAAGCGCCATACCAAGCCTAACCCGATGGCGGGCGTACAGGGCGGTATCGTCGAGAAAGAAGCGCCTCTGCACGCTTCCAACGTTGCCATTTTCAATGGTGAAACCAACAAGGCTGACCGCGTTGGCTTCAAGGTTGAAGACGGCAAGAAAATTCGTGTCTTCAAGTCGACCCAGAAAGCGGTTGATGCTTGAACACTGCTAGGTAGAAGACAATGGCACGACTCAAAGAGATTTACCGGAACGAAATCGCTCCCAAGCTTAAGGAAGAACTTAAGCTCGCGAACGTGATGGAAGTTCCACGCGTAACCAAGATCACCCTGAACATGGGTCTGGGCGAAGCTGTCGGTGACAAAAAAGTCATCGAAAACGCTGTAGCCGACCTGGAAAAGATCACCGGTCAAAAGCCGGTCGTGACTTTCGCTCGCAAGTCGATTGCGGGTTTCAAGGTTCGTGAAGGTTGGCCGATCGGCGTTAAAGTTACTCTGCGCCGTGACCGTATGTACGAGTTCCTGGACCGCCTGCTGGCGATCTCCCTGCCTCGGGTTCGCGACTTCCGCGGCCTGAATGCCAAGTCCTTCGATGGTCGTGGCAACTACAGCATGGGCGTGAAAGAGCAGATCATCTTCCCGGAAATCGACTACGACAAGATCGATGCTCTGCGCGGTCTGGACATTACCCTGACCACCACTGCTCGTTCGGATGACGAAGGCCGCGCTCTGCTGCGTGCATTCAAATTCCCGTTCCGCAACTGATTGGAGTAGGAAAATGGCCAAGAAGAGCATGAAAAACCGCGAGCTGAAGCGTCAGCTCACGGTAGCCAAGTACGCCAAAAAGCGTGCCGAGCTGAAAGCGACCATCGTCAACCTGAACGCATCGCCAGAAGAGCGTTATGCCGCCGTCGTCGCACTGCAAAAGCAGCCGCGTGACGCCAGCGCCGCTCGTCTGCGCAACCGTTGCCGCCTGACCGGCCGTCCTCACGGTGTATACCGTAAGTTTGGTCTGGGCCGTAACATGCTGCGTCAAGCTGCAATGCGTGGTGACGTACCAGGTCTGGTTAAAGCCAGCTGGTAAGCACCAGGGTTCTGGCGGAAGGGGAGCAATCTTCCGACCGCCGGTGACCTCGCTTCTAAACAAGCCCCTATATGGGGCTTGTTTCGTTTCTAGGTTGTGTCTAGAATGATCGGCTCACCCGAGCCCGGGTCTTTTGTCCTGGGTGCTTGGGTGGTTGTGATAGCCGAGAGGCTAATAATTCTTGTATCAGGAGCATCTAGCCCATGAGTATGCAGGACCCGTTAGCGGACATGCTAACTCGCATCCGTAATGCCCAGATGGCTGAAAAGTCCGTCGTAAGCATGCCTTCTTCGACTCTGAAGGTTGCGGTTGCCCAAGTTCTGAAGGACGAAGGTTACATCGCTGGTTACCAGGTAAGCAGCGAAGTCAAACCCTCCCTGTCGATCGAGCTGAAGTACTTCGAAGGCCGTCCGGTCATCGAAGAGCTGAAGCGCGCCAGCCGACCAGGCCTGCGTCAGTACAAGGCCGTTACAGATCTGCCGAAAGTTCGTGGCGGTCTGGGCGTGTCTATCGTCTCCACCAACAAAGGTGTGATGACGGATCGTGCTGCACGTGCCGCCGGTGTTGGTGGCGAAGTTCTGTGCACAGTGTTCTAAGGGGGGATAAGCATGTCTCGCGTCGCTAAGAACCCCGTAAAGCTGCCGTCCGGTGTCGAAGTCAAATTCGCCGGCCAACAGCTTTCGGTGAAGGGTGCCAAGGGCACTCTCGAACTGAACGTTCATTCGTCTGTTGAAGTTACCGAAGAGTCTGGTGAGCTGCGTTTTGTCGCTCGCAATGGTGACCAGCAAGCTCGCGCCATGGCCGGTACTACCCGCGCTCTGGTGAACAACATGGTCCAAGGCGTAAGCCAAGGCTTCGAGCGCAAGCTCCAGCTGGTCGGTGTTGGTTACAAGGCTCAGGCCAAAGGCACCGTCCTGAACCTGGCTCTGGGCTTCTCTCACCCAGTAGACTACGAGCTTCCAGCCGGCATCACCGCTGAAACGCCTAGCCAGACCGATATCCTGATCAAGGGCATCGACAAGCAGCTGGTAGGTCAGGTGGCCGCTGAAATCCGCGACTTCCGTCCACCAGAGCCGTACAAAGGCAAAGGTGTGCGTTACGCGGACGAAGTCGTCCGTCGTAAAGAAGCCAAGAAGAAGTAGGGCCTAGCAAATGACCGACAAAAAAGTTACTCGACTGCGTCGCGCTCGCAAAGCACGCCTGAAAATGCACGAGCTCGAAGCCGTGCGTTTGTGCGTGTTCCGCTCCTCGCAGCACATTTATGCCCAAGTCATCTCGGCCGACGGCAGCAAGGTTCTGGCAAGCGCCTCTACCTTGGACAAAGACCTGCGTGATGGCGCCACCGGCAACATCGACGCGGCCACTAAGGTTGGCAAGCTGGTAGCTGAGCGCGCGAAAGCCGCCGGTGTATCTCAAGTTGCCTTTGACCGTTCCGGCTTCAAGTACCATGGCCGCGTCAAAGCGCTGGCTGATGCTGCTCGTGAAGGCGGGCTGGAGTTCTAAGTTATGGCAAATAACGATCAAAAGCGCGACGAAGGCTACATCGAGAAGCTGGTTCAAGTTAACCGCGTAGCCAAGACCGTCAAAGGCGGCCGTATCTTCACCTTCACCGCGTTGACCGTGGTTGGTGATGGTAAGGGCCGTGTAGGCTTCGGCCGTGGCAAATCGCGCGAAGTACCAGCCGCGATCCAGAAAGCCATGGAAGCTGCCCGTCGCAACATGATTCAGGTTGACCTGAAAGGCACCACTCTGCAGTACGCCACCAAGGCCGCCCACGGCGCCTCGAAGGTTTACATGCAGCCTGCCTCCGAAGGTACCGGTATCATCGCTGGCGGCGCTATGCGTGCTGTCCTGGAAGTTGCTGGTGTCCAGAACGTTCTGGCCAAGTGCTACGGTTCGACCAACCCAGTGAACGTGGTTTACGCCACCTTCAAGGGTCTGAAGGCCATGCAATCTCCTGAATCCATTGCTGCCAAGCGCGGCAAGAGCGTTGAGGAGATCTTCTAATGGCTGCCACCGTTAAAGTCACGCTGATCAAAAGCACCGCCGGCCGTCTGCCTAACCACAAACTGTGTGTTAAAGGCCTGGGTCTGCGTCGCATTGGTCACACCGTAGAAGTACTTGATACTCCCGAGAATCGCGGGATGATCAACAAGGCTTACTACATGCTGCGCGTCGAGGGTTAATCGATGAAACTCAATGATCTGAGTCCAGCGCCGGGTTCCCGTCGCGAGAAGCATCGTCCGGGTCGTGGTATCGGTAGCGGTTTGGGTAAGACTGGTGGCCGCGGCCACAAAGGTCAGACCTCCCGTTCCGGTGGCACCATCGCTCCGGGCTTCGAAGGCGGTCAACAGCCGCTGCACCGTCGTCTGCCGAAATTCGGCTTCGTTTCGCTGAAAGCCATGGACCGCGCAGAAGTGCGTCTGTCCGAGCTGGCCAAAGTGGAAGGCGATGTTGTCACCGTGCAATCCTTGAAGGATGCCAACGTGATCAACCAGAACGTACAGCGTGTGAAAATCATGCTGTCTGGCGAAGTCACTCGCGCAGTTACCATCAAGGGCATCGCAGCCACCAAAGGTGCGCGTGCGGCTATCGAAGCAGCTGGCGGCAAATTCGAGGAATAAATGGCTAAGCAAGGTGCTCTCTCTTCGCTCGGTAAGGGCGGGATGTCGGAACTCTGGGCTCGTCTGCGCTTTCTGTTCATGGCGATCATCGTCTATCGAATAGGTGCGCATATCCCGGTGCCTGGCATCAACCCGGACCGTCTGGCGGATCTGTTTCGACAGAATGAGGGGACCATTCTTAGCTTGTTCAACATGTTTTCCGGTGGTGCGCTTGAGCGCATGAGCATCTTTGCACTGGGGATCATGCCGTACATCTCGGCATCGATCATCATGCAGCTCATGACCGCTGTCAGCCCACAGCTGGAGCAGTTGAAGAAGGAAGGTGAAGCTGGCCGTCGCAAGATCAGCCAGTACACCCGCTACCTCACTGTAATCCTGGCATTGGTTCAAGCGATTGGCATGTCCATTGGCTTGGCCAACCAGGGCGTGGCGTTCTCTGCAAGCCTTGGCTTCCATGTGGTTGCCGTCTCCACCTTCGTGGCAGGCGCAATGTTCATGATGTGGCTGGGTGAGCAGATTACCGAGCGCGGTGTGGGCAACGGTATCTCGATGTTGATTTTCGCGGGTATCGTTGCCGGTCTTCCGAGAGCAATCGGGCAGTCTTTCGAGTCTGCGCGCACAGGCGATATCAACATTTTCGCCCTGGTCGCTATCGGTTTGCTGGCAGTAGCGATTATCGGTTTTGTGGTGTTCATTGAGCGTGGTCAGCGTCGAATCGCCGTTCACTACGCCAAGCGTCAGCAGGGCCGCAAGGTCTTTGCTGCGCAGACCAGCCACTTGCCGCTCAAGGTGAACATGGCAGGGGTAATCCCGGCTATTTTCGCCAGCAGCATTCTGCTGTTCCCGGCTTCGCTGGGTGCCTGGTTCGGTCAGTCTGAAGGTATGGGCTGGCTGCAAGACATCTCGCAGTCGATCGCTCCTGGTCAGCCGTTGAACATTTTGCTGTTTAGTGCAGGGATCATTTTCTTCTGCTTCTTCTACACAGCGTTGATGTTCAACCCGAAAGACGTAGCGGAAAACCTGAAGAAGTCCGGTGCCTTTATTCCGGGTATCCGTCCTGGTGAGCAGTCGGCGCGCTACATTGATGGCGTTCTGACTCGTCTGACCATGTTCGGTGCTCTTTACATGATGGCCGTATGCCTTCTGCCCCAGTTCCTTGTGGTGGCTGCAAACGTGCCGTTCTATCTCGGCGGGACGTCGTTGTTGATCGTGGTAGTGGTTGTGATGGACTTCATGTCCCAAGTACAATCCCACCTCGTTTCGCACCAGTACGAATCCCTGATGAAGAAAGCCAACCTGAAAGGCTATGGCGGCAGCAGCTTGCTGCGCTGACAGGCCCCTAAGGTTCGAGGAGTTGGTCATGAAAGTTCGTGCATCGGTGAAAAAGCTGTGCCGTAACTGCAAGATTATTCGCCGCGAAGGTATCGTGCGAGTAATTTGCAGCGCGGAACCGCGTCACAAGCAGCGCCAAGGCTGAGTGTGATCCGCGCTACAAGCCCAGCAGCTAGTGCGCTGCTGGGTTGATTAATTGTTTCTACAGCGATATTATCTCGCGCCCTATTTCTTGGCTTCCGGGGCGTAGGTAGCTGTCAATTGGAGTCCCACTGAATGGCCCGTATTGCAGGCGTCAACATTCCAGATAACAAGCACACTGTTATCTCGCTGACCTACATCTATGGTGTCGGTCGCACAACTGCACAGAAGATTTGTGCAGACACTGGGGTTAACCCAGCCGCAAAGATCAAGGATCTGAGCGACGAGCAGATTGAAACGCTGCGTAGCGAAGTCGCCAAGTTCACCACTGAAGGTGATCTGCGCCGTGACATCAACATGAAGATCAAACGCTTGATGGACCTGGGCTGCTACCGCGGTCTGCGCCATCGTAAAGGTCTGCCGGTTCGCGGTCAGCGCACCAAGACCAATGCACGCACCCGTAAGGGCCCGCGTAAGCCGATCCGCAAGTAATCGCACCAGCGAATCGACAGGAAAATAGACATGGCAAAACCTGCTGCTCGTCCTCGTAAAAAAATCAAAAAGACAGTGGTTGATGGCATCGCCCACATCCACGCGTCTTTCAACAACACCATCGTGACCATCACCGACCGTCAGGGCAATGCTTTGTCCTGGGCAACGTCCGGTGGTTCGGGTTTCCGTGGTTCGCGCAAATCCACCCCGTTTGCAGCTCAGATTGCTGCTGAACGAGCTGGTCAAGCTGCGCTGGAATACGGTCTGAAAAACCTCGACGTAAACGTCAAGGGTCCAGGTCCAGGTCGTGAGTCCGCCGTTCGTGCTTTGAACAGCTGCGGCTACAAGATCGCCAGCATCACCGACGTGACGCCAATCCCGCATAACGGGTGCCGTCCGCCGAAGAAGCGTCGCGTGTAATCAGGAGACAGATAAATGGCACGTTACATTGGTCCAAAATGCAAACTGTCTCGCCGTGAAGGCACTGACCTTTTCCTGAAGAGCGGCGTTCGCGCTCTGGAATCGAAGTGCAACATCGAAGCAGCCCCAGGTATCCACGGCCAGCGCCGTGGCCGTCAGTCCGACTACGGTACCCAGCTGCGCGAGAAACAAAAAGTCCGTCGTATCTACGGTGTTCTGGAGCGTCAGTTCCGCGGTTACTACCAAGCTGCAGCCTCGAAAAAAGGCGCAACTGGTGAGAACCTGCTGCAACTGCTCGAGTGCCGTCTGGATAACGTCGTTTACCGTATGGGCTTCGGCTCGACTCGTTCCGAGTCGCGTCAGCTGGTTTCGCACAAAGCGATCAGCGTCAACGGTAAGACTGTAAACATTCCATCTTACCAAGTTCGTCCGGGTGACGTGGTCTCGGTTCGTGAGAAATCGCTGAACCAGCTGCGCATTGTTCAAGCCCTTGAACTGTGCTCTCAGCGCGGCCGCGTTGAGTGGGTAGACGTGGATGCTGCTAAAAAGTCGGGCGTTTTCAAGAACGTTCCTGCTCGCAGCGACCTGTCTGCCGACATCAACGAAAACCTGATTGTCGAGCTCTACTCCAAGTAAGGGCTAGAAAATAGGTGCATCCATGCAGATTTCGGTAAATGAGTTCCTGACTCCCCGCCACATTGATGTGCAGGTAGTCAGTCCGACCCGCGCCAAGATTACGCTCGAGCCTCTCGAGCGTGGTTTCGGCCATACCCTGGGCAACGCGCTGCGCCGCATCCTGTTGTCCTCCATGCCTGGCTGTGCAGTAGTCGAGGCCGAGATCGATGGCGTACTCCATGAGTACTCCGCGATCGAAGGTGTACAGGAAGACGTAATTGAAATCCTGTTGAACCTGAAAGGCCTGGCTATCAAACTGCACGGTCGTGACGAAGTTACGCTGACCTTGTCGAAAAAGGGTTCGGGGGTGGTTACCGCTGCCGATATTCAGCTGGATCACGATGTCGAGATCGTCAACCCCGATCACGTAATCGCGAACCTGGCGTCCAACGGCGCCCTGAACATGAAGCTCACTGTAGCTCGTGGTCGCGGTTACGAGCCGGCCGACTCTCGTCAGACTGACGAAGATGAAAGCCGCAGCATTGGCCGTCTTCAGCTGGACGCTTCGTTCAGCCCGGTGCGTCGTATCGCCTATGTGGTCGAAAACGCCCGTGTTGAGCAGCGTACCAACCTGGACAAGCTGGTCATTGATCTGGAAACCAACGGTACTCTGGACCCAGAAGAGGCAATCCGTCGTGCCGCGACCATCCTGCAACAGCAGCTGGCCGCGTTCGTGGATCTCAAAGGTGACAGTGAGCCGGTAGTGGTCGAGCAGGAAGACGAGATCGATCCGATCCTGCTGCGTCCGGTTGACGACCTGGAACTGACCGTACGGTCTGCCAACTGCCTCAAGGCGGAGAACATCTACTACATCGGCGACCTGATTCAGCGCACCGAAGTAGAGCTGTTGAAAACTCCTAACCTGGGCAAGAAGTCCCTGACTGAAATCAAGGACGTTTTGGCTTCCCGTGGTCTGTCCCTCGGCATGCGCCTCGACAACTGGCCGCCTGCAAGTCTTAAGAAGGACGACAAGGCGACTGCCTGATCGTCGTAATCACCGAACGTAGTGTTTGGTAAGGAATGAATCATGCGTCATCGTAAAAGTGGACGTCACCTGAGCCGTACCAGCTCTCACCGCAAGGCTATGTTCCAGAACATGGCAGTGTCGTTGATCGAGCACGAGCTGATCAAAACTACTCTGCCAAAAGCCAAGGAACTGCGCCGCGTTGCCGAGCCGCTGATCACCCTGGCCAAGGAAGATAGCGTAGCCAACCGTCGTCTGGCTTTCGACCGTACCCGTTCGAAATCCGCTGTTGGCAAGCTCTTCAACGATCTGGGCAAGCGCTACGCCACCCGTCAGGGCGGCTACCTGCGTATCCTGAAGTGCGGTTTCCGCGCTGGCGACAACGCGCCTATGGCGTACGTCGAGCTGGTTGATCGTCCAGTCGGTGGTGCTGTAGAAGCTGCCGAGTAAGACGTTCTGTCTGCTACAAAAAACCGGGCCTAGTGCCCGGTTTTTTGTGTCTGTAATTATTGTTAATTCCTATCGCCGCTACTCGATCAATGAATTAGCTCTTGTCATGCCGCTCCCCGATACTGTCCGCAAGCCGACAAACGGCAGATCAAGACCGTCAAGGAGAGCCCATGAGCAAGATTCTTACCACCGCCAGCGGTGCACCTGTAGCTGACAACCAGAATTCCCGTTCGGCCGGCCCTCGCGGCCCGCTGCTGCTCGACGACTTCCACCTGCTGGAAAAACTCGCCCACTTCAACCGCGAGAACATCCCTGAGCGCCGTGTGCACGCCAAGGGCTCTGGCGCCTACGGTACCTTCACCGTATCCCGCGATATCACCCGCTACACCTGCGCCAAACTGTTCGACAAGGTTGGCAAGCAAACCGAGACCTTTTTGCGGTTCTCCACCGTAGGTGGCGAGCGCGGCTCGGCTGACACCGAGCGTGACCCGCGTGGCTTCGCGCTCAAGTTCTACACCGAGGAAGGCAATTGGGACATCGTGGGCAACAACACCCCGGTGTTTTTCATCCGCGACCCGCTGAAGTTTCCTGACTTCATCCACACGCAGAAGCGCCATCCGCAGAGCAACCTGAAGAACGCCCAGATGATGTGGGACTTCTGGTCGCATTCGCCTGAGGCGCTGCACCAGGTCACGATCCTGTTCTCTGATCGGGGTATCCCGGACGGCTACCGTCACATGCACGGCTTCGGCAGCCATACCTACAGCCTGATCAGCGCGAGCGGTGAGCGCACCTGGGTCAAATGGCACTACAAGACTCAGCAGGGCATCAAGAACCTGGCACCGGCCGAAGCAGCGCGTCTGGCGGGTACTGACCCTGATTACGCCCAGCGTGACCTGTTCGAGGCGATTGAACGCGGTGACTATCCTCGCTGGACTGTGTGCATTCAGGTCATGAGCGGGGAGCAGGCAGCCAATCGGGCGGAGAATCCTTTCGATGTGACCAAGACCTGGTCGCAGAAGGAATTCCCGTTGATCGAGGTTGGCGTACTTGAGCTCAACCGCAACCCGCTCAACTACTTTGCCGAAGTCGAGCAAGCCACCTTCGGCCCGAGCAACATGGTTCCAGGTGTCGGCCTGTCGCCAGACCGGATGCTGCAGGGGCGTGTGTTTGCCTACGCCGATGCGCACCGCTACCGCGTAGGCACCAATCACCAGCATCTGCCGGTCAACGCCGCTCGCAGCCCGGTGAACAGCTATCAGCGCGATGGCGCGATGGCTTTCGGTAGCTATGGCAGTGCGCCCAACTACGAGCCGAACAGCTACAGCGACGCGCCCAAGCAGTCGCCGCAGCATGCCGAGCCGGCGCTTGCCCTGAACGGCGCAGCCGATCGTCACGACCACCGTGAGGACGGCGATTACTACAGCCACGCCGGCGCCTTGTTCCGCTTGATGAGCCCTGAGCAGCAAACACTGCTGATCAACAACATTGCCGGCACCATGGCGGGTGTCAGCGCAGTTGTGGTGATGCGCCAGTTGCAGCACTTCTCCAAGGCAGATCCAGCCTACGGCGAAGGAGTTGCGAAGGCGTTGGGGCTGAATCTCGCCTGACTCGGAATGATAAGTAGAACCGCCCTCATTTGGGCGGTTTTTCAATGAATATCACTACTGTTTAGGCGTTTTTTTGCATGTTATTGCGCGTTTTTCAGTGACCTTGCAGCAGTCCTGGTTCACACTATGCACATAGCGCTTTCACATGGAGAACCAGGGCGATGCAAGGTCACCCGGACGTAATCGATTACCTCAACACGTTGCTCACCGGCGAGCTGGCAGCACGTGATCAGTATTTCATTCATTCGCGCATGTACGAAGACTGGGGCTTGTCCAAGCTCTACGAGCGCATCAACCATGAAATGGAAGAAGAGGCGCAACACGCCGACGCCCTGATGCGCCGCATTCTCATGCTGGAAGGCACCCCGCGCATGCGTCCGGATGATCTGGACGTGGGCACCACTGTGCCGGAAATGCTCGCAGCCGACTTGCGCCTCGAGTACAAGGTGCGCGCAGCGTTGTGCAAAGGCATTGAGTTGTGCGAAACGCACAAGGATTACATCAGCCGCGACATCCTGCGTCAGCAGTTGGCAGATACCGAAGAAGATCACACTTATTGGCTGGAAAAGCAGCAGGGTCTGATCAAGGTCATCGGCCTGCAGAACTACCTGCAATCGCAGATGTAATCAGCTTGCCGTAAGGGCTGCACGGTTGTAAAAAAGCCCCCGGTAGCGCGCTACCGGGGGCTTTTTTTGTAGGCTTACGCCCGGTCACGCTCCAGCAACGGCTTGAGGTAGTGGCCGGTATACGACTGCTTCATCTTGGTCACCTCTTCAGGCGTACCCACCGCGATGATCTGGCCGCCCTTGGAGCCGCCCTCCGGGCCGAGGTCGACCAGCCAGTCGGCGGTCTTGATCACGTCCAGATTGTGCTCGATCACCACTACGGTGTTGCCGTGATCGCGCAAGCGGTGCAGTACATCGAGCAACTGCTGGATATCGGCGAAGTGCAGGCCGGTAGTCGGTTCATCGAGGATGTACAGCGTCTTGCCGGTATCGCGCTTGGACAGCTCGCGTGACAGCTTGACCCGCTGCGCCTCGCCCCCGGAGAGGGTCGTGGCCGACTGACCAAGCTTGATGTACGACAGGCCGACATCCACCAGCGTCTGCAGCTTGCGCGCCAGCGCCGGCACTGCATCGAAGAATGCGCGGGCATCCTCGATGGTCATTTCCAGCACCTCGTGGATGTTCTTTCCTTTGTACTTGATCTCCAGCGTCTCGCGGTTGTAGCGCTTGCTCTTGCACACGTCGCAGGGCACGTAGATGTCCGGCAGGAAGTGCATCTCGACCTTGATCAGGCCATCGCCCTGACACGCTTCGCAGCGGCCGCCCTTGACGTTGAACGAGAACCGTCCCGGACCATAACCGCGCGCACGCGACTCGGGCACCCCTGCAAACAGCTCGCGCACCGGCGTGAAGATGCCGGTATAGGTCGCCGGGTTGGAGCGTGGGGTGCGGCCAATCGGGCTCTGGTCGATGTCGACCACTTTGTCCAGATGCTGCAGGCCGTCCATGCTGCTGTGTGCGGCGGCCTCATGGCTGGTAGCGCCGTTCAGCGCAGTCGCCGCCAGTGGGAATAGCGTGTTGTTGATCAACGTCGACTTGCCCGACCCGGAGACACCGGTCACGCAAGTCAGCAAGCCGATCGGGATTTCCAGATCGACGTTCTGCAGGTTGTTGCCACGCGCGCCTTTGAGCTTGAGCGACAGCTTCTTGTCACGGGGGGTGCGCTTGGCCGGCACAGCGATCTTCTTGCGCCCGGACAAGTAGGCACCGGTCAGTGAATCAGGGTGGTCCATGACCTCCTGTGGCGTGCCTTCGGCAACGATCTGGCCACCGTGTACACCAGCGCCCGGGCCGATGTCGACAACGTAGTCAGCCAGGCGAATGGCGTCCTCGTCGTGCTCCACCACGATCACCGTGTTGCCCAGATCGCGCAAGTGATTGAGCGTGCCGAGCAAGCGGTCGTTATCGCGCTGATGCAAGCCAATCGAAGGCTCGTCGAGGATATACATGACGCCGACCAGGCCCGCGCCAATTTGGCTGGCCAGGCGAATACGCTGCGCCTCGCCGCCAGAGAGGGTGTCGGCACTGCGATCCAGGGTCAGGTAATCAAGGCCGACGTTGACCAGAAACTGCAGACGCTCGCAAATCTCCTTGAGAATCTTCGAAGCGATCTCGCCGCGGCGACCGGTCAGGGTCAGCTCGCTGAAGTAGGTACTGGCATCGCCAATCGGCAGGTTGGTCACCGCCGGCAGGGTTTTCTCGCCAACCCATACATGCCGCGACTCACGGCGCAGGCGGGTGCCACGACAGTCCGGGCATGGCTGCGTACCGAGGAACTTGGCCAGCTCTTCACGTACCGTGGCCGACTCGGTCTCGCGGTAACGTCGCTCCAGATTCGGCACGATGCCTTCAAACGGGTGCGAGCGCTTGACGATATCGCCACGGTCATTCAGGTATTTGAAGTCGACGTTCTGCTTACCGCTGCCCTGCAGAATGATCTTTTGATCCTCTGCTGCCAGTTCAGCGAACGGTTGTTCCAGGCTGAAGCCAAAATGCGCGGCAAGCGAGCCAAGCATCTGGAAGTAGTACACGTTGCGCCGGTCCCAGCCACGGATCGCGCCCTCGGCCAGGGTCAGCTCGGTGTTGACCAGGCGCTTGGTGTCGAAGTACTGCTTCACGCCCAGGCCATCGCAGGTCGGGCACGCGCCAGCCGGGTTGTTGAAGGAGAACAACTTGGGTTCCAGCTCGCTGATCGCATGGCCGCAGACCGGGCAGGCGAAGCGCGCAGAGAAGATGATTTCTTCGCCTGGCTCGTCGTCCATCGGCGCTACCAGGGCAATCCCGTCAGCCAGTTTCAGCGCGGTCTCGAACGACTCGGCCAGGCGCTGCTGCAGGTCGCTACGGACCTTGAAGCGGTCGACCACGACATCGATGCTGTGTTTTTTCTGTTTCTCGAGGGTCGGCAGCTCGTCCATCTCGTACAGCTTGCCGTTGACCCGCACACGCACAAAGCCCTGCGCGCGCAGCTCGTCGAACACCGCCAGGTGCTCGCCCTTGCGCTCGCGGATGACCGGCGCCAGCAGCATCAGCTTGCTGCCTTCAGGTTGATCGAGCACCAGGTCGACCATCTGGCTGACCGTTTGCGCTTCCAGCGGGATGTCATGGTCCGGGCAGCGCGGGGTACCTACCCGTGCATACAGCAGACGCAGGTAGTCGTAGATTTCGGTAATAGTGCCGACCGTCGAGCGCGGGTTGTGCGAGGTCGATTTCTGCTCGATCGAGATTGCCGGAGAAAGCCCCTCGATGGTGTCGACGTCGGGCTTTTCCATCATCGACAGGAATTGCCGGGCGTAAGCCGACAACGACTCGACATAACGGCGTTGACCCTCAGCGTAGAGGGTGTCGAAAGCCAGCGATGACTTGCCGGAACCGGACAAACCGGTGATCACGATCAACTTGTCCCGGGGCAGGGTCAGGTCGATGTTCTTCAGGTTATGGGTACGTGCCCCACGAATCAGAATCTTGTCCACTGCGGCCTCGCTTGGCGGGCATAAACATAGAAGTATACGGCGCGCTGCCATTACGCGGCAAAGCGTCGCGTATATGCCGTCAAGGCGTGGGACTGATAGAATCGCCGCCGGTTCACACGAGGTTTATCCATGCACGACACCCACAACGAGCGCATGAGTGGTAGCGAGACTCGCGCCGCCGGTGGCCTGGCCCTGGTCTTTGCCTTTCGTATGCTGGGCATGTTCATGGTGCTGCCGGTACTTGCCACCTACGGCATGGACCTGGCCGGCGCCACGCCTGCGCTGATCGGCCTTGCCATCGGTGCCTACGGCCTGACTCAGGCGGTGCTGCAGATCCCGTTCGGGATGATCTCCGACCGCATCGGCCGGCGCCCGGTGATCTACCTTGGGCTGATCATTTTCGCCCTCGGCAGTGTGCTGGCAGCCCAGGCCGACTCGATCTGGGGTGTTATCGCCGGGCGCATTCTGCAGGGCGCCGGGGCGATCTCGGCAGCGGTCATGGCGCTGCTCTCCGACCTGACCCGAGAACAGCACCGGACCAAGGCCATGGCCATGATCGGCATGAGCATCGGTTTGTCGTTTGCCGTGGCAATGGTTGTGGGGCCATTGTTGACGCGGGCCTTTGGTTTGTCGGGATTGTTCCTCGCGACTGCAGGACTTGCCCTGGTCGGCATCCTGCTGGTGGCCTTCCTCGTGCCGCGTGCGCACAGCACTCTGCAGCACCGCGAGTCGGGGGTGGCGCGCAAGGCCATCGGCCCAACCCTGCGCCATCCGGACCTTCTGCGCCTGGACGTGGGTATTTTCGTCCTGCATGCGATCCTCATGGCCAGCTTCATTGCGCTGCCCTTGGCCTTTGTCGAGCGCGGCGGCCTGCCCAAGGAAGAACACTGGTGGGTATACCTGACCGCGTTGTTCGTCTCATTTTTTGCAATGGTGCCGTTCATTATCTACGGCGAAAAAAAGCGCAAGATGAAGCGTGTGTTGCTCGGCGCGGTGAGCGTTCTGCTGCTGGTCGAGGTGTTCTTCTGGCAGTGGGCTGACAACTTGCACGGACTGGTGATCGGCACCGTGATATTCTTTACTGCCTTCAACCTGCTGGAGGCATCCTTGCCTTCGCTGGTCAGCAAGGTGTCGCCCGCCGGCGGCAAGGGAACGGCCATGGGGGTTTATTCCACCAGCCAGTTCCTCGGTGCCGCGCTGGGAGGAATCATCGGTGGCTGGTTGTTCCAGCATGGTGGTCTGGGCATGGTGTTCGTCGGTTGTGCGCTGCTGTGTGCTGTGTGGTTGGTCGTCGCCTTGAGCATGAACGAGCCGCCCTATGTGACCAGCCTGCGCATGCCACTGACGCCTGAGGCGGTCCGGGAATCCGGGTTGACCGAACGCCTGATGGCCGTGCCGGGTGTGACCGACGCCGTGGTGGTGGCAGAAGAAGCCGCCATCTATATCAAACTGGATACGAAAATTTTGGACCGTGCGACCCTCGAGCGTCTGGTAAATCCAGCCTCATCGGCGTGCGAAGCCTAGGAGAACGTTATGGCCCGTGGGGTTAACAAAGTCATTCTGGTCGGTACCTGTGGTCAGGATCCCGAAGTCCGCTACCTGCCCAACGGTAACGCCGTGACCAACCTGAGCCTGGCCACCAGCGAGCAGTGGACCGACAAGCAGTCCGGTCAGAAGGTCGAGCGTACCGAGTGGCACCGTGTGTCGATGTTCGGCAAGGTTGCCGAAATCGCCGGTGAATACCTGCGCAAGGGTTCCCAGGTTTACATCGAGGGCAAGCTGCAGACCCGCGAGTGGGAAAAAGACGGCATCAAGCGCTACACCACTGAAATCATCGTCGACATGCAAGGCACCATGCAGCTGCTCGGCGGCCGTCCGCAGAACCAACAAGGCGGCGGTGATCAGTACAACCAGGGTGGTGGTAACAACTACAACCAGGGCGGTGGTCAGCCACAGCAGTACAATCAGCAGCAGCCACAGCAGCAGGCACCGCGTCAGCAGGCACCACGCCCGCAGCAGTCCCAGCAGCGCCCGGCGCCGCAACAGCCTGCGCCACAGCCGGCTGCTGACTTCGACAGCTTTGATGACGATATTCCGTTTTAATTCGGTTCAGCACTTAGTGTAGATTTTCTTAGAAACCCCGGGCTTAGCGGCTTCGGGGTTTTTTATGCCAAACAATTAAACGCTAAGGCACGTTTTTATGTTCCGCTTTCTTGGTCAGCCATTAAGAATGGGGGGGCGGTAAAGGGCGGGCCGCCTTTGCGAACCTCCACATAGCAAATGCCCCAAGAAGAGAAGTTACCACGGCCAGAATCAGGACCACCTTCTGTACGCCAAGGGACGAAGCGAACAAAGCCACAACTAAACCTGCTAGAGGCTGGGAAATGTTATTCAGCAGCGTGATCATGCCTACCGTCTTCCCGAAGTCTTTAGGCGGTATCACCCGCTGCCGGATGCTGCGCATGTAGACGTTGAACATTTTGTCGAAGCCGACGATCAACAAAAAACCCAGCACATAGCAGAGCAGGTTTGGGCTAAGGGCGCTAATGAACGCCCCAGTTGCGATCATTGAATATCCGACACCTCCTAAGATTCTTAGAGGCAATGCTGTACGAGCAAGAAGGAACAGAATCGCGATTGTTGTCACCGCCCCGGCCGCTTGCAATGCAGCATAGTTATCCTTGCCAGCACTGTACTGGCCAATGACCATGGCTGCCGAGGTAGCCAATGTCACGCCGACAATCAGGTTTACTCCTATCGCCAGTGTGATGATCTTTTGCAATTCCGGCAGGCTACAGATATGGCCAAAAGCGATCTTTAAAGGCTGCAGCAAGATATCTTGATCCTGCTCGAACACCTTTGGGCTACTGCGGCTAAGACGCTGCCAAGCCAGCGTGCTCAGGTCAGCCAATAGGAATAATCCGGCTATCCAAATTACTACCCAATGCCAAGGCCATACTTCGAGCATCAGCGCCGCTGCCAGAGGCCCGAGTACCAGTCCTGTTTGATCGGCGATCTGGGAGTAGGACAAAGTCTTGGTGTAGCTGTAATGCTGGAAGATATTCGGCATCAGCACTTCGCGTGCCATGATGCCTTGCGTGGTTAGCACGCCGCACAGTGCAGAAAGCACTACGACCCAGCCGATGCCTCCAAAGACTCCGTATAGCGCCATAGCTAGTACACAGAGCAATGCCCGACAGGCCTGGCTGATACGTAGGATCTTAATCGGCAAGTATTTGTCACACAGGGCGCCGCACAACGGGAAAGCGAGGAATCGTGGCAGCGATTCGACGAAAAACGCTAATCCTGCCCAAGAGGCGCTGTTGGTGGTCTGGAACACCACCAGCGGCACGATAAACAACAGGATTTGATCCGCCAGCCTCGATAGAAAAAGAGAGAAAAAAAACGCGAGGTACTCTTTACGCACAAGTGACTCCCTTGAGGAGGCGACGTGGTATAGCGGTCAGAAAAAACATCAGTAAGCGGATCCCAAGCTGTCATTGAGATTATGTCGCTCATCACCACGCAGAGGAGGGTTGAAGACACTGACTAGAATCAGGTCCTGTTCCTTGCCTCCGCGCAGAAAATGCCGATCATGTTGGTCGAGCACATAGATGTCACCAGGTCGGATCGGAAATACGTTGCCATGCATGTCTTCGACTTCACCTTCTCCCGCGATGCAGTAGCATGCCTCTAGGTGATTTCGATAATGCAAGAGTGACTCTGTGCCCGCGCGGACAACGGTGTGGCACAAAGTAAAGCCCATGGCGTCGCGTTCAGTGAGTAGACGGTGACTGGTCCCGGCCCCCCATTCAACGTAGTAAGGGGTTTTCTCTACATCGGATTTGTTTCGAACGAACATGTGAAACCTTTTTGAGATAGCTGATTTGAAAAAACAGTTCTTAGGGGGCATCGTTAGTGGAGGGCTGGAGAAGGGCTTCGCCGCTTACTTGCATCGCTTCGCTCCAGGCCACGTCTCGGTGCGCGGCCATCGCTTGGATATCACGCCAGTGGCGCTGAAGCGGGTTGCTTGCCACCAAGAACGACGCACCGAGCTTTTCCACTAGACGATGTACAGCCTGCACGCACTGGCTTGCCAAATAGGCGCGATCGCGCTTGAGCTGTGATAGTTGTTGCGTGTCTAGGGCCCGGTCATTGGCACCCGCCTCGTGCAGCCGAGTGATTAACGAATCGTACAAAAGCTGCGCGCTATGTAGCTGCGCCGCTGAGTGGGCGGCCTGTTCGGCTACCCGAGAATCATTTGCCGGTAACGAGCCGCCGAAAGCACTTACGAACTCGGCAAGGGCGCCCTCGGCACAACCCAGTATCGGGCCAATGATTGAGGTTGTGAGGTAGGGAGTTAGGGGCACTCTATCGATGTAGTCGCAGGCAAGCGCATTTGGATTCTGGGCGAGCATCTCATGCAGCGCGAAGACGCGATCATGAGGCACCAGCAACCCGCGAGGGAGCACATCGTGAGATCCCGTTGCCGCCATACCGCAACTATCCCAACTCGTAATTGTTTCAACTTCGCTGACAGCGATCAGTACTAGAAAACGCGGGGTGTCGGCATTGCCCGGGTGCGTAGGACAAGGGGCGTTGAGCATTAACCAGGTAGCATCCTCGATGCCTGAACTGAAGCGCCATCGGCCGTCAACCCGCACACCTTCGGGTTCAAAAGACAGCAGACTATCGACACTGGTCGAGGCCGAAGCGAACAGCTGCCGTGGACCATCGTGGTACAGCTGATTTATGCAGGCAGAGGAGAGCCGTCGTGCAATGGAGCTATGACCTCCCACTAACGCCAGCATCCAGCCTGTGGACGGACACGCCCGAGCAGCAGTACGCGCGTTTTCTACCAAAATCGGCCAGTTACCGGTAGATGTGAACGGCGCGCGTGGCGATAGTAGATCTAGCCAGCCTTCGGTGAATAAATCGTTGAACGTGTCGCGACTCAGTCGGCGTTTTTTTTCCGCTACGGCGGCCCGATCGCGCCACATAGGCAGATAGTGGGCTGCTCGATGACCTAGCGAAGATAGTTGGTTGAGCTGCAAATCGTGCTCGGCAGGATCAAGCATCGCTTGGCTCCTTGCCACCGCTTGATGACGGAGCCATGGAGCCAATACGTGTAGCTTCAAAGCAAAACTCCGAGGGCTGAACTACAGGGCCCAGTAGATCCACAAACTGCTTGATCTGCTCTGGATCGTCCGAAGCAACAAGTTCGCAGAAATTACTGCTGCTCCAGAGAAGCTGCACGGTTTTAAAACGAGAGGAAAGTGCGCCTACCAGCTCGTCTAATGTGACCTGCCCGTTCTGCATGTGCTCGAGCATCTGTTGACGTTTCCAGTGGATCTCCTCTTCGCTAAAGTATCGAGTCTTGAATTCCTCATCTTTGATCCGTTCCCTCCGCAGGTATTCACTTGGATCGGGGTGATTAAGCTTTTCTAGGAAAAACACCAGCCCGCCCGGCTTCAAAAACTGCTTGATATGGGAGATCTGCCGGGCTCGGTCGCGGGTGTAGAACTGGAATGCGGCCATCTCGTAAATGAAGTCGAACCCCTCTCTGAATTGTTCAAGTTCGGGGGACTGCAGAAGAGCGGGTGTAAGCTTGAACACTGACTGTGGGAGGAACAGCGAAAGCGCTGGGTCCGCATACTGGTCAAAGGCGAATTGATTGGCCTGGTTTGGAGAGCACGTCAAACTGCGGATCAGTCCGTGCGAATGGCCGGTAAGAGCACGGCCATTGCTCCCATCAAAGGCGTCCACTTCAAACAGACTAAAGGTCTGGCAGGTGTCATTCCTATTAGCGTGAGCCAAGCGGGTCAGAGCCACGCCAACTCTGGCGAGTTCCTCGAGGATGTATGGCACGCTCGCTAGGAAATGAGAGAATAATGGTCCCGCACCAGCGATTAAGCGGTCATGGTAGTCAAGGACCTGAGCGTCTTGGATCTCGGAGCGCAGGTGACTGTCCAGGGACTGGAGAGGCACTTGACTCGCACCTGTGGCTAGACTGTGGAAGTGCCCTTCGAGCTTGATCATCGCGCTGTGTTGCAGGTCACGGTCGAGAGTGTTGGCATCTATTGGCTGGAGTGTCGTTTTCATGGCATGGCCCCTACTGTCAGATCAGTCCTCTGGCGTTAAACTTGCCAGAATCTGTTTTTGGGAGAGCCTCGAGAAATACGCACTGGGTCGGGACCATGTGCCAGTCCAGGTGCTCCTTGCAGTAATCGATTAGCTCCTGCCCGTTCGTTTGCTGATGATCAATATCAAGCACGATATATGCCTTTGGCACATGCCCGGCCGATTCGTCAGTGATTGGTACCACCAACACTGCTGTGACTGCAGGGTGCGAGGCCAGGCATTGCTCAACCTCTCTTGGATTTACACTCCAAATATTGCGCGCAAATACATCGTCCTTCCGAGCGATGTAGTAGAGGTTGCCCTCGGTGTCCTTCTTGAACAGGTCACCAGTTCGGAACAGGCGTGAGTGACCGAAGGCATTGTGGACAAAGGCTTTGGCATTCGCTTCAGGCATGTTCCAGTACTCAAGCATCAGGTAGTCGCTTGTCACCAGCAGCTCACCAACCTGGCCGGCATGATCGATAACACGGTCCTGCTCGTCCACCAGGTAGATGCTGACACCGGGCAGAGGCTTGCCAACGGAAGTTGGGCGAAGGTCAATTTCATCGGGAGACAGATAACTCACGCGCTTACACTCAGTGAGCCCGTAATTGGAAAATATTTGCACCTGAGGCAGCGCTTGGCGAATCCGCTGGATGTGGCGGCTATGTAGAGCCTGCCCGCTGCTAGAGATATACCGCAAGCTGGATACCCGCGCCTGCCATCTCGGACTTGCATTAGCAAGTAGGAAGAGCACAGGCGGAAATATGTGCATTGCGGTGACCGCCTTACGCTCGACTAGCGAAAGTACGTCTTCTGCGCTGGCAGCAGGCCGACTCTCGATGACACTGGTGGCTCCAGCATATAGCGGCATTAACACATTGTAGACGCCGTAGTCTGAGGCCAATGTCGAGTAACTAAGGATACGGTCGTCAGGGGTGTTCCGCAGATATGCGGTGACTCTGCTGCAGGCTGCCAGCATGATGCGGTGATTGACGAGCACACCTTTCGGGTTAAGGGTTGAGCCCGAGGTGAAGAATATCGACGTGGGGCATTCAGGGTCATTAGTCTGTTGTGAGAACATCGTACTCGACTCATCGCAGTGCGCTGCAATGGCATCGGCGAGTTGAACCACACCAGGTATCGTCCCCCGAAGTGGGGCGGTGAGCAAAACGAGCTCAAGGCCAGCATCATCGATCAAGCTAGGCAGGTCATCAGTACAGTCAGTGATGAGCACCCTGGCGCCAGAATGTCTGAGTTGATGAATCAGCTTGGTGCGACCGAGGGTGTGATGCGTCGCAGCGGTGATCGCTCCGATTTGCAGTAGGCCCAGATAGCTGCCGATCACGTCAATTGAGATCGGCGCGTATAGGCCTACACGGTCGCCTGGGGCGATGCCCAGCGTTCGCAGGACCGACGCTGTTTTATCTACCTGTTTTTGCAGTGCCTGATATGAAGTGGCTTGACCATCCAGAATAATCGCCGATTTGTAGGGTTGCTGACGCGCATTACTTGCAATCACCTGATGTAATAGTTGCATGGTCAATGTCCTATAAGCGGGAAATCAAATACTCCGTCCTGATGCGCATGCGATGATGTATGGCACTTCTGCAATCTATATGAGATGCCTTTCAATTGGAGTGTTCAATCTCTCCGGTCGGGTGAAGGAGAGCCTAATGGCTAACAATAAGTTGGCTTTCAAGGATTGTTTCAATTGGCCAAGTAGTTGGCTGCGAAGGGGTGATGGTGTTAGTGCTATTTCCGCTAAAATAAGTAGTGCAACCGTCGCGGGCGGTAAGTGGCAGCGCGGTCAAATGTTTTCATCTGTTCGGTTTTCCTGTCAAGCTGAATAAAGTCACCGAAGTCAGCAGTTTTGTCACCCGCTGTCACCGCCCCTGCGGAACAGCTCTTCTAGTGTCGACGAGGATTTCAGTCTTTAGATGTTGCAATGGTAATGGTTGAGTAATGATTGAGGCGAAAAATAATAAAATCGTGTAGGAAGCTTCTGAATCTTTTGATCGTGAGATTTTCCACGCTCATAATTGCTTAGTATTCCTTTTTAAGGGGACGACTCATGCAAACAGGTAAATCAAGCCAAGCTAAACAATTGATCGTGTTGAGAAGCGACAAGGAAGACTACGTGATACCCGGTTTTTCCGAAGCCTATCAGGCGGCGGTCGCGGCCAAGATAATGGGGCGGTTCTGCGGAGTTTTGCTGATGATCATTGGGTTGATCGCTGTCGTGGTGGTGTTCTCGACGTTAGCATTCGCACCATCACCGTCTGCTCATATTTGGTATGGGGAGAAGACGCTGTTGATGAGCATTCGGCCTTATGTAGGCGTCATAGGGGTGTTAGGAGGGCTGTGCCTGGTAATGGGAGGTAGGCAGCATGCGAGTGCAAGCATCTCCGAGGACGCATTCTTGCTGGATCACTACGATTTGGACTGGGAGGGTGAAGCTGACAAGGTGACCGTGCAATTGCGCCATGTAAATGGCGACCACTTCCATATTACAAGCAAAGCGTCCTGAGTTTTTAGAGGCTGGCGCACTCTGGAATACATCGGCACTACTCAAAGCTGCCGATGTATGGGTCAGGTCAACAGGCTTTCAAGCCCGCTCACCACACAGATCCAGCGCAAACCAATGCTCCGTCGCCTGCGCATCCAGCCCCGCCCCAAGCAAGCCAAACAACTTGCCCAGCGCCGCTTCGCGGGTCATGCCGCCGCCGCTGATCAGGCCAGTGTCACGCAGCCGGCTACCGGCGGCATAGGTGTCAAATACCACCGAGCCGACCGGGCACTGGCTGATCGCAACGATCACCACGCCGCCTTGGTGGGCGTCATGCAGCACATCCAGCAGGGCCTGGTCGTCGGACGGCCCGGTGCCGCTGCCGTAGCACTCCAGCACCAACCCTTGCACGCCGCTGTCGAGCAGGCCGCGCAGGTGTTCTGCCTGCAGGCCGGGGAACACCGGCAATACCGCCAGCTTTACCGGCTGGCGCGCCTGACGATAGTCGAGCACAGCCGGGATGGCTGGCGCGCGCTCGCTGTCGCGATGACGGGGCAGGGCGGCAAAGGCGTCGAATGCCTCGCTGCGCAGCTTGGAGGCGCGGCAGCCGTGCAGCAGCTGCTCGTGGAAGTACAGCTGCACGCCGTCCTCGGTGCCGCTTTCGAGCAGGCGCAGGGCGCCGATCAGGTTGTCCCAGGCGTCGCTGTCTGGCGCGCCGGCAGGCAACATCGAACCGGTCAGCAGCACCGGCACCGGCAAGCCGAGAAGCACGAACGACAAGGCTGCGCCGGTGTAGGCCAGCGTATCGGTACCGTGCAGCACCAGCACGCCGTCGTGGCCGTCGCGTTCCACCGCTTCGACAATCGCGTCACGCATGGCCAGCCAGTTGGCTTGCTGCATGTTGGCGCTGTCCAGCAGCGGGTTCATTTCACGCAGTGTCCACTGTATCTGCGGAGCATCGTCAAGTTGCGCCAGATGCTCGCGCATGCGCAAGTCGAAGCCGCCCGCCGGGGCCAGGCCCTGGGGTGTTTCGAGCATGCCGATGGTGCCACCGGTATAGAGGACGAGAAGATTCTTGACTGCACGCATGGCGCATTCCGTAACGATGAGCGGAGAGAGAAGCAGCCGCCCGCGAACGGGGCGGCTGGCAGGGGAGGATATCAGCGCTGGGTCTGAACCTGACCGACGGTGTTGTCAGCGGTTGTTTCAGCGGCTGCCGGCACTGGCCAGGCGTTGCGGTCCAGGTCCAGGTCAGGGAACTTGCTCGAATCGAACACTGGCTGCTTGATGCCAGCCTTGCGCTGCACATCGTAGTCACGCATTACCCGCAGGCCGATGTTGAACAGCAGTGTCAGGGCGATCAGGTTGACGAAGGCCAGACAGGTCATGGTGATGTCGGCGAAGGCGAACACGGTCGACAGGTCTTGCGCCGAACCCCATACGATAAGCGCCAGGACCAGGCCGCGGTAGCCCATCAGCACCGAACGCTTGCGGGTCAGGAACTGCAGGCTGGTTTCGCCCAGGTAGTAGTTGTAGAGGATGCAGGTGAAGACGAACAGCGACAGCGCGACGCTGACGAACAGACGACCCCAGTCACCGACTACAGCGGCCAGCGAGTTCTGGGTCAGGACGATGCCGTCACCTTCGAAGCCTGGGGTGTAGAAGCCCGACAGCAGGATCAGCAGTGCGGTGCAGGTGCAGATCACGAAGGTGTCGAGGAACACGCTGAACGCCTGCACCACGCCTTGTGCGCCAGGGTGCTTGACCGCAGCCACGGCAGCAACGTTGGGCGCACTGCCCAGGCCCGCTTCGTTGGCGAACACGCCACGCTTGACGCCCATCACGATCGCGCTGCCGAGCAGGCCGCCGAACGCAGGGTCAAGGCCGAAGGCGCTTTTGAAGATGGTTTCCAGCATCGCTGGGACGTGCTCGATCTGGCTGCCGATCACATACAGGGTGACGCCGATGTAGGCCAGAGTCTTGACCGGTACCAGCAGGTCGGACACCGAGGCAATACGCTTGATACCACCGAGGAAGACGATCGCCAGCAGCACTGCCAGGGCAATACCGGTCTGCTGCGGCGGGAAGCCGAAGGCATTTTGCAGCGAGTGGGTCACGGTGTACGACTGCAGGCCGTTGAAGGCGAAGCCGTAGGTCACCAGCAACAGCAGCGAGAACACCACCGCCATGCGCTTGAATTTCAAGCCATGCAAGATGTAGTACGCCGGGCCGCCACGGTACAGGCCATCGCCATCGGCGCGCTTGTACACCTGGGCCAGGGTACATTCGAAGAAGCTGCTGGACATGCCAACCAGCGCGGTCACCCACATCCAGAACACAGCGCCTGGGCCGCCGAGGGTCACAGCGATGCCGACACCGGCGATGTTACCAGCGCCAACGCGGCCGGCCAGGCTCAGCATCAGTGCCTGGAACGAGCTCAGCTGGCCAGCCTGGCCACGCAGGGATTCTTTGAACACACCGAACATGTGGCCGAAGTGACGGAACTGGACGAACCGCGAGCGGATGGTGAAGTAGCTACCAAGTCCGACGATAAGGACGATGAGCAGCTTCCCCGAAAGGAAATCGTTGAGTACTTCGAGCATGGCAAATGACCTCGATTCTTATTCTTCGCGTGGAATGACCAGCGGCGGCAACGACGCGCCGCTTTTCGTTGGGCGCATGGTTGGCTATGACAAGAGTCGTTACAATTTCGCGGGTTGCTCTCAGTTGGCGCGACTTGATGCTATGATTGCATCACTCGCATCAGCTGGACCTCGTACATGAGCGATCATTTCGCTAGCAACCTGAAATTGGCCTGTAGCCACTACCGCTCTATCTCCGAGGTTTGCCGGCAGCTGTCGATCAACCGCGCCCAATTCAACAAGTATTTGAGCGGGCAGAGCCGTCCGACGGCCTACAACCTCAAGCGCATCGGCGATTTCTTCGGTGTCGAGGATTACGAGCTGAATTTGCCGCCCGAGCAGTTCGCGCGTTTAATCGGCGCGCGCATTCCGTCGGAGCAGAATGGGCCGCTGAACGACCCGATCAGCGAGCTGTTCAAGCCCTTGCACGCGCATGCGGGCAACCTCTCGCGCTACTGCGGCTATTACTTCGAGTACTCCAACTGCATGTCGGTGCCGGGGGCCATTCTGGTGTCGCTGGTGCACTTGCGAGAGGAGCGCGGCAGCTTTCTGTTCGAGCGCCAGGAACGCCAGGAGCGCAGCAGCGCCACCGACCTGCATGCCGAAGTGCGCTGCCGCTACCTCGGCGCGGCGTTCCAGCTGCAGGACCGCATGTTCCTGATCGACTACGAATCACTGACCCTCAACGAGATGAGCCAGACCATCCTCATCCCCAGCTTCAAGAGCCGCATTACCCGCTTGAACGGGCTCAAGACCGGAGTCTCCAGCGGCGACCGGCGCAACCCGGCCTGTACCCGCGTGGTCTGGGAGTTTCTTGGCGAGGAGATCAACCGCATCAATGCCTACCGGCAGGTCAAGCTGTACCGCCCGGATGATCCGCGCATCGACGATGACGTGCGCGAGCGCCTCAGCGTCGGCCCGCTGAGCAACGGCCTGTTCGAGATCGAGTAGGCCGCCTCAACCGCGAATGAACGCTGCGGTCACCTCTGCCACCTGGTCGGCGACCTGCGGATTGTCCCGTAGGTGAGCGGCGATGCCGTGGTCGCAGTCGGTCAGCAGCAGGCACTCGACATGTGGCGCCGGCACTGAGCGCAGCAGGGTATGGGTGACTTCTTCCGGGATCGGGCTGTAGCGCTGCACCCCAGACACCCAGCGCGTCCCCGCCGAGGTCCCCGCGCCTTGGCCATAAGCACGCGAATTAAGCCCGTCATACTCACCGATCACCAGCAATACCTGGCCGGTAAAGGTGCGCAAGAATTCATAGCTGTCACATTGCAGAAAGGCGAACGGCTGGCGAATCGCTGCGGTGAACGCCGGGCCAAACGGCGCCTGGTGCGCCGCGTCCGGGTAAACCGCCGGGCAGATCAGCACCAGTTTGGAAATGCTTGGCAACTGCGCGGCCATCTTCAGCGCAATGGCTGCGCCAAGGCTATGGCCGATCAGGGTATGGCACTGTTCGGCGATATGCTGATGAAAGCTCAATGCCTCGTGCAGGTTGGTGTGCAGCGACGGCGCGGCGGCGCCTGGTTGGCTGGCCAGGCTGTGGCCGGACAGGTTACCGCTAAGCGAGCCGATGCCCTGCGCCTGCAGGCGATATAGCAGCGGGTTGAGACGGGTGAAGTCCGAGCGTGCGCCACCGACGATAAAGGCGGGCGGGGCGTGTGCAACATCGGGCACCAGCAGGCGTCCCTGCTGGCGATAGCCGTCGAATGACTGTTCGATGAACCGCTCTGCGCCGGGCGCTGCCTCGTCGTACTGCCAGGTCGAACGGTGTGCAGCGATGGATTCGGTGGGCATGTAGACCTTCACGCTGAGCAGGGGATGGCGCGCTCAGTATAGGTCGATAACAGCCTCGCAAAGTGCGCTACCGCAGTGCCGAGCAACGTCGCAATCCAGCAGGCGTTGGACTTCCCCTGTCGGAAACCGCAAAATGCTTTTTTCTTCCAACGATCTGAGCGGACTTTTTTACCCTATGCGTATGCGCCTGATGCTGTTGGGTGGTGGCAATGCCCTCGGGCAAGCGCTGATTCGTCTCGGGGCCGAGGAAGACATCGGATTCCTGGCGCCGCGTCCGCCGGACAACGGCTGGGATCCGGCCAGCCTGACCCTGCTACTGGACGAACAACGCCCCAACGTGGTGATCAACCTCGCCTATTACTTCGACTGGTTCCAGGCCGAGGCGGTCAGCGAACAGCGCCTCGCCCAGCAAGAGCGCGCAGTCGAGCGCTTGGCCGAGCTGTGCCAGCACCACGAAATGATCCTCGTGCAACCTTCCAGCTATCGCGTGTTCGATGGCTCGCGGGCCACTGCCTACAGCGAAAAGGACGAGCCGGTGCCCCTGGGCAGCCGCGGCCAGGCGCTGTGGCGGGTCGAGCAGAGCGTGCGCGCAACTTGCCCGCAGCATGTGCTGCTGCGCTTTGGCTGGGTGCTGGACGAGAGCATCGATGGCACCCTCGGGCGCTTCCTGACCCGCGCCGAGCAGCCGCAGGAATTGCTCCTGGCGGACGATCGCCGCGGCAATCCGACGCCAGTGGACGATGCTGCCCGGGTCATCCTCTCGGTGCTCAAGCAACTCGACTGCGCCGCGCCGCTGTGGGGCACCTATCACTACGCTGGCAACGAGGCGACCACGCCGCTGGCGCTGGGCCAGGCGATCCTTGCCGAAGCACAGCAATGGCGCCAGCTCGCAGTGCAGGCACCCACCGCCCAGGCTCACGCCGCGCGGCCGGACGCCAGCGAAGAGCCGCAGAACGCGGTGTTGGCCTGCAAGAAGATCCTTCATACCTTCGGCATCAAGCCGCGCGCCTGGCGCTCGGGCCTGGCGCCTTTACTGGACCGATTCTACCGACATGGCTGACGCCCCTATTCTGATCACCGGCGGCGCGGGCTTCATCGGCTCGCACCTGTCCGACGCCTTGCTGGGCAAAGGCTATGCGGTGCGTGTCCTTGACGACCTGTCCACCGGCAAGCGCGCCAACCTGCAGTTGCAGCATCCCGGTCTGGAGCTGATCGAAGGCGATGTCGCCGACGCCGCTCTGGTCGCCCGTGCTGCCGCTGGCTGCCGCGCCGTTGTGCATCTGGCTGCAGTGGCCTCGGTGCAGGCCTCGGTGGATGACCCGGTGAAAACCCACCAGAGCAATTTCATCGGCACGCTGAATGTCTGCGAAGCCATGCGCCTGAATGGTGTGGGTCGGGTGCTGTTTGCGTCCAGCGCCGCGGTGTACGGCAACAACGGCGAAGGCCAGTCGATTGCCGAAGACACCCCCAAGGCGCCGCTGACGCCTTACGCAGTGGACAAACTCGCCAGCGAGCAGTACCTGGATTTCTACCGCCGCCAGCATGGCCTGGAGCCGGTGATCTTCCGCTTCTTCAACATCTTCGGCCCGCGCCAGGATCCGTCCTCGCCGTATTCCGGAGTGATCAGCATCTTCAGCGAGCGCGCTACCCAAGGCTTGCCGATCAAGGTATTTGGCGACGGCGAGCAGACCCGCGACTTCCTCTATGTTGGTGATCTGGTCCAGGTCATGGTCCAGGCCCTCGAGCAACCGCAGGTGGAAGAGGGCGCAGTGAACATCGGCCTGAACCAGGCCACCTCGCTGAATCAGCTACTGGCCGCGCTGCGCGACGTCATTGGCAGCCTGCCGGAAATCAGCTACGGCGAGGCCCGCTCGGGCGACATCCGCCACTCCCGCGCCGACAACGCGCGCTTGCTGGCACGCTTCGACTTCCCTCAACCAACGCCGATGGTCGAAGGTTTGGCCAAGCTGTTGGGCAGGGGCTAAGCATCGCGCGCGGGTCAGCTTGACCCGCGACCTGGCTTCACCCCATGCCGCACCACCTGCCGCAGGCAATCGTCCGGCCCCACCACGCGGCCATCCCCGGCTTGCACCTGCAGTGTCTGCAAAGGTTGGCCGTGGGCACTGTCGAGCAGTTGCGAGCGGGTTTCGCCGGCTTCGAATAGAAATTGCTCGCCCCACTGGCGCAGGCCAATCACGATGGGAAACACCGCGCGGCCCTTGTCGGTCAGTGCATATTCCTTGTACGCGCTGCCATCCGAGGCGGGTTGCAGGGTCAGCAGGCCGGTTTCTACCAGCAGCTTGAGGCGCGAGGAGAGAATGTTCTTCGCGAGGCCGAGGCTCTTCTGCAACTCGCTGAAGCGGCGCAGGCCATCGAACGCATCACGCAGAATCATCAGCGCCCAGCGATCACCGAGCACCAGCAGCGCGCGTGCCACGGGGCATTGGTCGTTAATCGGGTCCAGCATGGCGACAACCTCACTCGTTGATCTGGTTGCAGATTAAAACCACATTTGCTAAAAAGCCAGCAAGTGGTTTCAATATGAAACCAGTTGTCGAGTTTCTGCCATGACCGCGTTCAGCCCTGCACCACTTTCCCGCTCACTCACTCTGTTGCTTGCCGTGACCTGTGCACTGGCTGTGGCCTCGGTGTATTTCGCTCAACCGTTGCTCGAGTCGATGGCGACCAGCCTGGGGGTGGCAACGGGCAAGGTCGGGCTGGTTGTCGGCGCGACTCAGGCCGGTTATGCGATTGGCCTGTTGCTGGTCGTGCCATTGGGCGATCTGTTCGAGCGCAAGCGCTTGATCGTCTGTCAACTGCTGCTCTCGGCCGCGGCACTGCTGGCGGTCGGGCTGGCGCAGGACTGGGCCGTATTGCTGCTGGCGATGAGCCTGGTCGGGCTGCTGGCAGTCGTGGTGCAGGTAGTGGTGGCGCATGCCGCGACCTTGGCGACAGCGCAGGAGCAAGGGCGCGTGGTCGGCCAGGTCACCAGCGGGGTGGTGCTGGGCATCTTGCTGGCGCGGCTGGTGGCTGGTGCATTCGCCGACGTTGCCGGCTGGCGCAGCGTCTATTTTGTTGCTGCCGGGTTGGCGCTGTTGATGGCTTTGCTGCTCTGGCGCAAGTTGCCGAGCGCGCAGCCAGGCGCCCGCAGCGCCAGCTATCGGCAATTGCTGGCGTCGGTTGTCGGTCTGTATCGACACGATCGACTGTTGCGCCAGCGTGGGCTGTTGGCCTTGCTGACCTTCGCCGCTTTCAGCGTGCTGTGGAGTGCAATGGTACTGCCGCTGAGCGCACCAGCGCTGGCGCTGAGCCATACCCAGATCGGCCTGTTTGGCCTGGCCGGAATAGCCGGTGCGATGGCAGCGTCACGTGCCGGGCGTCTGGCTGATCAGGGTCACGCGCAGCGAACCACCGGCGTGGCCTTGCTGCTGTTGCTGCTGTCGTGGGTAGCCACGGCCTTTCTTGAATACTCATTGCTGGCGCTGGTGCTGGGCGTAGTAATGCTCGATTTTGCCGTCCAGGCGGTGCACGTCACCAACCAGACATTGCTGCTGAAAGGGCGCAGTGAGATGGCCAGCCGCCTGATCGGGGCCTATATGTGCTGCTATTCGCTGGGCAGCGGGGTGGGGGCAGTGGCGGCGAGCTGGGTCTATGCGCGCTGGGGCTGGATGGCCGTGTGCGGAGTGGGCGCGGGGTTCAGCGCACTGGCCTTGATTTATTGGCTGTATCTGCGCTGGCAAACAGGCAATGGCCAGCGCTGACAGCAAAAAGCCGCTGCCTGATGGCAACGGCTTTGTCATGCAGCAACGATCAGAACTTGTAGCCGATACCGACCATGTACACCCATGGATCGACTTCAACGTCGACCTTGGTCTTGCTGTAGCCCAGTGCGGCAGGGCCGTCGACGGTGGCTTTGGTGTCGATGTCGACGTACCAGACCGAGGCGTTGACCAGCACGTTGTCGGTGATCATGTAGTCCATGCCGACCTGGCCGGCGATGCCGATCGAGTCCTGCATCTTCAAGTTGCTGAAGCCTTGCTGCTTGCGCGCGCTGCTCAGGTCTTCATCGAAGAACAGGGTGTAGTTGATGCCCACGCCCACGTACGGCTGGAACTTGGAGGCTGGGTCCATCGGGAAGTACTGCAGCGACAGGGTCGGTGGCAGTTGCTTGATGTCGGCCAGCTTGCCATCCAGGCCGCCGCCCAGGCCCTTGACGCCAACGGTGTGCTGGAACGGCGTGGCCGCCAGCAGCTCAACGCCGATGTGATCGCTGAGCATGTAAGCGAAGGTCAGGCCCAGCTGCGTGTCGCTGGTCAGGGTTGCCTTGGTGCCGGCTACCTTGTTGCCGTCGAAGCGCAAGTCGCCGCTGCTTTCATTGGGCGCGGTAGTGATGGCGCCGGCGCGGACAATGAAATCACCCGGCTGGTGAGCGTGGGCAGCAGGCGCAACGAGGGCCAGGGCGACGAGCGAGGCGCCGAGCAAGGACTTGTTCATGGAAGCTCCGAAAGGACATTGGTAATCAATGGCCTAATGGTACGGAGGCGCTTAAACCAAATGTTTGACCCAGCTCAACGAAGCGCGGCATAGCCGTCCTGCCGGCTTATTTCAGCTCGTAGGCGTAGATTTTTTCGGCTTCCATCTGGTAACCGGCGTCGGCCAGCTCGCTGCTGCTGGCTCTGACCTGCATGCGCCCTTCGATCCAGTACGGCTGGTACAGATCTTCGACGCGTACGCCCATCTCGCTGAAAATATGCACGATCTGATTCGACGGCGGTGGCGGCACGTGAATGCAGGCGCCGTAATACGGCACCAGCAAAAACTCGGTGGTACGGCCTTCTTCACTGACTTCCAGCGGCACGATATAGCCCGGCAGCTTGACCTGCTGATTGTCCAGCGCCTGCACCACCGGAGCATTGGCCGACTGCTGTGGTGCTGGCGGTGCGGACTCGGCCGCCAGCGCGTTGCCGATCTGCGACAGGTCGTGCAGCGGCGCCAGCTGCGGGGCTTGCACTGGCGCGCCTTCGGGGATCAATGCCGGCCAATCCAGCTCACGCGGCTCAGCCGCCCACACCGGCGAGCCGAAGAGCAGCACCAGTAGCATGAGGCAGCGCGGGAACTGAGCGCGAAGGCGGGGCAGACGCATGGTAATCACTCACAAATGAATCGACAGGCCATCAGCCAATGACTGCCGATAGGCACGCCAGGCCGGCACGCTGCCCATCAGCAACGCTGCGCCGAGGATGATAGCCAGTAGCGTCCATTCATGGCTACTCGGCCAGGCCAGTGGCAGGTACAAGCCATAGTTGGCCTGCACGTAGCCCTGAGCCAGAGCGATGCCGGCATACAGCAGGCCAAGCCCGGCGACGATACCGGCTACCGCCAACGCCAGCGCCTCGAGGACCAGCAGGCCGGCGATATGCCAGGGCCGAGCACCCACGGAGCGCAGAATGGCCATCTCCCGGCGGCGCTCGTTGAGGCTGGTCAGAATCGCCGTGAGCATGCCGATCAAGCCGGTCAGCACGACAAACAACGACACCACGAACAGGGCTTGCTCGGCGGTACCCATCAGGCTCCACAGCTCCTGCAGGGCCACACCCGGGAGAATCGCCAGCAACGGCTCGTTGACGTACTGATTGATCTCGCGCTGCACGCTGAAAGTGGCGATCTTGTTGTTCAGGCCAAGCATAAAGGCGGTGATCGCAGTCGGTTGCAGGTCCATGCCGCGCGCTTGCTCGGCACTGATGCGGCCGGCGCCGCGAGCCGGTACGCCGTTGTGCCAGTCGACGTGAATGGCCTCCATGCCGGCCAGGCTGATGTGCAGGGTGCGGTCAACCGGGGTGCCGGTGCGCTTGAGCACGCCGACCACAGTGAACGGCTTGTCATCGTGCTTGACCAGGCTGATCGCCGCTACGCCATGGGCCAGCACCAGCTTGTCGCCGAGTTTGTAGTGCAGTGCCTCGGCGACTTCAGCGCCGAGCACCACGTCGAACGGGTTATCGGCAAACGGCCGGCCTTGGCTGAGTTCCAGGTGCTGGCGACGGCCGTACTGGTAGTGGCTGAAGTAGTCGGTACTGGTGCCCATCACCCGATAGCCGCGATGCGAGTCGCCCAGCGAAATCGGGATCGCCCACTTCACCCGCGGGTCGCCGGCGTAGTGCTGATAACTGTCCCAGTGGATGTTGTTGGTGGCATTGCCGATGCGAAACACCGAGTACAGCAGCAGGTTGACCGAGCCCGAGCGGGCGCCGACGATCAGGTCGGTGCCACTGATGGTGCTGGCAAAGCTGGCGCGGGCTTCGGTGCGGACCCGTTCCACGGCCAACAGCAGGCAGACCGACAGGGCAATCGCGAAGGCGGTAAGAAAGGCCGTGAAGCGCCGGTTGGCGAGGCTGGCCAGAGCAAGGCGGAGCAGGTACATCAGGCCTCCCGGGGCGCGGCGGCGCGATTGAGTTCGGCCAGTGACAGGTGTCGATCGAACAGCGGCGCTAGGCTCTGGTCGTGGCTGACGAACAACAGGCTGGAGCCGGCAGCGCGGCATTCATCGAACAGCAGCCGGATAAAGGCTTCGCGGGTGTCAGCATCGAGCGCCGAGGTTGGCTCGTCGGCGATCACCAGCTCCGGCTGGCCGATCAGCGCCCGGGCCGCGGCTACTCGTTGCTGCTGGCCGATCGACAGGCTATCGGCGCGCCGCGCGAGCATTGCCGGGTCAGCCAGGCCCAGGTGTGCGAGCAGTTGCGTGGCGGCCTGATCGACGCTGCCATGGCGCTGGCGGGCACGCTTGGCGCGGCTGGCAGAAAAACGACAAGGCAGTTCGACGTTTTCCCGCACCGACAGAAACGGCAGCAGGTTGAACTGCTGAAAAATGTAGCCGGTGTGATCGACACGGAAGCGATCGCGCGCGCCCTGGCCCAGCTCGGCCAAGGTCTGACCGAGCAGGCGCACGCTGCCCTGCGCCGGCAGGTTCACACCGCCGAGCAGGCCGAGCAGGGTGGTCTTGCCGCTGCCGCTGGGGCCCTTGAGAAACAGCGCTTCGCCCGCTTCCAGGCGAAACTGCGGGATATCCAGCAGCGGCGCCTGGCCGGGCCAGGCGAACAGCAGATCACGCAGTTCGATCAACGCCTGGCTCATTCAGAACGCGACCGTCGCGGTGGTCGGCGTTGCTTCAAGGCCTTTTTGGCCATTAGGGCCGATCAACTGCACGTTGATCTTCTGCATCGCCGGGTAAGCCTTGAACAGCGGCGCGAGGTCGATGCTGGCGAGTTTGCCCGGGTTGCTGCAGGTGAACTGATAGTGCGCTTCGATATCGCTGTGGGCGTGTTTCTCGGTTTTGCCGGCAGCGGCTGCTGGTGCGTCGAACAGCGGGCTTTGCAGCTCCTGCGCGTCGATGCTGCAGCCAGCGTCCTTGGCCAGACCCAACAGCTGCAGCGGCTGCTCCAGTTGCTGGCGTACGCTGGCTACCTTGGCCTTGTCGGCATCGCTGCTGGCGGCGTGTTCAAAGCCCACCAGGTTCATCGCCGGGCTGTCCAGGCCAAGCTCGAGGGTCTTGCCATCCAGCACTACGTCGAGTTTGGCCACGCCGTGTTCATGGGCGCCCAGCGCGGTGTGGTCGTGATCGTGGTCATGCTCATCGTGGGCATGCGCCACGGCCAGGGGCAGCAGGGCGAAGGGCAGTGCAAGCAACAGACGGCGCATGAACAACTCCAGAGAGCAGGGCAAATGATTTAGTAATGTTATAACAATTTTTCTAGCGAATGCCAGCCGCTTGGCGAAGGTTTCATGTCGTGGGAGCATGGGCGCCATGCAATCGTGATCGAGGAAGTCAGCGTGAGAATACGAGGAACGATCGGCGAATGGCCGGTGGACCTGACCATCGAGCTGGAGCCGGCGGAATGGGCGCAGCTTGGGCATCAGGTGGAGTTGGCTGCGCCGGCGGAAAAGGCCACGCCGGCACCGGCGGTGCGGCAGACCGATGACCAGTGGCAAGCTGCGCGCGAAGCCTTGCGCGTGGCCGGACAGATGACTGGGCCAGAATTACTTGAGCAACTGGAGCAGTTGACCGGCAGCACGGCGGCGGGCAAGCGGCTGCTGGTGCGCTTGCGTCACAGTGCAGAAGTGAAAGTGGAAAGTGCGGGGGATGCACCGGTCTATTACTGGCTGGGTTGAGTTGAGCCAGGCCGCGAGTTTGGCGGCATCGCATGCATCGCTGGGCCAGCTGCGCTGGCCTTTCGCGACACAAGGCCGCTCCTACAGGACTCGGTCGCCTGTAGGAGCGGCCTTGTGTCGCGAAAGGGCTGCAAAGCAGCCCCATGATTTATGCAACGCAGATCAATACATCAAGGCAAACAGCTTGCGCCGGTACGCGGTGACCAGCGGATGCTCATTGCCAAGCAGCTCGAACACCTGCAGCAGCGCCTTGTGCGGCAGGCCGCTTTCGTAGCCGCGATTACGCTGGAACAGTTTCATCAACCCATCCAGCGCCGCTTCGTACTGCTGGCGCGCCAACTGCTGAATGCACAGCTGATAAGCGGCTTCGTCGTCCTCAGGGTTCTGCGCCAGACGGCTCTTCAACTCGGCGGCTTCCGGCAGGCTGGCGGCCTGGCGCAAGAAGGTCAACTGCGCCTTGGCGCCGGCCAACGCTGCCTTGTGCTCATCGCTCTTGACCGCACCCAGCACGGCTTCAGCTTCACTCAGGTCACCACGCTCGGCCAGGCAACGGCCGTACAGGATCAACGCCTCGGCATTGCTGTTGTCTTCGCCCAGCAACAGCTTGAGGGTCGCTTCGGCCTCGGCAAAGCGGCTTTCGGCAAACAGCGCCTTGGCTTCTTCCAGTGGCGAGGCAGTCGGCGCGGCAGGCATCTGCACGTGCGGCTCGAGCAGGGCACGAATCGCCGATTCGGGCTGCGCACCGGCAAAGCCGTCGACCGGTTGGCCGTCCTTGAACAGCACCACGGTTGGCAGGCTGCGGATACCGAACTGGGCAACCACCTGCTGCTCGACGTCGCAGTTGATCTTGGCCAGCAACAGCTCGCCCTGATAACCCTCGGCTATCTTGGCCAGCAACGGCATCAGCGCCTTGCATGGCGCACACCACTCGGCCCAGAAATCCACCAGCACCGGTTTGTGGAAGGAGTTCTCGATGACCAACTGCTGAAAGTTGGCGTCGGTAGCATCGAAAATGTACGGCAGGGCGTTGGTATCGGGGGCTTGGCTCATCGCAACTCTCGCAAATCTCTGAATGACGCCACTATAAAGGCTCGCGGCTGGCGTGGTACAGGCTGACCCGGCGGAATTCGTGCGGTTCGGCCAGGTCGGGCAGGGTCAAGCCTTCGAGCACGTCCAACTGACGGTACAGCGGGTGGCTGAAATTGCGCACCCGCGAGTCGGCCACCAGCACCTGGCGGCCACGGCTGAGAAAACCATCGAGCAACGGCAGGTTGGCCGGGTCGTACAACACATCAGCCACCAGAATCAGATCGAAGCGGTCGGCCTCGGCAAAAAAATCACTGCTGTAACCGAGCTCGACCTGGTTCAGCGCAGCATTGGCTTGGCACGCAGCCAAGGCCAGCGGATCAAGGTCGCAGGCAACCACCTCGACAGCACCCGCCCGCGCTGCCGCGATCCCGGCAATGCCCGAACCGGCGCCAAAGTCGAGCACGCGCTTGCCCTCGACCCACTGTGGATTGGCCGCCAGGTAGCGGGCCATGGCCAGGCCGCTGGCCCAGCAGAAGCTCCAGTACGGCGGCTCATCGAGAATGCGCTGGGTCTCTTCGCGGGTGAATGCGCGGTGCATGTTGTCGGCGCCGAGCAGCCACAGTTTCAGCGCGCACTCCGGCAGCGCAGTGGCAACCAGCTGTGCTTCGCCGATCAGGCCGCTGAGCGCATGCTGCAACTGCATTGGCGCCATTTACGGGGCTTTCTCGAAGCGCAGCGGGCCGGTGGCCTGGCTCGTGGCCTGGACGATGCGCTGTGGCGGCAGGTGCATGATCAACTGACCCGAGCGGCTGGCGCGACCGCGCAACTCGACGCGGGCACCAGCCGGGAATGCTTCTGGGTTGAAGCGCAGTTGGTAGGGCAGGTCCTGACCGGTACCGGTCAGGGTGCTGCTGGCCAGCAGCCGCTGCGGGCGATCACGTTCGTCGATCACCAGCAATGCCAGCTCGACCTCGGTACCCGCTGGCACGTCTTGCAGGCTGCCGCTGATTTCCCGTTGATAAGCCGGCAGCGGGCCGAGCGCCGGGGCCTTTTTCACCGTTTTCGGCGCCGGCGTTGCGGGCACCGGTTCGTTTTTAGGTTTATCGCTGCTGCAGGCCGTCATCAGGCCAGCGAGGCAGAGCACGACGAGCGCTCGAAAGTGCATGGAGAAGTCCTTCAGGGGCAGATTTGAGTGGATGGTAACCCCTTTGGCTTGTCTTGCCAGTCGGATGCGCTACCATGGCCCTCCCTTTTTTTGTTGCCTGCCACCATGCACTGTCCCTTTTGCGGTGCCAACGACACCAAGGTCATCGATTCGCGCCTGGTCGCCGAGGGCGAACAAGTGCGTCGCCGGCGCGAATGCGTCGCCTGCGGCGAGCGTTTCACCACCTTCGAAACCGCCGAACTGGTACTGCCGCGGCTGATCAAGCAAGACGGCACCCGCCAGCCATTCGACGAAGACAAGCTGAGAGCCGGCATGCAGCGCGCGCTGGAAAAGCGCCCGGTCAGCGTCGAGCGCCTGGAAGCGGCGCTGGCGCAGATCAAGCACAAGCTGCGCGCCACCGGCGAGCGCGAGGTCAAGTCGCTGGTGGTCGGTGAGCTGGTCATGGAGGCGCTGCGTCAACTCGACGAAGTCGCCTACATTCGGTTTGCCTCGGTCTACCGGCGTTTCCAGGACCTTGACGAATTCCGCGAAGAAATCGACCGCCTGGCGCGCCAGCCGGGCAAAGAGTAAGCATGCCCAGCCCGACCGCAATTCTCGACGCCCACTACATGGCCCTGGCCGTGCAACTGGCCCGCAAAGGCCAGTACAGCACCCATCCCAATCCGCGCGTTGGCTGCGTCATCGTGCGTGATGGCGAGGTGGTCGGCGAGGGCTGGCATGTGCGCGCCGGCGAGCCGCACGCCGAAGTGCATGCCCTGCGCCAAGCCGGCGAGCGCGCCGAGGGCGCCTGCGCCTATGTCACCCTTGAACCGTGCAGCCACCACGGGCGCACCCCGCCGTGTGCCGAAGCGCTGGTCAATGCGGGCGTATCCCGGGTGGTCGCAGCCATGCAGGACCCTAACCCGCAAGTTGCCGGGCAAGGCCTGCGGCGCCTGGCCGAGGCCGGTATCGAAGTTGCCAGTGGCGTGCTCGAGCAAGAAGCGCGCGCGCTCAATCCCGGCTTCCTGAAGCGCATGGAGCATGGCCTGCCGTTCGTCCGCGCCAAGCTGGCGATGAGCCTGGACGGGCGCACCGCCATGGCCAGTGGTGAAAGCCAGTGGATTACTGGCCCGGCTGCCCGTGCAGCGGTGCAACGCTTGCGCGCGCGTTCCAGCGTGGTGCTGACCAGCGCCAGCAGCGTGCTGGCCGACAATGCGCGGATGACCGTGCGCGGCGGCGAGCTGGGCCTGGACCCTGATACCACCGCCCTGGCCTTGTCGCGGCCACCGCTGCGGGTACTGATCGACAGCCGCCTGCGCCTGCCGCTGACTGCGCCTTTGTTCCAGGCCGGGCCGGTACTGGTGGTCACCGGCGCTGCCGCTGACCCACGCTACGCCGAGGCCGGCCATGAGCTGCTGCAGTTGCCCGGCGCCGATGGCCGGGTGGATCTGCCCGCCCTGCTCAGCGCCCTGGCGGCGCGCGGGGTCAACGAGATTCTGCTGGAGGCGGGCGCTGGCCTGGTCGGCGCGTTTGCCCAGCTCGGTTTGATCGACGAATACCAATTATTTGTCGCCGGCACCTTCCTCGGCTCCCAGGCCCGGCCACTGCTGGACTGGCCGCTGGCGAAGATGAGCGAAGCGCCGCGACTGAAAATCACCGAAATGCGCGCGGTGGGCGATGACTGGCGAGTCACAGCCATCCCCCAGCCGGCCACCGGCGTATAATGCCCGGCTGGCCCAACGCCGCCCAGTTTCCGAGGAGAACCCAATGTTCACCGGCATCATCGAATCGATCGGCACCATCCGCAGCTTGACCCCCAAGGGCGGCGACGTGCGCGTCTACGTCCAGACCGGCAAGCTCGACCTGGGTGACGTCAAACTGGGCGACAGCATTGCCGTCAATGGCGTCTGCCTGACTGCGGTGGAACTGCCTGGCGACGGCTTCTGGGCTGACGTCAGCCGCGAAACCCTCGACTGCACCGCGTTCAATGATTTGAAAAGCGGCAGCCCGGTCAACCTGGAAAAAGCCCTGACCCCGACCACCCGCCTGGGCGGTCACCTGGTCAGCGGCCATGTCGACGGCGTCGGCGAAATCATCTCGCGCAGCGATAACGCTCGTGCGATCCAGTTCCGCGTGCGCGCACCCAAGGAGCTGGCCAAGTACATTGCCCACAAGGGCTCGATCACCGTCGACGGCACCAGCCTGACGGTCAATGAGGTCGATGGCGCCGAATTCGAGCTGACCATCGTGCCGCATACCCTGTCCGAAACCATCATGGCCGACTACCGCAGCGGGCGTCGGGTGAACCTTGAGGTCGACCTGCTGGCCCGTTACCTGGAGCGTCTGCTGCTGGGTGACAAGGCTGCTGAACCGAGCAAGGGCAGTAGCATCACCGAAAGCTTCCTGGCCGCCAACGGCTACCTGAAATCCTGATCGAGAAGGGGGTGCCGCGTGGCGCTCAACAGTATTGAAGAGCTGGTCGAAGACATCCGCCAAGGCAAGATGGTCATCCTCATGGATGACGAAGACCGCGAGAACGAAGGCGACATCATCATGGCCGCGGAGTGCTGCCAGCCCGAGCACATCAACTTCATGGCCAAGCACGCCCGTGGCCTGATCTGCATGCCGATGAGCCGCGAGCGCTGCGAAACCCTCAAGCTGCCGCTGATGGCGCCACGCAATGGCTCGGGCTTCGGCACCAAGTTCACCGTCTCGATCGAAGCCGCCGAAGGCGTCACCACCGGGATCTCCGCAGCCGACCGTGCGCGCACCGTGCAGGCCGCGGCAGCCAAGGATGCCAAGGCCGACGATATCGTCAGCCCTGGCCATATCTTCCCGCTGATGGCCCAGCCTGGCGGCACCCTGGCCCGCGCCGGCCACACCGAAGCGGCCTGTGACCTGGCGCGCATGGCCGGGTTCGAGCCGAGCGGGGTGATCTGCGAAGTGATGAACGACGACGGCACCATGTCGCGTCGCGCCGAGCTGGAAGTGTTCGCCGCCGAGCACGGCCTGAAGATCGGCACCATCGCCGACCTGATCCACTATCGCATGATCCACGAACGTACCGTTCAGCGGGTCACCGAGCAGCCACTGGACAGCGAACTGGGCCAGTTCAACCTCGTCACCTACCGTGATTCGGTCGAAGGCGATGTGCACATGGCACTGACCCTGGGCAAGATCTGCGCCGAAGAACCGACCCTGGTGCGAGTGCACAACATGGACCCGCTACGCGACCTTTTGATGGTCAAACAGCCCGGCCGCTGGAGCCTGCGCGCCGCCATGAGCGCCGTGGCCGAGGCTGGCAGCGGCGTGGTGCTGCTGCTCGGTCACCCGCTCGATGGCGACGTGGTGCTGGCGCATATCCGCGAAAGCGCCGGCGAAACCCAGGTCAAGACGCCGAGCACCTACAGCACGGTCGGCGCCGGTTCGCAGATCCTGCGTGACCTAGGTGTGCGCAAGATGCGCCTGATGAGCTCGCCGATGAAGTTCAATGCGATATCCGGATTCGATCTGGAAGTTGTAGAATACGTGCCCTCTGAATGACACAGGCGCGCCAATCGCCCTGGCGCTCGTGTCCAAACCCTCCTGCAGGCCGCCTAGGGCGGCCTCGCTCTTTAAAATGAGAACACCGCAATGACCCTGAAGACCATCGAAGGTACCTTCATCGCCCCCAAAGGTCGCTATGCTTTGGTGGTTGGCCGTTTCAACAGCTTCGTCGTCGAAAGCCTGGTGAGCGGTGCCGTTGATGCGCTGGTACGCCATGGCGTCAGCGAAAGCGACATCACCATCATCCGTGCTCCTGGCGCCTTCGAAATCCCGCTGGTTGCACAGAAAGTCGCCCAGCAAGGCGCTTACGACGCGATCATCGCCCTGGGCGCCGTGATCCGTGGTGGTACTCCGCACTTCGAATACGTTGCGGGCGAATGCACCAAGGGCCTGGCCCAGGTGTCGATGGAGTTCGGTGTGCCAGTCGCGTTCGGCGTACTGACCGTCGACTCGATCGAGCAGGCCATCGAACGTTCCGGCACCAAAGCCGGCAACAAAGGCGCTGAAGCTGCCCTGTCCGCCTTGGAAATGGTCAGCCTGCTGGCGCAGTTGGAGGCCAAGTGATTAGCGACGAAAGCGATCGTTTCAACCCGCGCGATCCAAAACCTGCGGATGCTGGCAAACCATCGAAAAGCGCCAAGCGTCGCGAAGCACGCAAGCTCGCGACCCAGGCGCTGTATCAGTGGCACATGGCCAAGCAATCGCTGAACGAAATCGAGGCGCAGTTCCGCGTCGACAACGATTTCTCCGACATCGACGGCGCTTATTTCCGCGAGATCCTGCACGGGGTTCCGGCGAAGAAAGACGACATCGATGCCGCGCTCAAGCCTTGCCTGGACACCCCGCTGGAAGAGCTCGACCCGGTTGAACTGGCGGTTCTGCGCCTGTCCACCTGGGAGTTCCTGATGCGCGTTGACGTGCCTTACCGGGTCGTGATCAACGAAGGCGTCGAGCTGGCCAAGATCTTCGGCGCCACCGACGGCCACAAGTTCGTCAACGGTGTACTCGACAAGCTGGCGCCGCAGGTCCGTGAAGCGGAAGTCAAGGCGTTCAAGCGCTGATTGCGGCGCTGACCAGCCATGGGTGAGTTCGAGCTGATCCGTCATTACTTCGCCGCCGCGCCCTGTGCGCAGGGCGGCGCAGGTGTTGCGTTGGGGATCGGCGACGACTGTGCCCTGCTTGACCTGCCGGCTGCCGCGCAGCTGGCAGTGTCTACCGATACCTTGGTCGCCGGCGTGCATTTTCCGCACGCCTGCGACCCCTCGCTACTGGGCCAGCGCTCGCTGGCCGTAGCAGCCAGTGACCTGGCAGCCATGGGCGCCACGCCCGTCGGCTTTACCCTGGCGCTGACCTTGCCCGAGGTCAGCGAACAGTGGCTCAAGGCGTATGCCGAAGGCCTCGATCGCATGGCGCGGCAGTGCCGCCTGAGCCTGATTGGCGGCGACACCACCCGCGGCCCACTGAGTATCACCATGACTGTGTTTGGCCGGGTTCCGGCCGGGCAGGCCCTGCTGCGTTCGGGCGCGCAGGTGGGTGACTTGCTCTGTGTGGGCGGCGAGCTGGGCAATGCCGCTGGCGCCTTGCCGTTGGTGCTGGGCGAGCGCGAAGCGGCGGCCGAGATCAGTGCGCCGCTGCTGGCACAGTACTGGTCGCCTTCGCCGCAGTTTGCCCTGGGCCGCGCTTTGCGCGGCAAGGCCACCGCGGCGCTGGATATCTCCGATGGCTTGTTGGCCGACTGCGGCCATATCGCCAAGGCGTCCCGGCTGGCGCTCGAGGTGAACCTGGCCCAGGTGCCAGTGTCACCTGCTCTAGTGGCTTTTTCAGGGCCAGCGGCAGCCCGCCAGGCGGCGCTGACCGGTGGCGACGATTATGTCCTGGTGTTCACCTTGCCCGCGCAGCACCTGCCCGCGCTGCGTGACGCTGGCCTGGCGGTGCATGTCATCGGCCGGGCAGTGGCTGGCGAAGGCGTGGTTTTACGCGACGAACACGGCCAGGACATCACCCCGCGACAATGCGGCTATCAACATTTTAGGGAGACACCGTGACCGACCACCCCAATCAGGTGCCTGCGGAGTTCGTTCCGCCTTCGGTCTGGCGCAACCCGTGGCACTTCATCGCCTTTGGCTTCGGTTCCGGCACTTTGCCCAAGGCCCCCGGCACCTGGGGCTCGCTGGTAGCGCTGCCGTTCATTCCGCTGTGGCAGATGTTGCCCGACTGGGGCTACTGGCTACTGCTGGGCGTGACCATGCTGTTCGGCTTCTGGCTGTGCGGCAAGGTCGCCACCGACTTGCGCGTTCACGACCATGAAGGCATTGTCTGGGACGAAATGGTCGGCATGTGGATCACCCTCTGGCTGGTGCCGGAGGGCTGGCAGTGGTTGCTGGCCGGGTTCCTCATGTTCCGCTTCTTCGACATCCTCAAGCCGTGGCCGATTCGCTGGATCGACAAACACGTGCATGGCGGGTTCGGGATCATGCTTGACGATATCCTCGCCGGCGTCTTCGCCTGGCTGAGCATGCAGGTTCTGGTCTGGGCAGTCGCCTGATACGGGAGTGGCAGATGGGTTTACGGACGGCGGTGCTGCTGTTGCTGATGCTGCTTGGCGGCGCTGTTGCCAACGCCAGCGACAAGCCTCAGTTGGGCCAGATCCATCTGGTCAGTGAAGACTGGCTCGACTACACCAACGCCGACGGCACAGGTCTGGCGTGGGATGTGTTGCGCCAGGTGTTCGAGCCCGCCGGGGTCAAGGTGTCCATCCAGAGCGCGCCCTACAGCCGTGCCATTGGCCTGGTCAAACGTGGCGAGGCGGATGCCTGGGTTGGCTCCTACAAGCAGGAGAGCGACGACAACCTCTACCCGCGCTGGCACTTCGATGTCGATCATATCTATGCGCTGGGTCTGACCAGCAAGCCAGTGCCGACCCCCGCCAATATCGGCGACTATCGCCTGGCCTGGGTGCGCGGCTACGATTACGGCAGTTACTTGCCGAATGTTCATAAGTTCAGGGAAATCCAGCGCCGCGAAGGGATTCTGCCGATGCTCGAGCATAACCGGGTCGACTTCTATGTCGATTCACTCACAGAAGTCGAGTACGTCCAGGCCCAGGCGCCCAAGCCGGAAAGCTTTCGCCGCACTCATGTTGCAGAATTGCCGCTCTATCTTGCCTTTGCTCGCAATGAGCAAGGCAAGGCGCTGAGTGAGCTGTTTGACCAGCGCATGCAGCAACTGGTGCGCAGCGGCGAGCTGGAAGCGGTCTTCAAGAAGTGGAAGCAGCCCTATCCGTTCACTGCCGACAGCCAGCCTCGCTGAGCATATCCTCGCTAAGCATCGAACCTTTCGATCTTAACTGACGGTATTCACCGTGCGCACGCTCGTCAGCCTGCTGATACAATCGGCCCACGTGAAATTCCAAGTTACTAATCAGGAGCACAACGTGCCCGTCGTCTTTGTTGCCGCCTCGAAACTTCCGACTCCTTTTGCGACCTTCACCATGCATGGCTTTCTTGACGAAGCCACGGGCCGCGAGCACGTCGTGCTCAGCCTGGGTGATATCGCTGATGGTGAGCCGGTGCTCGGGCGTCTGCACTCCGAGTGCTTGACTGGGGATGCGCTGTTCAGCCAGCGTTGCGACTGCGGTTCGCAGCTTGAAGCTGCGCTGCAGGCGATTGCCCGCGAAGGCCGCGGCGTGCTGTTGTACCTGCGTCAGGAAGGCCGCGGTATCGGCCTGTTGAACAAGATTCGCGCCTACGAACTGCAGGATGGCGGCGCCGACACGGTCGAGGCCAACGAGCGCCTGGGCTTTGCCGCCGACCAGCGCGACTATGCCATGTGCCTGCCGATGCTCGAGCACCTGGGCGTGAAGTCGCTGCGCCTGATGACCAACAACCCGCGCAAGGTCAAGGCGCTGACCGCCATGGCCATCAACGTTGCCGAGCGCGTGCCGCTGCACACCGGTCACAACCCGCACAACAGCCACTACCTGGCGACCAAGGCTGGCAAGCTCGGCCACATGATGGGCACCGAGCACCAGGGCGAGGTGCCACAGGCGTGACCCGCAGCGAGGTCAAGCGACGGTTGGCCCTGACCTGGTGGCAGTACCTGGCGCTGGGCTTGCTGCCGCTGCCGATCATGGCCTGGGCGTTTGGCGGCGGTGACGGCCTGATCCCGGTGCTGGCGATGCCGTTGTTCATTGCTGGTGCCGCGACCATGTTTCTCAGCCTTGCGCGGTTTGCCGCGTACAAGCGCGCGTTGATCCACACCAGCAAGGTGCTCGGCGGCGTCGAAGAGCCCGCGGCCTGGATCGAGCTGGCGCGGGTACGCCGCCTGGCCATGCTGTACGCCTGCATCCCCGCCTGGGTCGCCGCACTGTCGGTGCTGGTCGGGCTGGAGGCAGTGCCCCAGGTGCTGCTGGCTTTGTCCACCGTGGTGATCCTGTACCTCTATCGCATCCCGCGTCAGCTGGGTTGATGCGACTGCTCTGCTGCCTGCTGCTGATGCTCGGCAGCACCGTTGCCGCCGAGCCACTGCGGGTGGTCAGCCTGGCACCGTCGATGAGCGAAATCATGCTCGAACTGCACGCCGATGACCTGCTGGTGGGCGTGCTCGACGGCGGCGAGCGGCCAGCGGCGCTGCGTCATCTGCCGTCGGTGGGTCGCCAGGGCCAGCTGGACATGGAGCGCCTGCTCAGCCTGCGGCCGGACTTGCTGCTGTTGTGGCCCGGCGCCGTTGCCCCCGCTCAGCGCGAGCAACTGCGCCGGCTGGGCATTGCCAGCTACGATGGCGAAGTAACCACGCTCGAGCAGTTGCTCATCCACATCGAAGCCATCGCCATCCGTGTCGGTCGGGCCGAACAGGGCCAGCGCTACGCGGATGGCTTGCGCCAGCGCCTGCAAGAGCTGCGGCAACGCTACCATCGCGAGCAGCCGCTGACGGTGTTCTATCAGGTCTGGGACAAGCCGCTGTATACCTTGGGCGGCAAGCAGATCGTCAGCGATGCGCTGAGTGTATGTGGCGCGCGCAACGTGTTCGCCGACCTGCCGCAGCCGGCGCCGCTGGTGAGTGTGGAGGCGGTGCTGGCGCGTAACCCGGATGTGATTGTCGCGGGCGACCAGGCCCAGCTGGCGAGCTGGCGGGCCTGGCCGCAGCTCAAGGCCACGGCTGGCGGTCACCTGCTGGTGCTGCCGGACAACGGTTTGGAGCGCCCAAGCGGGCAGATGATTGAAGCTACCGCCAAGCTGTGCGCCTTGCTCGACGCTACAGTGCCGGCGTCCAGGTCACGCTGAACAGCCAGCGGCGGCCTTCTTCGCGGTAGGCGTAGGCGCTGTTGTCGTAGCTGTAGAGCGCGCGGCTGTAGCCTTTGTCGAACAGGTTATCCAGCTTCAGCTCCAGCTTTAGTTCATCACTCGCGGCCCAGCTACTGCGCAGGCCGAGCAAGCCATAGCCGGCCAATCTGTTGCGGTTGGCTTCGTCATCAAAGCTGCTGCTGACGGCTTGCCAGCTGGCGCCCACGCCGAAGCGCTCGAACTGGCGGTCCAGATCCAGGCTCAGCGTGCGGCGCGCGCGGCGGGCGAGGGTGTGCCCGCTGTCGCGGTCACGCGGGTCGATCATGGCCAGGCCAAGTTGGCTGTGCCATTCAGCCCACGTCTGGCGGAGGGCGAGCTCGCCACCGTTGATCCGCGCGCTGGCAACGTTGCGCGGGATCGAGCCCTGGCCAAAGATGATCGCATCGCTCAATTCGGTGCGGTACAGCGACGCCTCCAGCTGGCTGTCGCTGCCGAGCTGGCTGCGCCACTGCAGCTCGACGGTCTTGGAATGCTCAGGCTTGAGGTCGGGATTGCTGAACGACGGGTAATACAGGTCATTGAAGGTCGGCGCACGGAAGCCTTCGCTGTATGACAGCAGCACATCGTTGGCCTGATTGACCGGTAACGTCAGGCTGGCGCTCCAGGTGGTCTGGCCGCCGAACTGCTGGTTCTGATCACGGCGCACGCCAAGCTCGCTGGAGAAGTGCTCACCCTGATAGCGATGCTGCACAAATGCGGCACGGTTCCAGCGGCTGTCCTGATCCAGCTCGGTGTTGGCGTGCACGCGGTCCTGATACCAGTCACCACCCAGCAGCAGCGCGTGCTGCTCGCTCAGGGTCAGGTCGTTCTGCCAGGTCAGTTGGTCGCGGTAGGTGTTGAAGACAAAGCGCTCGTCACTGAACTTGTCGCGTTTGTCGTCTCGGTTCTCGCTGTGTGCCAGCTCAAGGCGCGAATGCCAAACATCGCTCAGCTGTGCATCGAAATAGCTGCCCAGGCTGCTGACGTTGAAGTCGGTGTAGGGCTGCTGGCCGAAGGTCTGGCCGCTGGCGAAGTCATAACGGCCGAACGGGCTGTCGTATTCACTGCGGCCTCGGCTGTCGAGCAGGTTCAGGCCCGCCTCGAAGCGCTCGTTGAACGTGTGGCTGAGGCTCAGGTTGAGCGAACGGTTGCGGTAGGCATCATGGTCGCCATCGCTGGCCAGCGACGGCCCGGTCGAGTCGATGCCGGCGGTTTCGTCGAGGCTGGCACCGAGGTTGAAGCGGGTCGCGTCGCTGCCGCCAGACAAGCCCAGGCTGCGCTGCCAGGTCTGGTTGCTGCCGGCCGCAACGCGCAGGCGTGGCTGCAGGCCGGGGCCGCCGCTGCGCCGGGTGAAGATCTGAATCACTCCGCCGATGGCATCGCTGCCGTACACCGCGGAACGCGAGCCGCGCAGCACTTCGATGCGCTCGATCTGATCGATGTCGAGAAACTGTAGGCCGCTGTCGCCGGAGGTGGCATTGGCAATGCGCACGCCGTCGACCAGTACCAGGCTCTGGGCGGCCTTGGTGCCGCGGATGAATATCCCGGGCAGACTGCCGCGTCCGCCGGAGGGGGCAGCCTGCACCCCGGGCACGCGGGTCAGCAGATCAGTCACGCTGGAGGGTTGCAGGCGGTCGATGTCGCTGCGGGTGAACACGGTATTGGCGGCGGCGGTGCTGGTGCGCGATTCGACCTGGCGGCTGGCGCTGATCAGTACGTCTGGCAGCTTCAGGGCGTCATCGCGGCTGGGTTCGGCGGCGAGCAGGGTGCTGGGGAGGGAGAGGAGGGTGGCCAGGGTTGCGAGTTTCATGACGGTTCCGTACGGCGCTTGGGGCCGCAAAGCGGCCCCAACAATCACAAGCCGAGCTTGGTCATCCGGGCCCTCACCGAAGCTTCGATGCCAGCCGCGTCCAGCCCACATTCAGCCAGCATCTGCGCAGGTTTAGCGTGCTCGACGTAGGTATCTGGCAGCCCCAGGTGCAGCAATTGCTTGAGCACCGCTTCGCGGCTGAGGAATTCGCCAACCGCAGCGCCAGCGCCGCCCATGATGGCGTTTTCTTCGATGGTCACCAGCAGCTCGTGGTTAGCCGCCAGTTCCAGCACCAGGGCCTCGTCCAGTGGTTTGACGAAACGCATGTCGACCACGGTCGCATCGAGCTTTTCAGCCACTTGCAGGGCTTCGCTCAGTTGCACGCCGAACACCAGCATGGCCACGCTTTTGCCCTGGCGGCGAACCACGCCTTTACCGATCTCGATGGGCTCGAGGTCGGCACTGATCGGCGTGTTCGGGCCGGTCCCGCGTGGGTAACGCACGGCAGCCGGGCCGTTATAACGGTAGCCGGTGCTGAGCATCTTGCGCAGCTCGTTCTCGTCGCTCGGGGTCATCACCAGCATGCCGGGGATGCAGCGCAGGTACGACAGGTCGTAAGCGCCAGCGTGGGTCGGGCCGTCTTCGCCAACCAAGCCGGCGCGGTCGATGGCGAACAACACATCGAGGTTTTGCACGGCCACATCGTGAATCAGCTGATCGTAGCCACGCTGGAGGAACGTCGAGTAGATCGCCACCACCGGCTTGGCGCCTTCACAGGCCATACCGGCAGCCAGCGTCACCGCGTGCTGTTCGGCGATAGCTACGTCGAAATAGCGCTCGGGGTAACGCTCGCTGAACGCAACCAGGTCGGAGCCTTCTTTCATCGCCGGGGTGATACCCACCAGTCGCTGGTCGGCAGCTGCCATGTCGCACAGCCACTGGCCGAACACTGCCGAGTACTTCGGCCCGCTGGCTTGCTGCGGCACCACTGGCTTGTCGGCGGGTTCGAGCTTGGTGATGGCGTGATAGACGATCGGGTCGACCTCGGCCGGGGCGAAACCCTTGCCCTTCTTGGTCACCACGTGCAGGAACTGCGGGCCCTTGAGGTCACGCATGTTGCGCAAGGTGGCGATCAGGGTCGGCAGGTCGTGGCCATCGATCGGGCCGATGTAGTTCCAGCCTAGCTCTTCGAACAGGGTGCCAGGAACCAGCATGCCCTTGGCGTACTCTTCGGTACGGCGGGCGATTTCCCAGGCGCCGGGCAGGCGCGAGAGGACCTTCTTGCTGCCTTCGCGCATGCTCGCATAGGTGCGGCTGGAGAGGATCTTGGCCAGGTAGTTGGACAAGCCACCGACGTTACGCGAGATCGACATGTCGTTGTCGTTGAGGATCACCAGCATGTCGGCGTTGACTTCCTGGGCGTGGTTCAACGCCTCGAAGGCCATGCCGGCGGTCAGTGCGCCGTCACCGATCACCGCAATCGACTTGCGCGCGCTGTTTTGCAGGCGGGCGGCGATGGCCATGCCCAGCGCAGCGCTGATCGAGGTACTGGAATGGCCGACGCCAAAGGTGTCGTACTCGCTCTCGGCGCGACGCGGGAAGGCGGCGATGCCGTCCTTCTGGCGCAGGCTGAGCATGCGCTGGCGACGGCCGGTGAGGATCTTGTGCGGATAGGCCTGATGGCCGACGTCCCAGACCAGACGATCATCGGGGGTATCGAACACGTAGTGCAGGGCTACGGTCAGTTCGATCACACCGAGGCCGGCACCAAAGTGCCCGCCGGTCTGGCCTACGGTATAGAGCAACTCCTGGCGCAACTCGTCGGCCAGGTTCTCCAGGTCGGCTTCGGCCAGCCGGCGCAGGCCGGCAGGCGTGTCGGCGCGGTCCAGCAGCGGAGTGGCCGGGCGTTCGCGGGGGATCTCTTGAAACGTCGTGGGCATCAGGCGAGTCGTTATAGGTTTGAAGACCCGGCAGTTTACCCCATTGTTCGGCAAACTGCCCATTCACACAGGTTCAGCCGCCGCGCTGCCAATGCAACGCGAGCGGGTACTGCCAGTACTGTCAGTGGCGGCGCTCGACGATATAGCGGGCCAGCGCACGCAGGGGTTCGGCGTGCTCGCCAAAGCCGCTCAGCGCCCGCAAGGCCTGGTCACGCAGTTCGCCGGCATAAGCTTTGGCCGCGTCCAGCCCCAGCAGGGCTGGGTAAGTGGGTTTGTCACGGGCTATGTCAGCACCCTGGCGTTTGCCCAGGGTCGCGGTATCGCTCTCGACATCGAGAATGTCGTCCTGCACCTGGAAGGCCAGGCCAACCGCGCGTGCATACACCTGCAATGCATCCAGCTGCGCTTGATCGGCGCGGGCGCTGGCCAGGGCGCCAAGGCGCACGCTGGCTTCGATCAAGGCACCGGTTTTGTGCCGGTGCATGTATTCCAGCGCCTGCTGATCCAGCTTGACCCCGACCGAGCCGAGGTCGATGGCCTGGCCGCCGACCATGCCGGCAGGGCCGGCAGCGTTGGCCAGGGTTTGCACCATGGCCAGGCGGATCGAGTCGGCTTGCGGGCTCAGGCCCGGGTCGAGCAGGGCGGTGAAGGCCAGGCTCTGCAAACCGTCGCCGGCAAGAATCGCACAGGCTTCGTCAAACGCCTTATGGGTGGTCGGCTGACCGCGGCGCAGGTCGTCATCGTCCATCGCCGGCAGGTCATCATGAACCAGCGAATAAGCGTGGATCAGCTCGACCGCACAGGCTGCGCCGTTGGCTTGCTCGGCCGGAGTGCCGAAGGCTTCGCAGGCGGCATAGGCGAGCAATGGCCGCACGCGCTTGCCACCGTTCATCACGCTGTAGCGCATGGCCGCATACAGGCGTTGCAATTGTTCGGCAGGCGCTTGCAGCAGCGGTTCGAGGGCGGCGTCGACGCGGGCCTGGCAGCTGGCCTGATAGGCTTTGATCATGCTTCGGGCTCGGCATCGAAAGGCTGCGCGGCAAGTTCGCCGTCGCGCTCGAGCAGAATCTGCACTTTTTGTTCGGCCTGGGCGAGCGCGCCCTGGCAGTCGCGGGTCAGGGCGATGCCTTGCTCGAAGGCGGCCAGCGACTCTTCCAGCGACAGTTCACCGTTCTCCAGGCGCTCGACCAGGGTTTGCAGGTCGGCGAGGGATTGCTCGAAATCGATGGAGGTTTTTTTGCGGGCCATGGCGACGGTCTCGGTGGCGATCTTAACGGCGCGACACTAGCAGAGGCAGGCATGTGGAGCAAATTGGACGGGCGTGAGCGGACCTACTGGCATGCAATAGATGCTGTCGCATTTTGTAGCATTTACCTTGGCGTCCTCATCTTGCGTTTTACAGACTTGTCCGATTGTCCCCCTCTGGTCCCTCTGACATAATCCCGCGCGCTCTATTCCGGTGCTTTACCGCCCCTCTCTCCACGTCACGTAATGGACTACGTTGTGAGCTTCCTTTCGATCGAATTTGGCCTCTGCTTTGCGTTGTTCTTTCTGCTCTACTGGAGCCTGTGCTGGAGCCTGCGTCTGCACAACGCACTGCTGTTGGCGGCGAGCTATGGCCTGGTGGCCAGCTTCAGCCTGCAGTCGCTGTATATCCTGCTCGGTTACAGCGTGCTGGTGTACGCCCTCGGGCTGCTCGCGGCGCGCTATCCCGGGCGCTGGTTCATCAGCGGTTTGCTGCTGACGTTGGTGTTGGGGTGCTTTTATCTATTCAAGTATCAGGAGTTCTTCGTCAGCGGCGCACAAAACGCCCTGGCTGCGCTGGGCCTTGATGTGTCGTTGCCCATCGTCGAGCTGCTGGTGCCGATCGGGCTGTCGTTTTATGCCTTTCACTCGGTCAGTTACCTGGTCTCGATCAACCGTCGCGAGCTGAGCACGGCGGCGCCGTTGGACCTTGCCCTGTATCTGGCGTTTTTCCCAAGCCTGGTAGCCGGCCCGGTCAATCGAGCCCTGCACATGCTGCCGCAGATTCGCCCCGAGGCGATGCGTCAAGTGCTGGAGCCGCAACGGGCGCTGGGGCTAATCGCCATGGCGGTGGTCAAGCTGTTCTTCCTCAGCGCCTGGCTTGGCAGCGAGTGGGTCGATCCGGTGTTCGACACTCCAGGCAGTGCCAGCCCCGAGCAGGTGTTGCTGAGCGTGTATGGCTACAGCCTGCTGATCTACTTCAACTTCAGCGGCTATACCAATCTGGTTACCGGCATTGCCCTGCTGCTGGGCTTCCGCCTGCCGGACAACTTCGCAGCACCCTACGCTGCGCACAATCTCAAGGAATTTTGGGGGCGTTGGCATATCAGCCTGTCGCGGTTCATTCGTGACTATGTCTATATCCCACTCGGCGGCAACCGCCAGGGCGCCTGGCGCGGCAACCTGAACATGTTGCTGGCCATGCTGGTGTCCGGCTTGTGGCACGGCGCCAGCGCCAACTTCCTCATCTGGGGCGCGCTGCACGGCATTGGCCTGGCGATCTGCAAGCTGTTCGCACAATCGGCGCCTGGCTTTGCCCGCGTGCCAGGAGCGGGCCTGCTGGCGCGCTTGCTGACCTTCCACTACGTGGCGTTTGCCTGGATCTTCTTCCGCAGCCCGACCCTCGACGGCGCCCTGGAGATGCTGGCGGATATCGCCCATGTCAGCCTGGCCGGGCTGAACTCGCCCAGCGGCGTGCTGATCCTTGCCTGCGTGCTGTATCTGGCCATTTATCCACAGTTGCTCAAGCTGCTCGAGCGCAGCCTGGCGGCCAGCCAACGCCTGCCGTGGCAGTTGTACCCCGTGCCGTTGGCGCTGTTCGTGTCGTTGATCATCTTCGCCTCGCAGTCGGGCGTACCGGGGTTCATTTATGCCAGCTTCTAATTCAGGGCAATTGCTGCGCGTGCAGCTGGACGCGGCCAAGGCGCTTTACGCGATCGTGGTGGTGATGGGCATCTTGTTCTGGCTCAACCAGGACTCGATCAAGCTCTACTGCCAACAAAAATATCACCAGAGCTGCGAGCTGCCGCTGGTTGGGCAAGCGCCGGCCTGGCGCTTCGGGGCCAGCCTGACCGCAGCGTTGGGCGCGGCGCGCGATAGTTTCATCGCCAGCCTGGAGCGCGACAAGCAGGTGGTCGCGGCGCCAGCCACAACCGTGCTGGCGCCGAGCATGCCGGTGGTGACAGTCGATCTCGAACAACCGCTGCCTGCGGCCAGGCCCGAGCCCGTGCACAGGGTGGCCGAGCCTGGCGCAAGTGCACCGCTGCCGGTTATCCAGCAGGCGCCAGTGCCATTGGCGCAAACCGGTAGCAGCGTGGTCCTGGCCGCCGGGGACCAGGTGTTTCTGGTCGGTGACTCGTTGATGCAAGGGGTCGCCCCTCACCTGGCCAACAGCCTGCGCAAGCGTTACCAAATCAACACCGTCAACCTCAGCCGGCAGAGTACCGGCCTGGCTTATCCGGGCTTTTTCAACTGGCCGCAAACCGTCGCCGACACGCTGGCGCGGGAGCCGAACATCCGCCTGATGGTGGTGTTCCTCGGCCCCAACGATCCATGGGACATGCCGCAGGGCAAGGGCAAGCCGTTCCTGCGCTTCAAGTCAGCGGAATGGGAGCTGGCCTACCGTGCCCGGATCGACGCTATCCTCGAGCAGGCCCGCGCGCGAAATGTGCAGGTAATCTGGGTCGGGCCACCGAACATGAACCAGCCGCGGCTGTCTGCTGCAATGGCTTACCTGAGTGGCTTGTACCAACAACAGACGGCGCTGTTCGGCCAGCACTTCGTGTCCGCCAACCCGTTTCTGGGTTACCCCGACGAGCAGTTCTCCTTCACCGTGCAAACGCCGGAAGGCAAGCGGGTCAAGGTGCGCTACGACGACGGTGTGCACTTCACCATTACCGGCCAGAAAATGATCGCTGCACAGGTGCTGTCGCTGATCAGCTTTACTGGCCTGACCGTTACAGGACACTGATATGCGCCCATGGCCTCACTTGCTGGGCCTGGCCCTGTTGATCAGCAGCATGCAAGGCTGCAGCGCTGGCGTAACCGCGCCGCCACAGCCGCAGCCGGTCAAACAGGCAAAAAACCCCAGCCCGACCCGGGACGGCAACGTCAGCCTGCTCGCGGGCAAGCTGCGCAACGCCGGCCGAGCGCCGGTGGCGATTGTCCAGCTGGGCGACTCGCATACCGCTGCAGACTTGTTCAGTGGCGAGCTGCGCCGGTTGCTGCAGGCGCGTTACGGTGACGGTGGCATTGGCCTGGTGCCGGCCACCGCCGTGCCCGGAATCCGCCATGACCGGGTGATCATCAACAGCGAGCCGCGGCAGTGGACGCTGGTGTCGGCGCGCAACCAGCAGAGCAGCCAGTTTCCGTTGGGTGGCTACCTGTCCATCCCGCAAGCGGCGCAGCCGGTGGTCACCCTCAAGGCGCGTGAGGATGACCACCAGCGCTATCGCATCTCTGCGTTGTACCAGGCAGCCAGCAACAGCACGCTGGTGGCCAATGGCACGCAGCGGCGCATGCTCCCGGCCACCGCCGGCAAGTGGCAACTGAGCCCGGCCTTCCCCAACCTCGGCTTGCCCGTGCAGATGAGCCTGCAGGCCAGCCAGGGCGTACTGCTCGGTGGCTGGTACATCCAAGGGCAGAAGAACAGCGGGGTGACCTTGTCGGCGTTGGGTATCAACGGCGCCCGCCTGGAGGTGGTCGACAAGTGGCAGCCAGGTTGGCAAGACAGCCTCAAGGCGCTGCGCCCCGACCTGGTGATCCTCGCCTACGGCACCAACGAGGCGTTTGACGACACCCTCGATCTGGCGCTGTACCAGACGCAACTGGATGCCACCCTGACGCGCTTGCGACAGGACATGCCGCGCAGCGCGATCCTGCTGGTCGGCCCGCCGGACTCGATCAAGCAGCGCAAGGCGCGCAGCTGTGCAGCACGGCAGCCGCAGCCATTGGCCGCAGTGGTGCGCATCCAGCGCCAGCTGGCGCAGAAGCACAAGGCGTTGTTCTGGGATTGGCAGGGTTACATGGGTGGGCCGTGCTCGATTGCAACGTGGCAGACACAGGGGCTGGCGCGGGGTGATCTGGTGCACCTGACCGCAGATGGCTATCGCAAGAGTGCGGCGGGCTTGTATCAGTTTCTGAAAGTGCCACTAGGCTTGCGCTAGCGCCATCAAGGCTGGCGCAGGGCAAACCGGATGTACAGCTCGCCTCGCGCCAGTTGCGATCAGACGGCGACGGCTTCCATCTGGGTCAGCGCCACGCGGTACTGGGCCAACTCCTCGATGGTCAGCATCGGCATGCTGTTTTCACGGGCATACAGGGCCACCTGCTCGCCGCGGGCCATGCTGCCATCCGGGTTCATCAGTTCGCACAGCACGCCTGCCGGCCGCAGCCCGGCAAGGCGCGCCAGGTCGACCGTGCCTTCGGTGTGACCACGGCGGGTCAGCACGCCGCCATTGCGCGCTCGCAGGGGGAACACATGGCCCGGGCTGACGATATGGCGCTGCTCGGCACTCGAGCTCAGCGCCGCCTGAATGGTGGTGATCCGATCATGCGCAGAAACACCGGTGGTGATGCCCTTGGCCGCTTCGATGGTGACGGTGAAACCGGTGCCATGGCGGGCCTGGTTGTTCTTCACCATCGGCGCCAGCTCGAGCGCGTCGACCGTGGCTTCGTCCAGGCACAGGCAAACGATACCGCTGCAATCGCGGATCATCATGGCCATGGTTTGCAGCGAGATGTTTTCGGCGGCGGCAATGATGTCCGCTTCGTCCTCGCGGTCATTGTCGTCGAGCAACAGGACCGGACGGCCTGCCTGGAATGCAGCCAGTGCGGCGGCAACATTGGGGAATTGCTGTTGGTGCTTGGGTGACATGAAACGCTCCTCGTGAAAAATCGATGAACGTCTCGGGGCGAACAAAACGCGTGCACAGGGGCACCTGATGGCCCCTGCCAAACGCCTTCTTTCATCCGGACTATGACCGTCGGCCCTGGAATCTCACCAGATCTGCTGTCCCCCGACCGGGTCGGGGCGCTCGCGGGCTCATCTTTCGATTTACCGCCGGTGGGGACTTGCACCCCGCCCTGAAGACCGGCTCAGCATACAGCACCGAGGCACCGGGCTGGCAAGCGGGTGCCTGCGACTTTCGCCGCAGGCGCCGGTAGCAATTATCTACCGCCTGGGCAAGGCGAGCGTGCCGCAGCCTGTCGACCCGCCCGACGTAGGGCTGATCCTCCAGGAGCACACGCGCATGACCAGTCAATATCCATTCAGCGATGACGACGTGCAGCACGCATTCGATCAACTCAGTGCGACGCTGTTCGATGTAACACGTGACTTCGACCCTGACGACCACCAGTTGCCTAGCCCGAAAATACTGATCGTCGCCGGTGCGCAGGGCTCGGGCAAAACCTACCTGCTGGAAAAAAACCTGCTACCCAGTGAGCGTTACCAGAACTACGTACGCCTGTACCTGCCAGCGTTTCGCGAGTTGCACCCCAGCTACGCCCAGATGCAGGCGCAGGGTGTGCTCCACGTGTATGAGCACACAGAAACGTTCATATGGGCGTTGGGCGGCAAGGTGTTCGCCCACGCCTTTGCCAACAAGTACAACATCATCATGGAGTCGGCGCTGGATAACATCGAATTCGCCAAGTTCCCGCCGGCGGCAACCGCAGCGGGCTACCGTTTCGAGGTCCATATGATCGCCTGCCAGAAGGAACTCAGCCATTGGGCAACGCTTGATCGAGTGGTCAAAAGCATCGAAAGCAGCGAGCTTGAACGAGTGGTGTCATTGACCCAGATCGAGGAGGCGCAGTTCAACGCCAAGGCGATTCTGGATGCCTTCGAGAATGCCTGCACTCAAGTGCCCGGCTCGGAAATCACGCTCTACCAGCGCGACCTGCCGACCAACATGGAGCGCCAAGTGCTCTGCCACAGTACCTGCGACAACTATGCAGAGCTCACGCCGCAGGCGGACTTCAAGGGCCAGCCGTTCGCTCAGGTGCCACATCTGGGTGTTAAGTTTGGCATCCTGCGCAATGCTCAGGCCAACTCCCCATGCGCTTATCTGCAGTATGCGCAAGTCGTTCACGCTGGGCTGATAAGCGAAGAGGTGCGCCAGAAAATGGTTCAGAAGTGTTGCGCTACATTGGCCAAAGCCCACCCGCTGATGCCCGCGATTCCGGCTGAGGTGTTCCGCGCCTTGTCCATGTATGTGCTCAAGTACGTCCATCCATAACGCAGCACACCGCCTGCTGGTTACTTTGAAAGCGTTTCCAGCAGATGCGCGAGCGATGCAGGCAGCATTGCTCCGTGGCTCAGGTCATCGAAGCGTTGGTAAGAGACGTGCAGGCCGTTTACCTGGCCAAGCTCGGTCGCCAGCTCACGCATCGGCCGCTCGGCATCCGCCTGCTGCTGTCCGCGCGGGCTGGCTGGTTCGGCTGTGCCACGCATCAACAGCAGGGACGGTCGAGCCTGACCAAGACGCTGCTGCAGGCCATGCGCTTCACGCCCAATCGCACCGTCATGCCACCACAGCGAGGGGCTGGCGGCTGCGTATTGGCTGAACTCGCCTGGGCGGGTAAACAGCGCATGCAGGACCGCAAGGCCGCCGTAGGAGTGGCCCCACAGCGTCTGCCGGTTGGTGTCGATTGGCGCGACGCTGGCGACCAGCGGGCGCATGCGCTGGCTGAGCAGGTCCAGAAACGCGTCGACACCACCGCTGGGCAGACCTGTCAGCGGGTCGAGCTGTTCGGCCTGGCCTGCAATATTAGGCGTGTAATCGAAGCTGCGCGCGTTTCGGTCAATGCGTTGCTCACCCTGATAACCCACGGCTACCAGCAGTGGGGCTTGCCCGTTGGCGAGTTTCTCCAACAGCCCCGGTTGCAGCACAGCCATCGCTGCATTGCCGTCGAGCATCCACAGCACCGGGTAGCCGGCAGCCGGGGCCGGGCTGTTGGGGTGGCCGACCCACAATTGGTAGTGGCGCTTGCCATCGTCGGAGTCCAGCCTCAAGGTGCTGAAGCGATAGGCCTGACTGTCGTTTTGCAGCCGGTTCGAATCGACCGCCTGCTCGCGGGCAGGTGGCGCTGCAAGCGTCTGGCCAATGACGACGGGGCCGAACAGGAGGGTAATCAGCAGCGGGACGATTTTCATCATGGGCTACCTGCGGGAGGGCGGGTGAATTGCGGGCATTAAAAAGCCGGCTTGTGGCCGGCTTCTCGGGGACGATCTTGGCTCATTTTTGGTAAGCCGCAACCGCCTTAAACGGTATGACCTCAAGGGCCATGAAAAGAAGGCAGACGGCTGTGTCAGGCGTCGCCGAGCCCTCTGCAACGCGGCCTGGGCCGGTGTGGGGCGTAATGTGGGCCGAAGCATACTAGGGCCGGCAGCCGATGCCCAGCAAAAAATGGCACGAGTTATTTCAGAAACTGCCCCGCTGGTTGAAATATGACCAGTGGAATACCCAGCCGATGATTTCCAGCCCTTGCTCCTGACGTTGCGCGAAGGTGTAGCGCTCGACCGCGTAGTTGCGCTGGTCGTGGCTGTGCAGGCATAGGGTGTCGTCGTGGTCGAGGCTGAGACTGTGCACCTTGAGCTGGCCGCTGTGCAGCAGGGCGTAGGTCTGGCCGTCGACTACATGCGTGCTGCCGCGGTCGATGGCAATGATCGCGTCCTGCGGGATCATCGGCGCCATGTTACCGGCGGGCATGAGCATGCAGATCGCTTGCTGAGGGAGCACGCCAAGGGTTTCCAGGGATTGTGCCGGCAGGGTCAGGTGTCCCTGCATGTCAGGTGACAGCTGGTTGCCGTGCAGCCGGTACAGGGAGATCCGCAGCAGCCGGCCGTCCAGGTCGAGCAGCGAGGTGGGTTGGTGCACTGCCTCGGCGCAGACGCCGCTCTGGCGCAGGATGGCGCTGTGGTATTTGGGCCCTACGCCGTTCATCAGCCAGCGCCGGTGCACGCAGAACAGATCGGCCATTTCGTCCATGCGTGCCAGAGGCACACCGCGTTTGAACCAATTGTTGACGTGCTGGGGGGTAACGCAACGCTGGGCGGCGAAATCGGAAGGGGTCAGGTCGCATTCTTGCAGGAGTGCCTTGAGGCGGTCGCCGGATGTCGTCATGGGCGAAGTTTAACGGGGGCAGGACGGCAGGAAAATGAACTGAGGGTTTGATTTTGTTGTGGGAAAACAGAGGGTTTGTAGGAAGGATCCTAGGACGGATTTTGGGCGAGGGAATCTGCAGCAGGGAAGAGTAGGCATGAAAAGGGGCGCAGAGCGCCCCTAGACATATGGTCTGAACGGCATCACCGCTCAGACTTGTTCGGCTCAGCCCTTGTAGGCAGCAACCGATTTGGTGATCGCTTCACGGGCGGCGTCGGCGCCGGCCCAGCCTTCGATCTTGACCCATTTGCCCTTCTCGAGATCTTTGTAGTTCGCGAAGAAGTGCTCGATCTGCTGGATCAGCAGCGCTGGCAGGTCGGTGTACTCTTTGACGTCGACGTACAGCTGCGACAGCTTGTCGTGCGGGACAGCGATGACCTTGGCGTCGCCGCCGCCATCGTCGGTCATGTTCAGCACGCCGACCGGGCGGGCGCGGATGACCGAGCCTGGCGCTACCGGGTACGGCGTCACGACCAGCACGTCGAGCGGATCACCGTCGTCGGCCAGGGTGTTGGGGATGAAGCCATAGTTGGCCGGGTAGAACATCGGGGTGGCCATGAAACGGTCGACGAACAGGGTGTCGCTGTCCTTGTCGATCTCGTATTTGATCGGGGCGTGGTTAGCCGGGATTTCGATGGCGACGTAGATGTCGTTCGGCAGGTCTTTGCCAGCCGGAATCTTGCTGTAGCTCATTGGGCAGGGCCCCCGTGTCTGTTCAGAAAATTGGCGGCGATTATAGGCATATTCCGCCAGTGCACGCCACGCCCTGCCTGATGTGTGGCCAGCTCAGGGCTGACCGGCGCAATACAGCGGATCTTCGGCCTGAAGCCGGGTCAGGCGGGCCAGCGGGTCCTGCCGGTAGAACTGGACCAATTGCTGATAGACCTGCGGATACGCCTGTTGTAGCAGGTCAGGCCCACTAAAGAAGTATTCGCTGGTGACGGCGAAAAACTCACCAGGATTCTCCGCGGCATAAGGGTCAATTGCGGTCTCGGCATCCGGCTTGGCATCAAGCTGACGGTTGAGGTCGTCGTAGGCGCTCTGCATTGCAGCCGACCAGTCGCCGACGTGCATGCCGTGGTGCAGCGGCGGCAGGCCGTTGGCGTCGCCATTGAGCATGTCGAGTTTGTGCGCCAGCTCGTGGATCACCAGGTTGTAGGCCTCCCAGCCGCCACCGGCGAGTACCCCGTCCATTGCCAGAATGACCGGCCCCTGTTGCCAGGCTTCGCCGCTGTGCTCGCCGTCATAGACGTGCTCGACGCCGCTGGCATCGCGGTGGCGCTGGGGGCTTTTGAAGTCGTCGGGGTAGAGGATGATCTCGTGAAAACCCTGATACCAGTCAAGATCGCCCAGGTGCAGCAACGGCAGTTGCGCCTGGGCAGCGAGCAGCAGGCGCTGCTCGTCATCCAGTTCGACCCCGGGCAGGCAGGTCAGGTGTTTGGCATGCAGAAACAGCACGCAGGCCTCACGCAGCCAGCAGTCTTCCTCGGCGGTTATGCCATCGAGCACCGGCAGGCGCTGGCGCACGGCCTGCCACAACTGCGCATCGATTGGGTAGCGCGCCAGGGTGCGCCGGCGCCGCCAGGCGCGTAACGACCACATGTGCCGATCAGTGCGCCTTGGCCGCGCGACCGAAGCGGCCACGCAGCAGGCCGAGCAGCATCGGCACCAGCGACAGGACGATGATCATTACCACCATCAGCGACAGGTGCTGCTTGATGAACGGCACGTTGCCGAAGAAGTAGCCCAGGGTGACCAGGCCGCCGACCCAGAGCAGCGAACCGGCCACGCTGAAAGTCAGGAAACGCGGGTAGTGCATGTGGGCAATGCCGGCGACAAACGGCGCAAAGGTGCGCAGGATTGGCAGGAAGCGCGCCAGGGTCACGGTCTTGCCACCATGTTTGTCGTAGAAATCATGGGTCCGCTGCAGGTAGTCGCGGCGGAAGATCTTCGAGTTGGGCTTGTTGAACAAGCGTTCACCGGCCGTGCGGCCTATCACGTAGTTGGTGCTGTCGCCGAGGATCGCTGCGGCCATCAACAGGCCGGCCAGCAGCACCGGATCCATGCCACCACCGGCCGCCACTGCACCGGCAATGAACAGCAGCGAGTCGCCCGGCAGGAATGGCATAACCACCAGCCCGGTTTCGCAGAAGATCACCGCGAAGAGAATGGCGTAGATCCACGGGCCGTAGTTGTTCACCAGCAAATCAAGGTAGGCATCGAGATGCAGGATAAGGTCAAGCGGGTTGAAATCCATGTACAGCACCTGTGTTCTTGACCCGCGACAACGGGCGCGCAAAGACGGAAATCGGCTACGCATGTGTGAGCGTAGGTAAACTTTCACACATGTAAAAAAGGGATTATACGGACAAGCTGGGATCGTGCCCGGGGAGATTGTAGCGGCGGATTACCGGCCGGCGGCAAAGGCCGTGGCGCTGGAGCCTGTGGCAGCGGCTGTACGCCGCTGCCACAGCGCGATCAATCCGAGTTGATCGGCAGGGTGTAGTTCTTGAACTCGGTGTCCTCGCGAAAGCCCATAGACTCATAGGTTTTCATGGCGACCTGATTGTCGGTGCTGGTCGATACGCGCATGCGCACGGCGTTGGTTTCTTTGGCCATCTTCTTTGCTTCACGCATCAGGTGGTCGGCCACCAGCATGCGCCGGGCGTCTTCGGCGACATAAATGTCATTGAGGATCCACACCCGTTTCAGCGACAGCGACGAGAAGCTTGGATACAGCTGGCAGAAGCCCAGCAGCTTGCTGTCGTCGACATCGTCATCGGCGAAGGCCAGATAGATCACCGACTCCTCCAGCCGCAGGCGCTTTTCGAGAAAGCTGCGTGAGCTGTCCGGGTAGGGCAGTTGCCCGTAGTACTCGCGGTATTTGACGAACAATGGGTTGAGCAGGTCGAGATGTGCCAGGGTTGCCTTGATGATGCGCATGTACGGCCCTCAGAGTCCATTTAGGCAAACGACAGATTGCCGACAACGTTCGCGCCCATGCTGCCCCAAAGCAGGCGCGAAGCGCAATCCAGCCGCCAGCAGTGATAACTACTGTTCGCCGAGCAAAAAGTTACCGCGTTTTGCGCTGGGGTCTGACGAGTCGAGGCTCAGTACCTCGGCTTCGTCTTTGAGGTTCACGCCCGACAGCTGGCGCCGACACGCTTCGCGCATCAGATACAGCAGGCGATGCGCGGCCATGCCGTAGCTCAACCCCTCTAAACGCACGTTGGAGATGCAGTTGCGATAAGCATCGGTCAGGCCGACCTTGGGCGCGAAGGTGAAGTACAGGCCCAGGCTGTCGGGCGAGCTCAGCCCCGGTCGTTCGCCGATCAGCATGACCGTCATGCGTGCACCGAGTAGCTGGCCGACCTCGTCGGCGATCGCGACGCGGCCTTGTTCGACCAGCACCACCGGTGCGCTGGTCCAGCCATCGGCTGCGGCCTGCTCTTCAAAGCGGCTGAGAAACGGCAGGGTATGCCGATGCACCGCCAGCGCAGAAAGGCCATCGGCCACGACGATAGCCAGATCGACCCCGCCGGGGTTTGCCTTTACGTGCTCGCGCAGTTGTTCGACCGAGGCTTCATTCAACCGTCGACCCAGGTCAGGGCGCTGCAGGTACTGGTCGCGATCACTGGCGGCGCTGTGCAGCAGCAGGCTTTCGCGGCCGCGGTCGCTGAGCTGACTGCGCAGCCCGGCGTGGTCGAACGGCAGGTGCACGGCATCGCGGGCCTGGGCGTGGGCGAACTGGAAATCCAGCTGGGCGCTGGTCGGCAGGCTGATGCCGCTGCGGCCCAGGGCGATGCGCGCCGGAGTCAGGCTGCGCAGGGCCAGCCAGGGGTTGTCGGTGGTTGGTGTGTGCTGATCCATGGTCATCCCTATGCGAGCTGCGCCAAGGCCTGGCGGAAAGCGGGCGGCAGGTTGTCGCCAAAGCGAATGCGGCCATCGCCCTGGGTGAAGATGCCGGTGCGCTCCAGCCAGGCTTCGAATTCCGGCCCGGGCTTGAGGCCAAGGGTCTGGCGCGCGTAGAGGGCGTCGTGGAACGAGGTGGTCTGGTAGTTGAGCATGATGTCGTCGGAACCGGGGATGCCCATGATGAAGTTGATCCCGGCTACCCCCAGCAGGGTCAACAGGGTGTCCATGTCGTCCTGATCGGCTTCGGCGTGGTTGGTGTAGCAGATGTCGCAACCCATCGGCACACCGAGCAGCTTGCCGCAGAAGTGGTCTTCGAGGCCGGCGCGGATGATCTGCTTGCCGTTGTACAAGTACTCCGGGCCGATGAAACCGACCACGGTATTGACCAGAAACGGCTTGAAGTGGCGCGCCACGGCGTAGGCGCGGGTTTCGCAGGTCTGCTGGTCGACGCCATGGTGGGCGTTGGCCGACAGCGCGCTGCCCTGGCCGGTCTCGAAGTACATCAGGTTCTGCCCGACGGTGCCACGCTTGAGCGACAGGCCGGCTTCATAGCCTTCCTGCAAGACATTGAGGTTGATGCCAAAGCTGGCGTTGGCCGCTTCGCTGCCGGCGATCGACTGGAACACCAGGTCCAGCGGTACGCCGCGGTTGATCGCCTCGATCGAGGTGGTGACGTGGGTCAGCACGCAGGCCTGGGTCGGGATCTGGTAGCGCTGGATGATCGCATCGAGCATTTCCAGCATGGCGCAGATCGACGAGATGCTGTCGGTGGCCGGGTTGATGCCGATCATCGCATCGCCGTTGCCGTACAGCAGGCCGTCGAGAATGCTCGCGGCGATCCCGGCTGGCTCATCGGTCGGATGATTGGGCTGCAGGCGGGTCGACAGGCGTCCGCGCAAACCCATGGTGCCGCGAAACTGCGTGACTACGCGGATCTTCTGCGCGACCAGGATCAAGTCCTGCACACGCATGATCTTCGACACCGCCGCGGCCATTTCCGGGGTCAGGCCAGGGGCGAGGGCGCGCAGGCTGTCTTCATTGGCCTGCTCGCCGAGCAGCCAGTCGCGCAGGCCGCCGACGGTCAGGTGGCTGACCGGGGCGAAGGCCTCAGCGTCGTGGCTGTCGATGATCAGTCGGGTAACTTCGTCCTCTTCGTAGGGGATCAGCGCTTCGCTTAAAAAGTGCGTGAGGGGGATATTGGCCAGGGCCATCTGCGCGGCGACGCGTTCGCCGTCATTTTCGGCGGCGACCCCGGCGAGGAAGTCACCGGAGCGGGCCGGGCTGGCCTTGGCCATGACTTCCTTGAGACTGTCGAAGCGGTAGACCAGATGGCCTACCGTGTGTACGAAACTTGCCATACAGACTCTCCAGAGCGCCGCAGGCAGGGCCTGCGGCGCATAGCGGCAATCAGTGCAAGGCCTCTTCGGCCTTCTGGATCGCAGCGAACTCTTCTTCCGGTGTGCCCGCTACCAGGTGGTGACGGCTGTAGAACGCAAAGTAGGCGATCAATACTGCATAGATCACCGCAGCGCCAATTACCACTCGCGGATCGACCAGGAACCCGGCAATCACCGCCACGCAGGCCAACACCAGTGCCACGCCCGAGGTGAAGATGCCGCCTGGGGTGCGGTACGGGCGGTCCATTTTCGGCCGGCGGATACGCAGGGTGATGTGCGCCGCCATCATCAATACATACGACAGGGTCGCGCCGAAAACCGCGACCAGAATCAGCAAATCACCTTGGCCGGTCAGCGACAGCGCGAAGCCGATGATGCCCGGAATGATCAGGGCCAGTACCGGCGCCTTGCTCTTGTTGGTCTGCGACAGCTTGCGCGGCAGGTAGCCGGCGCGCGACAGGGCGAAGATCTGCCGGGAGTAGGCATAGATGATCGAGAAGAAGCTGGCGATCAAACCGGCCAGGCCGACCAGGTTGACGAAGCCGCCCATCCAGGTCGAGCCACCGTAGGCTTTCGACAGGGCTTCAACCAGCGGGTTGCCCGAGGCTTTCAGCGCTTCCGAGCCTGCACCGCCCGGGCCGATCACCAGAATCAGCAGGGCAAACGCCAGCAGCACCAGCATCGCGCCGATCAGGCCACGCGGCAGGTCACGTTTCGGGTTCTTGGTTTCTTCGGCAGCCAGCGGCACGCCTTCGACCGCGAGGAAGAACCAGATCGCATAGGGAATTGCCGCCCACACACCGAGATAACCAAACGGCAGGAAGCTGCTGGCGCCGGCGGCATTGGTCGGGGCAATGTCGAACAGGTTGGCTGCATCAAAATGGGGCACCATGCCGAGCAGGAACACCACCAGGGCAATCGCCGCCACCGCGGTGATGATGAACATCAGCTTCAATGCCTCGCCGACCCCAAAGATGTGGATGCCGATAAAGATGATGTAGAAGGCCAGGTAGATCATCCAGCCGCCAATGCCGAACAGCGACTCGCAGTAGGCGCCGATAAACACCGCAATCGCCGCGGGCGCAATGGCGTACTCGATCAGGATCGCGGTGCCGGTGAGAAAACCGCCCCACGGGCCGAACGCACTGCGGGCAAAGCCGTAGCCACCGCCGGCGGTAGGGATCATCGACGACAGTTCGGCCAGCGAGAAGCACATGCACAGGTACATCGTCGCCATCAGCAAGGTGGCGAGGAACATGCCGCCCCAGCCGCCTTGGGCCAGGCCAAAGTTCCAGCCGGCGTAGTCACCGGAGATCACGTAGGCGACCCCGAGACCGACCAGCAGGACCCAGCCGGCGGCGCCTTTTTTCAGTTCGCGTTGCTGGAAATAGTCGGAGCCGACCTTTTCGAAATCGACGGAAGAAGTAGCCGGCGTACCGGCGGGATGATCGCTTGGCATTGGATTCACCAGTTATTTTTTTTGGGGGCCGAAGGGAGTGCGGCCACTTGGTGATTTGTCTTGCATGAAGCGCGCCAGAGCGGTTGCTGCGCTGGCGCTGAGGTGTGGCGGAAGCGGCGTGGAGGCTGCAGGGCAGCCTCCGGCGCGGTCAAGCCTAGAAGAAGCCCAGCGGATTGATGTCGTAGCTCACCAGCAGGTTCTTGGTCTGCTGATAATGATCGAGCATCATCTTGTGCGTTTCGCGGCCAACCCCGGACTTTTTGTAGCCACCAAACGCGGCGTGCGCCGGGTACAGGTGATAGCAGTTGGTCCACACCCGGCCGGCTTTGATGCCACGGCCCATGCGGTAGGCGCGGTTGATGTCGCGGGTCCAGACCCCGGCGCCGAGGCCGAACTCGGTGTCGTTGGCAATCGCCAGCGCTTCAGCTTCGTCCTTGAAGGTGGTGACGCTGACCACCGGGCCGAAGATTTCTTCCTGGAACACGCGCATCTTGTTGTTGCCCTTGAGCAGGGTCGGCTGGATGTAATAGCCGGTGGCCAGGGCGCCTTCGAGTTTTTCCACCTTGCCGCCGCTGAGCAGCTCGGCGCCTTCGGCCTGGGCGATGTCCAGGTAGGAGAGAATCTTCTCGAACTGCTGTTGCGAGGCCTGGGCGCCGATCATGGTCTCGGTGTCCAGCGGGTCGCCACGCTTGATCTGCTTGACCTTGTTCAGCACCGCTTCCATGAACTGCGGATAGATCGACTCCTGGACCAGCGCCCGCGATGGGCAGGTGCACACTTCGCCTTGGTTGAAGAACGCCAGCACCATGCCCTCGGCGGCCTTGTCGATAAAGCTCGGCTCGGCCTGCATGACGTCTTCGAAGTAGATGTTCGGCGACTTGCCGCCCAATTCGACGGTGGACGGGATGATGTTCTCGGCAGCGCACTTCATGATGTGCGAACCCACCGGGGTCGAGCCGGTGAAGGCGATCTTGGCAATGCGTTTGCTGGTCGCCAGCGCTTCGCCGGCCTCACGGCCATAGCCCTGCACCACGTTGAGCACGCCAGGTGGCAGCAGGTCGCCGATCAGTTCGACCAGCACGGTGATGCCCAGCGGGGTTTGCTCGGCGGGCTTGAGCACCACGCAGTTGCCGGCAGCCAGGGCCGGGGCGAGCTTCCACGCGGCCATCAGGATCGGGAAGTTCCACGGGATGATCTGGCCGACCACGCCCAGCGGTTCGTGGATGTGATAGGCCACGGTGTTTTCATTGATTTCGGCAGCGCCGCCTTCCTGAGCACGAATGCAGCCCGCGAAGTAGCGGAAGTGGTCGACCGCCAGCGGGATGTCAGCGTTGAGGGTTTCGCGGATCGGCTTGCCGTTGTCCCAGGTTTCGGTGATGGCCAGCAGCTCGAGGTTCTGCTCGATACGGTCGGCAATCTTCAGCAGCACGTTGGAGCGATCCTGTACCGAAGTGCGGCCCCAGGCATCGGCAGCAGCGTGTGCGGCGTCCAGCGCTTTGTCGATGTCTTCGGCAGTCGAGCGCGGGAATTCAGCGATCAGCTTGCCGTTGACCGGCGAAGTGTTTTCGAAATATTGACCTTTGACCGGAGCTACGAACTCGCCACCGATGAAGTTGCCGTACTGACGCTTGAAGTTGACCTTGGCGCCGTCGGTACCGGGATGTGCGTAACGCATGGTGTCTCTCCTGGTTAGTTATGTTTGTTAGGGAGTTATCAAGCGTAGAGCAAAGGTCGGGCCAGCGCCTGCCAGGCCATGTAGATCAAGGGTTTGGCCCAGTGCTGCGAGCGTGAAGGCCAGTCGTTGTGCCAGCGCTGGCACGCGCTGGGTGACACTTTGTACCGTGGTCGGTACAGCCTGTGCCGGCCACGCCAGCGCACCATTGCAAAGGCTTCCCGGGTGGAGGATGCTGGCCACAGACTGTATCTGCGGAGTCCAACAACAAATGCAGAACACCACGTTCAGCCAGCATGCCCAGCAGGTCCTGACCGCCGCCCGCGGCGAAGGCAACGGCCCGGGCAGCGACCCTTCCATTGCCCGCTCGTGGCTGCGTTGCCTGGAGGACTACCACCTTGATCCTGCGCGCAGCCAGGCGCCAGTGGTGCTTGAGCATGGGCGCCTGCTGGAGACCCGCGAGCGCCTGCGCCAAGTGCTGCACATTGCCGACGGCGAGATGAACAGCCTGCACCAGCAGCTCTCTGGCGCCGGCCATGCGGTGCTGCTCACCGATGCCCACGGGGTGATCCTCAACTGCGTCACGGCGCCCACCGAGCGGCGCATCTTCGAGCGCGCCGGGCTGTGGCTGGGGGCGGACTGGAGCGAAGCCAGCGAGGGCACCAACGGCATCGGCACCTGCCTGGTCGAGCGCCAGGCGCTGACCATTCATCAGAACGAACACTTTCGTGGCCGCCACACCGGCCTGACCTGCTCGGCGAGCCCTGTGTTCGACCCGCACGGCGAACTGCTGGCGGTGCTCGACGTGTCCTCGGCGCGGGCCGACGTGTCGCGTCAGAGCCAGTTCCACACCATGGCGCTGGTCAACCTGTCGGCGAAGATGATCGAGAGTTGCTACTTCCTGCGCCACTACCAGCACCAATGGCTGCTACGTTTTCACCTGCAGGCAGAGTCGGTCGGGCTGTTCAGTGAAGGCTTGCTTGCCTTTGATGGCGATGGCCGAATCAGCGCGGCCAACCAGAGCGCGCTGAACCTGCTGGGCAGCATTCGCAGTAGCGTGCTGGGCAAACCGATCGACATGTTCTTTGCCTGCAACCTCGACGAGTTGCTCGGCCGCGCGACGCCGCAGGGCAGTACCGCCTGGCCCCTGCACACCCGCGATGGTCGTCAGGTCTATGCCAGCCTGCGCGGGCAGGCACCGGTAGCGGCCTGGGCCGTGCCCGTCGCGCAGCCCTTGCCGGTGGTGACGCCAGCAGCGCAGATCTGCCTGCTCGACCCGGCCCTGCAAACCGACTTTGGCCGCGCCCTGCGTGTGTTCGAGCGCGATGTGCCATTGCTGCTGCGTGGTGAAACCGGCTGCGGTAAGGAGGCTTTTGCCCAGGCGGTGCACCAGGCCAGCCAGCGCCGGCACAAGCCGTTTGTGGCGATCAACTGCGCGTCGATCCCCGAGAGCCTGATCGAGAGCGAGCTATTCGGTTATCGCGGCGGCAGCTTTACCGGCGCGCGCAAGGAAGGCATGCGCGGCAAGCTGCTCCAGGCGGATGGCGGCACCTTGCTGCTGGACGAGATCGGTGACATGCCGCTGGCCTTGCAGACGCGCCTGCTGCGCGTGCTGGAAGAACGCCAGGTAGTGCCCATCGGCGGCGAGGCGCAGGCCGTAGATGTGCGCATCATCAGCGCCACTCACCGCGATCTGCTCGAGCGGGTCGAGCAGGGCAGTTTCCGCGAAGACCTCTACTACCGCCTCAATGGCCTCGAAGTGCCCTTGCCAGCAGTACGCGAGCGCAGCGACAAGGGCCAGTTGCTCGACTTCATCCTGGGGCAGGAGGCCGATGGCCAGCCGCTCGAGCTGGAGCCTGCGGCGCGCGAGGCGCTGCTGGCCTTCGCCTGGCCCGGTAACGTGCGCCAGCTGCGCAACGTGCTGCGTACGCTGGTGGCGCTGTGTGACGATCGGCGCATCGGTCTGACTGACCTGCCGGCGATCATCACCCGCACCGCTCCGGCAACGGCTAATGCCAGCGTGGCCGCGCCGTTGGCCGATGCCGAGCGCGAAGCACTGTTGGCCACCCTTGAACAACTGCGCTGGCACCTGACCCATGTCGCCAGCCACCTGGGCATCAGTCGCAACACCCTGTATCGCAAACTGCGCAAACACGGCATCACCCGAGTCAGTTGAAGCTGAATCAGCGGGTGCGAATTGGCGCGCCCTGGGCTACCCTGCCTCGACGTTTTGCGAGGTCGATCATGCACATTCATATTCTCGGTATTTGCGGTACTTTCATGGGCTCCCTGGCCGTGCTGGCGAAAGAGCTCGGCCATCGGGTCACCGGCTCCGATGCCAATGTCTATCCGCCGATGAGCACCCAGCTCGAAGCCCAGGGCATCGAGCTGATCCAGGGCTATGACCCGGCGCAGCTGGAGCCAGCCCCTGATCTGGTGGTGATCGGCAACGCCATGTCGCGTGGCAACCCGGCAGTCGAATATGTGCTGAACAAAGGCCTGCCGTATGTTTCCGGCCCGCAGTGGCTGGCCGATCATGTGCTGCAAGGGCGCTGGGTCCTGGCTGTCGCCGGCACCCATGGCAAGACCACCACCAGCAGCATGCTCGCCTGGGTGCTGGAGCATGCGGGCATGAGCCCGGGCTTCCTCATTGGTGGCGTGCCGCAGAACTTCTCGGTGTCGGCGCGTCTCGGCGATACGCCGTTCTTCGTGATCGAAGCCGACGAATACGACAGCGCCTTCTTCGACAAGCGCTCGAAGTTCGTCCATTACCACCCGCGTACCGCGATCCTCAACAACCTTGAGTTCGATCACGCTGATATCTTCCCCGACCTGGCCGCCATCGAGCGTCAGTTCCATCATCTGGTTCGGACCATTCCGAGTGAAGGGCTGATCATTCATCCGACCACCGAGCAAGCCCTGGAGCGGGTGATCGGTATGGGCTGCTGGACGCCGGTGCAGACCACCGGTGCTGGCGGGCAGTGGCAAGCGCGCCTGCTCAGCGCCGACGGCTCGCAGTTTGAAGTGCTGTTCGAAGGCGTGGTGCAGGGCACCGTCAATTGGCCAATGACTGGCCAGCACAACGTTGCCAATGCCCTCGCGACGCTGGCTGCGGCGCGTCATGTCGGCGTCGTCCCAGCGATGGCCATCGACGGACTGAATGCCTTCAAGAGCGTCAAACGGCGCATGGAAAAGGTTGCTGAAGTACAGGGCGTGACCATCTACGATGACTTCGCTCATCACCCGACCGCAATTGCCACCACCCTCGACGGCCTGCGCAAGCAGGTCGGTGAGGCGCCGGTGATTGCCGTGATCGAACCCCGTTCCAATTCGATGAAGCTCGGCGCGCACCGCGACGGCCTGCCCGAGAGCGTCAACGATGCCGACCAGGTGATCTGGTACGCCCCGGCCAACCTCGGTTGGGATCTCGCCGCGACTGCCGCGCAGTGCAAGGTGCCGGCGATTGTCGCCGACAGCCTCGAGGCTATCATCGAGCGGGTCAAGGGCCAGGCGCGCCCCGGTACCCATGTGGTGATCATGAGCAACGGCGGCTTCGGCGGCCTGCACGGCAAGCTGGCCGAGGCCTTGAAGTGAACGGCCCGCAGCGCATTACCCTGGCCATGACCGGCGCCTCCGGCGCGCAATACGGCCTGCGTCTGCTCGATTGCCTGGTACGGGAAGACCGCGAGGTGCACTTTTTGATCTCGAAGGCCGCGCAACTGGTAATGGCCACCGAGACCGATGTGCAACTGCCGCCCAAGGCGCAGGCGATGCAGACCTTCCTAACCGAATACACCGGCGCTGCCGCAGGGCAGATTCGTGTCTACGGCAAGGAAGACTGGATGTCTCCCGTGGCGTCAGGCTCCGGCGCGCCTGCGGCCATGGTCGTGGTGCCGTGCTCGACCGGGAGCTTGTCGGCGATTGCCACAGGTGCCTGCAACAACCTGATCGAGCGTGCCGCCGACGTCACTTTGAAGGAGCGCCGCCAGCTGATTCTGGTGCCGCGTGAGGCGCCGTTCTCGACCATTCACCTGGAGAACATGCTCAAGCTGTCGCAGATGGGCGCGGTGATTCTGCCTGCAGCGCCTGGGTTCTACCATCAGCCGCAGACCATCGATGATCTGGTCGACTTTGTCGTCGCGCGGATTCTCAACCTGCTGAACATCCCTCAGGACATGCTGCCGCGCTGGGGCGAGCATCACTACGGAGTGGATGATTGAGGCGGGCTCTGCTGGCCTTGCTGATCGCTACTTCGCTGGGCGGCTGCGCCACCGTGCGTACGCTGGATGCGAACAAACCTGGGGCGCCGGTGGTATACGCCGGCGCCCGTCTGGATTGGTATGTGATCAATGGGGGCTGCTGCCCGGCGGATCGCTTTGGTGCACAACCACCGGCTTATCCAGCGCTGGACCTGCCCGGCAGCGCGCTGCTCGATACCCTGTTGCTGCCGCTGTCGTTGCTGACTGCGCTGGGCGTGGGCTTCAATGCATCAGGTGGGCTGTGAGATTGCCGAGGTAGTCTCTCGTGCCGGTCAATCAAAGTTGAACTGCTTATTTTGGGGCCGCAAGGCGGCCCCCGCCACTGCTTAGTTTTTACCCAGTTTGCGCAGTTCGTCCGACTCGATCACGCGGATACCGTCTTCTTCTTCCAGCGCCAGGCGCCACAGTGCCCGGGCCAGGGTGCACGCCTCGATGCCGCCGTACTTGCCAGGCAGCAGCCGGGCAATCGGCGCGGCCAGGCGCTCGGCGAGGCGCGGTTCAATCCGCTCACCGAGCAACAGCGATGGCCGCACAATGGTCAGCTGGGGCCAGTCCTGTGCTTTCAGCGCCTCCTCCATTTCGCCCTTGACCCGGTTGTAGAACACCGACGACTTCGGATCTGCACCAATGGCGCTGACCACCAGCAGATGGCGTGCACCCATTTCCCGCGCACGTTTGCTGAAGGCCACCACCATGTCCAGATCGACAGCGCGAAACGCCGACTCCGAGCCCGCCTGCTTGATGGTAGTGCCCAGGCAGCAGAAGGCGATATCGACCCGGCCGCCCAATTGCGGCAAAAACACCGCAGGGTCGCCGACCGGGTTTTCCAGGTGTGGGTGCTCTGCCAGCGGCCGGCGCGTCGGCGCCAGCACGCGGCTGATGGTGGGTTCATTGAGCAGCCGGTCAAGCAGGTGTTCACCTGTCAGGCCAGTAGCGCCGGCGATCAGGACATGCTGAGGCGTCAAGTACATGATGTCTCTCCCTTGTTACACACAGCTTAGCGCTTGGCAGGTGGTTTTGCCTGCGGCGGTACGGCTGTCTGAGCTTCATTGCGCAAGGCTTCTTCGGCCTGCTGCTGGCGCAGCCGTTGCCAGTGTGCCAGTACTGCGGGCGGCGCCCACAGCTGCGGTTCAGAGGCCTCGAAACCTTCCCTACGTTCCCGTTCGGCAACGCTGGCGCGCGCCAGTTCAAACGCCTGTTTCAAATCGTCGGTCTGGTTCAGGGCTTCAGCGAACAGGGCGTCGCCGAAATAGGTGAAGTCGGCCTCTTCCGAACAGCCGAACGACACCCGGTCCGGGCGCGCGGCGGTCATGATCAGGGTCCGCTCATCCTTCAGCGGCGGGATATAACCGCCGGAGTAGCAGGCCGAGATCACCACCACCTTGTCGCGGTCTTTGAGCGGCGCGAGGGCGCTGGCCAGCTCATCGGCGGAGAGATCGGCCAATTGCAGGCGCGGCTGGTCGAGCACCAGCTGGTGGTCGGCGCTGCCGTGGCTGGTCAGGTAGATGAAGATCAGGTCTTCCGGGCCGCTGCGCTCAGCCAGGGTGGAGGCGGCGCGGGTGAGGTTCTGGCGGGTGGCCATCGGCCGATCGGCCAGGTGATCGCGGTGGTTGACCAGGGTGATCTGGCCGCTGGCACCAAAGCGCACCTTGAGCATGTTGCTGACATAGTCGGCTTCACGCATGAATACGCTTTGCTGGCCATCGCCGGCCAGCACCAGGCTGTACAGCTGGATCGGCGCCTTGGATGGCGGCACCTGGGTCAGCGCGTCCTTGAGCAGCTTGCCCTGATTGAGCAGGGCCAGGTCGAGCGGGTCGGGCAACAGCTTGCTCTGTTCGTCGCGCACACGCACGCCCTTGACCCAATAGCCGCCCTCGATGCGGCCGTCGGCCTGGATCAGGCGGCCATGGCCCTGGTAGGCGTCGTCGGCAAAACCGCCGATGTACTGGCTGCCGTCCGCCAGCTGCAGGCGGCCTTCGCCCGAGAACCGCCAGTTGCGAAAGCCGCCCTTGTAGCGGCTGCCATCGCTGCCCAGCAGCTCGCCCTGGCCGTCAAGCGAGCCATCGCTGAACTCACCGATCCAGACGTCGCCGTCGGCGTTTTCGAAGCGGCCGCGGCCTTGCAGGCGGTTGTCCTTGAACTCGCCGATGTATTGCTCGCCATCGGCGCTGTCGTAGGTGCCGCTGCCTTGCAGCTGGCCATCGACGAAGTAGCCACTGAACTGATTGCCGCTGGCATCGCTGCGCACCCCGGCGCCGTTCGGCTGGCCCTTGGCAAACAGGCCCTGATACTGGCTGCCGTCAGTGAGTTTGAGCTCGCCGGCGCCGTGGTACTGGTCGTCCTTGAACTGGCCACGGTAGACCTGATCGTTCTGCTTGAGGGTGCCTTCACCGTCGCGCCGGCCATGCTTGAAGGTACCTGAATAATGGCTGCCGGGCGTGGTCAGCTCGCCCAGGCCCTCGAACAGGCCGCTGGCGAACTGGCCGCGGTAGACCTCGCCGTTGCTGCCATGCCATTCGCCCTGGCCGTGCCACTGGCCATTGTCGAAGGTGCCGGCGTACCAACTGCCATTGGGGTAGTCGATGCGGCCCTCGCCCTGCAGCAGGCCATTGACCACCTGGCCACGGTAGCGGCCACCGTCAGGCAGGCGGGCGTCTGGCGGCGACAGTGGTTCGCCGTCGCCACAGGCAGCGAGCAGAACGGTGAGGGCGAGGGGCAGCAGTGCACGCATGGCGGATCTCGGCGATAGATGTGCCGAGTATGCCGCACAATGCGTGAGCTGAGACAGTGCCCCGCCAGCAATCGCAGGGCCGCGTGGCAGCCCCGTCAGCGGCTCAGACGAAACACAGGGTCAACGGCTCGGCGATATAGGCCGGCTTGTCTTCGCCTTCGATTTCCAGGGTAGCGAGGATCTTCAGCAGCCACTGGCCAGGCTTTTTCTCGGTCGCCTCCTTCAGCTCGACCTTGAGACGGACATTGCTGTCGACCTTGACTGGCTGGATAAAGCGCACGCTGTCCAGGCCATAGTTGACGATCATCTTCATGCCCTCGGGCAGCACGAGGATGTCTTCCATCAGCTTGGGGATCAGCGACAGGGTCAGAAAGCCATGGGCGATGGTGCTGCCGAACGGAGTCTTGCTGGCTTGTTCCGGGTCGACGTGGATGAACTGGAAATCGCCAGTGGCTTCGGCGAACAGGTTGATGCGTTGCTGATCGATGGTCAGCCAGGCGGAACGTCCCAGTTCCTTACCAACGTACTGCGAAAGCGCTGCAACAGGTACATAGGGCATCGTGACTCTCCAGGTTGTCGTGTCTGCTCAAGTGGTACGCGCGTGCAAGATCATCATGTTGGCAGCGCGCGGTCAAGCAACCATGTGCTGGCCACGCGCCCGGCCACGCGTGTTTATAATGGCCGCCATGCCCCAAGGAGAAGCTTATGCTGTTGCGTGGATTGACCTGGCTGGTGTTGTTTCAGTTGCTGGGTACGGCACTCAATCACCTGCTGGTGCCGATTCTGCCTGGGCCGATCATCGGCCTGTTGCTGCTGCTGGTATTTCTCATCGCCCGCGGCGAAGTCGGCAAACCGTTGAACGAAGCGGCCTCCAGCCTGTTGCGTTACCTGCCGTTGCTGCTGGTGCCGCCTGCGGTTGGGGTGATGGTCTATGCCAAAGACATTGCTGCTGACTTCTGGGCCATCGTCGGCGCGCTGGTGCTGTCTTGCCTGCTGACCCTGGTATTCGTCGGCGTCTTGATGCAGAAGCTGATCCAGCGCCAGAGCAAGCCGGAGGAGCACCCATGATCCTCGATTGGCAAGGCGCACTGGATGCCGTAGTGCACCATCCGCTGTTTGGCATCGGCATCACCCTGGGTGCTTACCAGTTGGTGCTGGCGGCCTTCGAGAAGACCCGCTGGATCTTTTTACAGCCGGTGCTGGTCTCGATGGTGGTGGTGATCACTATCCTGCTGCTGTGCGGCATCGATTACAGCGAGTACCGCAAGAGCACCGAGATCATGAATATCCTGCTCGGCCCGGCCACGGTCGCGCTGGCGGTGCCGCTGTATCTGAACCTGCGGCGGATTCGCCAGTTGTTCTGGCCTACCTTTACTACGCTGGTAATCGGAGGGGTGTTCGCCACCGGTGCCTGTGTGCTGCTGGGTTGGTGGTTTGGTGCCGAGCACATGATCCTGATGACCATGGCGCCCAAGTCGGTGACCTCGCCGATTGCCATGCTGGTGGCCGAGCAGATCGGCGGCGTGGCCGCGCTAGCGGCGGTGTTCGTGTTGATCACCGGGGTGATCGGGGCGATTTTCGGCCCGGCGCTGCTCAGCCGCTGTGGCGTGCACAGCGCTGAGGCGCGGGGGATGTCGTTGGGGATTACCGCACATGCGGTAGGCACCTCGGTGGCCCTGCAGGAAAGTGACGAATGCGGCGCCTTTGCGGCGCTGGCGATGAGTTTGATGGGTGTGGCCACGGCGGTATTCCTGCCGTTGGCGGTTAGCCTGGTGGCTTGAGGATTGAACATGACGCTACCGCTGTTTCCGCTCAACACCGTGCTGTTTCCCGGGTGCATGCTCGATCTGCAGATCTTCGAGGCGCGGTACCTGGACATGATCGGCCGCTGCATGAAGCAGGGCGCTGGCTTTGGCGTGGTGTGCATCCTCGAGGGCGAGCAGGTCGGCAAGGCGCCAATGGGCGTTGCGCCGATTGGCTGCGAAGCGCTGATCCGCGACTTCGAACAGCAGGACAACGGCCTGCTCGGGATTCGCGTCGAGGGCGTGCGCCGCTTCGAAGTCGGCCAGACCAACGTGCAGAAGGACCAACTGCTCCTGGCCGAGGTGAACTGGCTGGCCGACAACGCCGACAGCGCGTTGAGCGAGGAAGATGATGACCTGGTGGCGCTGCTGCTGGCCCTGGGTGAGCATCCAATGGTCGCGGCGCTGGACATGCCGCGCGCCGAGGGGCGCCAGGCGTTGGCCAACCAGTTGGCCTACCTGCTGCCGTTTATCGAAGAAGACAAGCTCGAACTGCTGGCGATCGACTCGCCGCAGCAGCGCCTGGCCGCGATTCAATCGCTGCTCGAGCGCATGCAAGGCGAGCTGTTTGCCTGATCAGGAGCGCCTGGCCAGGCGCTCCTTCACACTCAGTACTGATAGCGCAGCAGTGCGTGGGGCAGGGCGTACAGGGCAAAAAACGCCAGCAATGCCACGCACGCCGGGAGGATCAGCCACCATACCCGCAGCGGTAGCGCCGTCAAAGGCTGGCGCCACTGCACCAGGGTCAGGCTGAGGGCGCAGATACAGCAGGCCAGCAGGGCCCCGGCAAGGATATCGGTCGGCCAGTGCGCGCCCAGGTAGACTCGCGACAGGGCAATCGACAGCGCCGGGATACAGCCGAGCATGATCCAGGTCAGGCGCATCCGCGGCGGTTGCCCGCGACCGGCCAGTACTGCCATCACCAGAAAGAACGCAAACGAGGCCGAACTGTGCCCGCTGGGCATGCTGTAAGTGGTCAGCGGGTCGCTGAGCACTTCTGGTCGAGCTCGGGCAAACAGCCATTTCAGTGTGCCATTGGCAATCGCGGTGCCCATCAGGGCGCTGCCGGCGAACACCGCATGGCGCCATTGCCGGGCCAGCAACAGCAGGCCGGTCAGCAAGCCGCCAAGGAACAGCTGAGTGCGGAAGTCGCCCAGGCGAGTGACGATCACCACGATGCCGTCGAACGCCTGGCTGCGGTGCTCCTGCACCATGGTCATCACGCCCTGATCGAACTCATGCAGGAACGGCCAGCCGAGAAACACCCCGGCCAGCGCCAGAAAACTCATCCCGGCGATCAGCCGGGTCCCGTGGCGCTGGTCGCGAATGCTGCTGCTCAGGCTCAGGCCGATCAACACGGCCAAGGTGCCGGCGATGATCCCTGCATCCAGCCAGAAGCCTTCCGGCAGCGGCAAACGCATCGCCGCGCCGGTCGCCCAGCCAGGCAGCAGATAAGCCACCGACCAGCCCGCGCCGGCCACCAGGCTCACCGCAATGAAGCGCGGCAACGGCATGTCGAACATGCCAGCGACCATCGGCAGCATCGGCCGCAACGGGCCGATAAAGCGCCCGACCAGCAGGCTGGCGATGCCATAGCGCTGGAAGTAGGTCTCGGCGCGGCCGATCCACTCCGGGTGATGACGGATCAGCGGCAAACGCCGGATGTTCTGGTGGAAATACTTGCCGATGGCATAGGACATGGCGTCCCCGAGCAGACCGCCGGCAAAGCCCAGCAGCAGCGTTTCGCCCAGGGTGAATGCGCCACTGCCGGCCAGCACGGCGACGGCAAACAGTAATACCGTGCCCGGCACGATGATCCCGGCAATCGCCAGGCATTCGACACAGGCCACCACGAAGATTGCCACGCCAAGCCATTGTGGATTGGCGCTGAGCCAGCCGGTCAGGCTGTCGAGCCATTGGCCCATGGGTCAGCTTCCTTGTACGAGAGTTGAGTAGTCCCGGCCTTCGACTTGGCCCCGACGCAGCGGGTTCCGTGTGCAAAAACGGGCGAATTGGGCATCGACGAAGCGGTACGGCAGGTGCTCGTCGCGGCCATGGGGGATTCCCAGACGAGCACACTGGATGATCTGCGGCACTGCCAGCGCACAGTCCTCGACATACAGCGCCTGCGGATCGAAGCGCTGGCCGTCCCACTGCGGCACCTTCAGGCCCAGTGCGCGACAGAGCAGGGTCTGCCCGGCACAAAGGCGCTCGGGCGGGCGCAGCTGGCCGCTGGCATCGGGGTTGTTCAATTGCATCCGGGCCAGGCTGTTGGCGTCCGAGAGCGCGTCGGTGAACGGGTAGGCTGACTTGATCAGTACCGCATTGCCCGGGCCGTGGGCGCTGAAGTTCAGCGAGTCGCCGCCGCGGGCGTAGTACATATAGATGTGCCCGCCGTCGAGAAACAGAGCCTTGCGCTTTTCGGTATAGCCCAGCGAGGCGTGGCTGCCCTTGTCGGTCAGGTAATAGGCTTCGGTTTCGATGATCCGCGCAGCCAGCCACAGGTCGCCCTGACGGTGGCGAATGACTTTGCCCAGCAGCGCCTTGGCCAAGGTTTGGGCATCACGGTCGAAAAAGCTGTCTGGCAGGGCGCGGGCCGGGCAGGGGGTTGGGTCTGGCATGCTGGCTGTTCGTGATTGAGTGGCGCGATCATAGCAATTAATCGCTTAATCGAGGCTGAACGCTGCTGCAGATGGCTGCTTGCCGGCGCGAACCGCTGGCGCCCAGCAACCACGGGGCTTTCAGGCCTCGCACGTAGCATTTTGGTCAAGCCAGGTTACATCTTTCCTGTCTATTAACCGCGTCATCTTCTACCATCCGCCACCCGCCGCTGGGCGTACTGGTGCCCGCCAGTTATAATCAGCCGATTTCCCCTTTCGCCAAGACACCGAGCCCATGACTGAGTCCGTTCTTGACTACATGACCCGCCTGGGTCGCGCTGCCCGCCAGGCCTCGCGCGTGATCGCCCGCGCCAGCACCGCACAGAAGAACCGTGCCTTGCAGGCTGCTGCCGATGCGCTGGACGCCGCCCGCGCCGAGCTCACTGCCGCCAATGAGCAGGACCTCGCCAATGGCCGCAGCAATGGTCTGGAAGCGGCGCTGCTCGATCGTTTGGCGCTGACTCCTGCACGTATCGACGGCATGATCACCGGCCTGCGCCAGGTGGCCAGCCTGCCCGATCCAGTAGGCGCCGTGCGTGACATGAGCTACCGCCCGTCGGGCATTCAGGTCGGCAAGATGCGCGTGCCGCTGGGCGTGATCGGGATCATCTACGAGTCGCGGCCGAACGTGACCATCGATGCTGCCAGCCTGTGCCTGAAGTCGGGTAACGCGACCATTCTGCGTGGCGGCTCCGAGGCGATTCATTCCAATCGCGCGATTGCCACCTGCATCCAGCGCGGCCTGGCTGCCGCAGGTTTGCCAGCGGCAGTGGTGCAGGTTGTGGAAACCACCGACCGTGAAGCGGTCGGTGCACTGATCAGCATGCCCGAGTTCGTCGACGTGATCGTCCCGCGTGGCGGCCGTGGCCTGATCGAGCGGATCAGCCGCGATGCCCGCGTGCCGGTGATCAAGCACCTCGATGGCATCTGCCATGTGTACATCGACGCGCACGCCGACCTCGACAAGGGCTGGCGCGTTGCTTTCAACGCCAAGACTTACCGCTACGGTATCTGCGGCGCCATGGAGACCTTGCTGGTCGACCAGGCCATTGCTGCAGACTTCCTGCCGGAAATGGCCCTGCGCTTCCAGGAACACGGCGTCGAGCTGCGCGGCTGTGAGCGTACCCGGGCGATCATCCAGGCAGCACCTGCCAGCGAAGACGACTGGCACACCGAATACCTCGACGCGATCCTGTCGATTCGCGTGGTCGATGGCCTCGAGCAGGCCATCGAGCACATCAATCACTACGGCTCGCACCACACCGACTCGATCATTACCGAACACCAGGGTCAGGCCCGGCGCTTCATCGCCGAGGTCGACTCGGCGTCGGTCATGCTCAACACCCCGACCTGCTTTGCCGACGGCTTCGAGTATGGCCTGGGTGCCGAGATCGGTATTTCAACCGACAAGCTGCATGCGCGCGGTCCGGTCGGCCTCGAAGGCCTGACCTGCGAAAAATACGTAGTGATTGGCGATGGCCAGCTGCGCGGCCAGGAGCCGAGCTGAGTTGAATCAGGCCCCTGCAGTGCGGCGCGTCGGCATTTTCGGCGGTACCTTCGACCCGGTTCATATCGGCCACCTGCGCAGTGCGCTGGAGGTGACCGAGCTGATGGGCCTGGACGAGCTGCGCCTGCTGCCCAACGCCCGCCCGCCGCACCGCGACACGCCACAAGTAGACGCTCAGGCGCGGCTGGCGATGGTGCAGAGCGCGGTCAGCGGGGTTGAGTGCCTGAGCGTCGATGCGCGCGAGCTGGGCCGTGACAAACCGTCGTATACCATCGACAGCCTGGAATCGATCCGGGCCGAGCTGGGCGGCGATGACCAGTTGTTTCTGGTTCTGGGCTGGGACGCGTTCTGCGGCCTGCCGGGCTGGCACCGCTGGGAAGAATTGCTCCAACATTGCCACATCCTGGTGCTGCAACGCCCGGATGCGGATGTCGAACCACCAGACGAGCTGCGCAATCTGCTGGCTGCGCGCTCGCAAAGCGATCCCACTGCCATGTCCGGCCCGGCGGGTCACATTTCGTTCGTCTGGCAGACCCCGCTTGCGGTGTCGGCCACGCAAATCCGACAGCTGCTGGCCAGCGGCAAGTCGGTACGGTTTCTGGTGCCGGATGCAGTACTGGCCTACATAGAGGCGCACGATCTGTATCGTGGGTCCAACTGAGGGCGCCGTTGGGGCGCCTCATTCAAAACGAGTTGAACGAGTAACTATGAAGAAGCAAAACGACATCACTGCCGAAGAACTGGTCGAAGTGGCCAAGGAAGCGCTGGGAGAGGTCAAGGCCCTGGATATCCAGGTGATCGACGTGCGTGACAAGCACAGCCTGACCGACTACATGATCATCGCTACCGGTACCTCCAATCGCCAGATCAACGCGATGCTGGACAAGGTTCGCGAGCTGGTCAAAGCCAAGGGCGTCATGCCGCTGGGCGAAGAAGGCAAAGGCGAAAGCGATTGGGTGCTGCTCGACCTGAACGACGTCATCGTGCACATGATGACCGCCGCTGCGCGTCAGTTCTACGACCTCGAGCGCCTGTGGATGGGTGCAGAGCAGAGCCGTGCTGCCGATGGCAAGCACCACAGCTCCGAGAACGGCGCCAACGAGTACTTCGACAAGCTCAACAAGCAATAAGGAAGCGCCGTGCGTCTGCGATTGATCGCGGTCGGCTCGCGCATGCCCAAGTGGGTCGAGGAAGGCTGGCATGAATATGCCAAGCGCCTCCCTGCTGAGTTGCCGCTCGAGCTGGTGGAAATCCCGCTGAACACCCGGGGCAAGAACGCCGACGTGGCTCGCCTGATCCGTCAGGAGGGGGAGGCCATGCTGGCCAAGGTTCAGCCCGGCGAACGCATCGTCACCCTCGAAGTCCACGGCAAACCGTGGAGCACCGAGCAGTTGGCGGTCGAGCTGGATCGCTGGCGCCTGGATGCGCGGACGGTGAATTTGATGGTGGGTGGGCCGGAAGGCCTGGCGCCTGAGGTGTGTGCGCGCAGCGAACAGCGCTGGTCGCTGTCGCCGCTGACCTTGCCGCACCCGTTGGTAAGGATACTGATCGGCGAACAGATCTACCGCGCCTGGACCGTGTTGTCCGGGCATCCCTACCACAAATGAGCCTGTAAGCCCGCCCGATGTCGCAGCCGATCCGCCTCAAAGACCACGAGAAAGACGCCCGTCTGGTGCGCAACCGCGTCGTGGTCGGCGCTGTGGCGATCATGTTGTTGGTGTGCGTGCTGATTGCTCGGCTGTACTACCTGCAGGTCATCCAGTACGACTATCACTCGACGCTGTCGGAGAACAACCGGGTGCATGTGCAGCCGATCCCGCCGACCCGCGGGCTGATCTTCGACCGCAACGGGGTGATCATCGCCGACAACCGGCCCAGCTTCAGCCTGACCATGACCCGCGAACGCGCCGGCAAATGGCCAGAGGTGCTGGACGCCATCGTCGAGGTGCTGGGGCTCACAGCGGACGACCGTGCCCTGTTCGAGAAGCGCATGAAGCAGGGCCGGCGGCCATTCGAGCCCGTGCCGATCCTGTTCGAGCTCAGCGAAGACCAGATCGCCCGGATCGCGGTCAACCAGTTCCGTTTGCCGGGCGTGGAAGTGGCCGCGCAGCTGGTCAGGCATTACCCGCAGGGTGCGCACTTTGCCCACTCGGTCGGTTATGTCGGGCGGATCAACGAGAAAGAGCTGAAGACCCTTGATCCGGTCAACTACAGCGGTACCCACCATATCGGCAAGACCGGCGTCGAGCGCTTCTATGAAGATGCCCTGCACGGTCAGGTCGGTTACGAGGAGGTCGAGACCAACGCCCGCGGCCGCGTGTTGCGCGTGCTCAAGCGGACCGACCCGATCCCCGGCAAGGACATCGTGCTGGGCCTGGACATCAAGCTGCAGGAAGCCGCCGAGTTGGCTCTGGGTGGGCGGCGTGGCGCGATCGTGGCGCTTGACCCGCGCTCGGGTGAGGTACTGGCGATGGTCAGCCAGCCAAGCTTCGACCCCAACCTGTTCGTCACCGGCATTGGCTTTCAGGCCTACGCCGACCTGCGCGATTCGATCGACCGGCCGCTGTTCAACCGGGTCCTGCGCGGGCTGTATCCACCAGGTTCGACGATCAAGCCCGCAGTGGCCATCGCCGGCCTCGACAGCGGTGTAGTGACGGCCGGCAGCCGGGTGTTCGACCCGGGCTATTACCAGTTGCCCAACTACGACCACAAATATCGGAACTGGAACCGCACCGGTGACGGCTGGGTTGATCTTGACCTGGCGATCATGCGTTCCAACGACACCTACTTCTACGATCTTGCGCACAAGATGGGCATCGATCGCCTGTCGACCTACATGAACAAGTTCGGCCTCGGCCAGCGCGTGTCGCTGGACATGTTCGAGGAGTCCTCCGGGTTGATGCCGACCCGTCAGTGGAAGCGCGCCACCCGCCGCCAGGCGTGGTTCCCGGGCGAAACGCTGATCCTCGGCATCGGCCAGGGCTACATGCAGACCACGCCGTTGCAGATGGCCCAGGCTACCGCGCTGATCGCCAGCAAGGGCAAGTGGTTCCGCCCGCATCTGGCCAAGACCATCGAGGGCCAGCCGCCGGTCGACGAAAACCCGATCGAGGACATCGTCCTGCGTGACCCGTCCGATTGGGCCAAGGTCACCCACGGCATGGAGCAGGTGATGCACAACGCCCGCGGCACCGCCCGCGCGGCTGCCACCGGCGCGCAGTACCGCATCGCCGGCAAGAGCGGTACTGCTCAGGTGGTCGCGATCAAGCAGGGCGAGAAGTATGACCGCAACAAAGTCCAGGAGCGTCACCGTGACCACGCCCTGTTCGTCGGTTTCGCCCCGGCTGACGATCCGAAGATTGTCGTCTCGGTGATGATCGAGAACGGCGAGGCTGGTGGCCGCGTGGCGGCGCCGGTGATGCGCCAGATCATGGACGCCTGGCTGCTCGACGCCAACGGCCAGTTGAAAACCGAGTTCGCTCCCGCCACCGTCGCTCAGGAAAAGGCCCAGTGATTAACAATTTTGATCGCATGCTCTCCAGTGAAGACGTCATGCGTCGGCGTGCGAGCTTTCTTCAGCGCATCCACATCGACGGCCCACTGCTGATCATTCTGCTGACCCTCGCCGCCGGCAGCCTGTTCGTGCTGTATTCGGCCAGCGGCAAGAACTGGGACCTGCTGAGCAAGCAGGCGACCTCGTTCGGCATCGGCCTGGTCTCGATGTTCATCATTGCCCAGCTCGAGCCACGCTTCATGGCCCGCTGGGTGCCGCTGGCGTACCTGACCGGGGTGTTGCTGCTGGTGGTGGTCGACGTCATGGGTCACAACGCCATGGGCGCCACGCGCTGGATCAACATCCCCGGGGTGATCCGCTTCCAGCCTTCGGAATTCATGAAGATCATCATGCCGGCAACCCTGGCCTGGTACCTGTCCAAGCGCACCTTGCCGCCTGATCTCAAGCATGTGGCGATCAGCCTGGTGCTGATCGGCGTGCCGTTCATTCTTATCGTGCGCCAGCCGGACCTGGGTACTGCGCTGCTGATTCTGGCTTCCGGCGCGTTCGTGCTGTTCATGGGTGGCCTGCGCTGGCGCTGGATCATCAGTGTTATCGCCGCGGCAGTGCCGGTGGCGGTGGCGATGTGGTTCTTTGTCATGCACGACTACCAGAAGCAGCGTGTGCTGACCTTCCTCGATCCTGAGAGCGACCCGCTCGGCACCGGCTGGAACATCATCCAGTCCAAGGCCGCGATCGGCTCTGGCGGGGTATTCGGCAAGGGCTGGTTGCTCGGTACGCAGTCGCACCTGGACTTTTTGCCGGAGAGCCACACCGACTTCATCATCGCCGTGCTCGGCGAGGAATTCGGCCTGGTCGGCATCTGCATGCTGCTGATCGTTTATCTGCTGTTGATCGGCCGCGGCCTGGTCATCACCGCGCAGGCGCAGACCCTGTTCGGCAAGCTGCTCGCGGGCAGCCTGACGATGACCTTCTTTGTTTATGTGTTCGTCAATATTGGTATGGTCAGTGGCTTGCTCCCGGTGGTGGGGGTGCCGCTGCCCTTCATTAGCTATGGCGGAACTTCGTTGGTGACGCTGCTGTCAGCGTTTGGCGTTCTGATGTCGATCCACACCCACCGCAAATGGATCGCGCAAGTTTGAATAAGGTGAACAATTTCATGCAAGCAGTGCGTAGCTGGGCGGCCCGTTGGGCGCCGTGGATCGGCGCAATGGGCCTGCTCGGCGCAGTCCAGCAGGCCAGTGCCGGCGACTACGACGGCTCGCCGCAGGTGGCCGAGTTTGTCGGCGAGATGACCCGCGACCACGGCTTTGCCGGCGAACAGCTGATGGGCGTGTTCCGCGAGGTGCAGCGCAAGCAGTCGATTCTTGACGCGATTTCGCGTCCGGCAGAGCGGGTCAAGCCGTGGAAAGAATACCGGCCGATGTTCCTCACCGAGGCGCGCATCGCCCGCGGTGTCGACTTCTGGCGCCAGCACGAGGCAACCCTGGCGCGTGCCGAGCAGGAATACGGCGTACCGGCCCAGGTGATCGTGGCGATCATTGGCGTGGAAACCTTCTTTGGTCGCAACACCGGCAACTACCGGGTGATCGATGCCCTGTCGACGCTGGGTTTCGACTACCCGCCGCGGGCTGAATTCTTCCGCAAGGAGCTGCGCGAGTACCTGCTGCTGGCCCGTGAAGAACAGCTCGACCCGCTGACCCTGAAAGGCTCGTATGCCGGCGCCATGGGCCTGCCGCAATTTATGCCGAGCAGCTTTCGCGCCTACGCAGTGGACTTCGACGGTGACGGCCATATCAATATCTGGAACAACCCGGATGACGCCATCGGCAGTGTCGCCAGCTACTTCAAGCGCCACGGCTGGGTTGCCGGGGAGGGCGTAGTCAGCCGCGCTCAGGTGCGCGGCGAGCGTGCCGACGAAGGGCTGACCAGCGGCATCGAGCCGGTCAAGACCGTCGCCGAATTGCGCGCATTGGGCTGGTCGAGCAATGATGCGCTGCGCGATGATCTGCCGGTCACCGCCTTCAAACTGGAAGGCGACAACGGCCCTGAATACTGGATGGGCCAGAAGAACTTTTATGCGATCACGCGTTACAACCGCAGTGTGATGTACGCCATGGCCGTGCATCAGCTTTCGCAACAGCTGGTCATTGCACGGGGCGTCAAGTAATGCGCGGATTGTTTACTACTCATTCCTTCAAACTGCTGACCTGCATCGCCGTCAGTGCGGTCCTGGTCAGCTGCTCATCGAGCCGGCCTGCACCCAAGAGCAGCGGTGCGGGTGGCAACGTCATCCGCTCGCAGCCGGGCCTGGACATCAACCGCGCGCATAAAGACGGCGCGCCGTGGTGGGATGTCGACGTCAACAAGATCCCCGACGCCACCCCGACCGTGCACACCGGCAACTACAAGGCCAACCCGTACACGGTGCTGGGCAAGACTTATTACCCGATCCAGGAATCGCGCAACTACCGTGCCGAGGGTACTGCCTCGTGGTACGGCACCAAGTTCCACGGTCAGAACACCGCCAACGGCGAGGTCTATGACCTGTACGGCATGAGCGCGGCGCACAAGACCCTGCCGTTGCCGGCCTACGTCAAGGTGACCAACCTCGACAACCAGCGCAGCGTGATCCTGCGGGTCAACGACCGCGGCCCGTTCTATTCGGACCGGATCATCGACCTGTCGTACGCTGCCGCCAAGAAACTCGGTTACGCCGAAACCGGCACCGCGCGGGTGCGCGTTGAAGGCATCGACCCGCAGCAGTGGTGGGCCCAACGCGGCCAGCAGGCGCCGTTGGTGCTGAAAGAGCCGCAGGTCGCGCAGACGCAGCCGCTGCCCGCCAGCACCGGCAAGGTCGAGCAGTGGACACCGCCAGCGCAGCAGCATGCCGCTGCCGTGGTGCCGGTGCAGATCGCCAGCAACAGCGTGCCGAGAGACAGCGGCGGCATGTTCCTCCAGGTCGGCGCCTTCGCCAACCCGGATGCCGCCGAGCTGCTGCGCTCGAAACTGAGCACCATGGTCAGCGCGCCGGTGTTCATCAGCTCGATCGTGCGTAACCAGCAGACCCTGCACCGCGTGCGCCTGGGGCCGATGAGCAGCCAGGGTGAAGTGCAGCAGACTCAAGACAGCGTGCGTTTGGCCAATCTCGGCCAGGCCAAGCTGGTCACCGACTGAACGCGGAACTCACGGCGCCCGCTGCGGCCTGAAGTGGGCGCCGGGCTGTCCGTTTTGTCATGAATTGCCCGGCGCGGCCATGTACAATGGCCGTTTTTGCCCCGCCAGGCCCTGCGCCAGGCTCCTGGGCTGCCACGCAGCTCACATAACTAGACTGACTGGGCGTTGGGCTTCGAGCCCACGGAACATCAGACCATTAGCGATTTTCGAGAGACGGATGAACATCACCAACCTTGCCAAACGACTTTGCCTGCCTGTCCTGCTGATGATCACCCCTGCTGCCTTTGCAGCAGAGCAGATGATGCCAGCCCCACCACAGCTGGCAGCCAAGTCCTACGTACTCATGGACGCGTCCAGCGGCAACGTGCTGGTCGAAAACAACGGTGACGAGCGCCTGCCGCCAGCCAGCCTGACCAAGCTGATGACCGCCTACATCGCCACCCTCGATATTCGTCGTGGCCAGATCGGCGAGAACGACCCGGTTACCGTCAGTGAAAACGCCTGGCGTACCGGCGGTTCACGGATGTTCATCAAGGTTGGCAGCCAGGTCACCGTCAGCGACCTGCTGCACGGCATCATCATCCAGTCGGGCAACGATGCCTCGGTCGCTCTGTCCGAACACATCGCCGGCAGCGAAGATGCCTTCGCCGACATGATGAACAAGACTGCTGCCGATCTGGGCATGAGCAACAGCCACTTCATGAACCCGACCGGTCTGCCGCACCCCGAGCATTACTCGTCGGCCCACGACATGGCCCTGCTGGCTCGCGCGATCATCAACGAAGACCCGGCTCACTATGCGATCTACTCGCAGAAAGAATTCTTCTGGAACAACATCAAGCAGCCCAACCGCAACCTGCTGCTGTGGCGTGACAAGACCGTCGATGGCCTGAAAACCGGCCACACCGACGAAGCCGGCTACTGCATGGTCGCCTCCGCAGTCCGTGATGGCCAGCGCCTGATCGCCGTGGTGTTCGGTACCAACAGCGAGCAATCGCGTGCCGCCGAAACGCAAAAGCTGCTGACCTATGGCTTCCGCTTCTTCGAAACCCAGACCTTCTACCAGAAGGGCACCGAGCTGACTCAGGCGCCGGTATGGAAAGGCGCGACCAACCAGGTCAAGGCCGGTCTGGCCAACGACCTGACCATGACCATGCCTAAAGGCCAATTGAAGCGCCTGGCCGCCTCGATGACCATGAACCCACAGCTGACCGCGCCCATCGCCAAAGGTGACGTGATCGGTAAAGTCGAAGTCAAACTTGACGAGAAAGTGGTTCACAGCGCCGACCTGATCGCCCTCGACGGCGTTGAGGAAGGTGGTATCTTGCGCCGTATGTGGGATAGCATTCGTCTATTCTTCTACGGGTTGTTCAACTGATAACGTGACCTGCCACGCTCCCGCCAAATCGGCGGGAGCGTTGTTGTTGCCACGGCTTACGAGGCCGTTTCCGCATGAGCGAAGCTGACGTCAAGTCGCACAAAATCGAATTCCCCTGTGCTGATTACCCAATCAAGGTGATCGGCGATACCGTGGTCAATTTCAAGAACACGGTCATCGAGATTTTGAAGAAACACGCTGAGGTCGACATGTCGACCCTGGCCGAGCGCCAGAGCAAGGAAGGCAAGTACACCACCGTGCAATTGCACATCGTGGCGACCAGCGAAGACCAGTTGCACGATATCAACAGCGCCCTGCGTGCTACCGGCATTGTGAAAATGGTGCTCTGATGCCGGCCAGCCTCGGTATCCGCGAGCTTGGCCTGCAGCCCTATGAACCGGTGCTGGAGGCCATGCGGCGTTTTACCGAGCAGCGCGGTGCCGACAGCCTGGACGAAGTCTGGCTGGTCGAGCACCCGCCGGTGTTCACCCAGGGACAGGCCGGCAAGGCCGAGCACCTGCTGGTGCCGGGTGATATCCCGGTGGTGCAGAGCGACCGCGGTGGCCAGGTGACCTACCATGGCCCCGGGCAATTGGTGGCTTACCTGTTACTTGATGTGCGCCGGCTTGGTTTTGGCGTGCGTGAACTGGTTACCAGGATCGAAAACAGCCTGATCGATCTGCTGGCCAGTTATGACGTTGTGGCGGCGGCCAAGGCCGATGCGCCCGGAGTCTATGTTGACGGGGCCAAGATCGCCTCGCTCGGCTTGCGAATCCGCAACGGCCGTACCTTTCACGGCCTTGCTCTGAACGTGGACATGGACCTTGCGCCATTCCGCCGAATCAATCCCTGCGGCTATGCGGGGCTGGCGATGACCCAGCTGCGTGATCTGGCAGGTCCGATCGAACTCACCGAGGTCAGGACAAGGCTGCGTGGACAGCTGGTCAAGCACCTCGACTATGCTGAGCAGACGACCCTTACGGGCGGAATCGACTGAATATGACAACTGTGCAAGAAGCCGTGCCGAACCTGATCACCACCCATGACGTGACCCCGCGCCCGGCGCCGAAGAAGGTCGAAGCCGGGGTCAAGCTGCGTGGCGCCGACAAGGTCGCGCGCATCCCGGTAAAGATCATCCCAACCGACGAGCTGCCGAAGAAACCTGACTGGATCCGCGTGCGTATCCCGGTTTCGCCGGAAGTCGACCGTATCAAGCAACTGCTGCGCAAGCACAAGCTGCACAGTGTCTGCGAAGAAGCCTCGTGCCCGAACCTGGGTGAATGCTTCTCGGGTGGTACCGCCACCTTCATGATCATGGGTGACATCTGCACCCGTCGTTGTCCGTTCTGTGACGTCGGCCATGGCCGGCCGAAAGCACTGGATGCCGACGAGCCGATGAACCTTGCCGTGGCTATCGCCGACCTGCGTCTGAAGTACGTGGTGATCACCTCGGTAGACCGCGACGACCTGCGTGACGGCGGTGCCCAGCACTTCGCCGACTGCATTCGCGAGATCCGCAAGCTGTCCCCGGGCGTGCAGCTCGAGACCCTGGTGCCGGACTACCGCGGGCGCATGGACGTGGCCCTGGCGATCACCGCTCAAGAGCCGCCAGATGTGTTCAACCACAACCTGGAAACGGTACCGCGCCTGTACAAGGCCGCGCGTCCGGGTTCGGACTACGACTGGTCGCTGGACCTGCTGCAGAAGTTCAAGCAACTGGTGCCGCACGTACCGACCAAGTCTGGCCTGATGCTCGGCCTAGGCGAAACCGACGAAGAAGTGATCGAAGTGATGCAGCGCATGCGCGAGCATGACATCGACATGCTGACCCTCGGCCAGTACCTGCAGCCATCGCGCAGCCACTTGCCGGTGCAGCGCTTCGTGCACCCGGACACCTTTGCCTGGTTCGCTGAAGAAGGCCACAAGATGGGCTTCAAGAACGTCGCCTCCGGGCCGCTGGTGCGTTCCTCGTACCACGCTGACCAGCAGGCGCACGAAGCCAAGATCAAGCTGTAAGCTGATCCGCTGGGCCAATGCCGATGCGCGCCGTGAGGTGCCATCGGCATTTTTGTTGGGGTATCTGTACCCTGTGGGCAACGATCTCGGGCTGGCCCATTGTTGCTGCCCACTGATCTGCAAATGCTTTCAAGGAGTTGCTGGATGGACTGTGCTGAACACCTAGGTTCACTATTGCCGCGAAAGCTGGCAGCGAATGCCTGTTTTGCGGTGATTGCCCCGGCAGGGCCGGCGCGGCTGGATGCCGACCAGGCCCGGCAGTGGTTCAGCGAGCGTGGCTACCACTGCCGGCTATACCCCAGCGTGAGCAGCAGTCAGGGTTATCTGGCCGGTACCGACCAGCAAAGGCTGGACGACCTGCATGCTGCATTCGCCGACCCCCAGGTGGATGCCATCCTGTGCATGCGCGGAGGCTACGGCAGCATGCGTTTGCTCGACCAGATCGATTTCGAGCTGATTGCCCGCAACCCCAAACCATTGATTGGCTACAGCGACATCACCGCGCTGCACACCGCGATCAACCGCTACTGCGGGTTGGTCAGTTTTCACGGTGGCATGCTCAACGCCGACCTGCTGGGCGGCAAGCTTGAACCGACAGTCAGCTCGCTGCTGCGGCAATTGCGCGGTGAAGTGGGGCCGGGCGATGCACTCGTCCATCCCCATGCTTATCCCTTGACCACAGTGCTGCCAGGGGTTGCCAGCGGGCGCCTGCTGGGCGGCAATCTGTCGATGCTCGGGGCGACGCTGGGTACGCTTGGGGAGATCGATACTGACGGCGCCATTCTGTTTATCGAAGACGTCAACGAGCCGTTGTACCGGGTTGACCGGCTGCTCACGCAATTGCGCCTGGCAGGCAAGCTGCAGGGCGTGCGTGGGGTGTTGGTGGGGGACTTTGCCGGGATTACCGTAGCCGCCCTGACGCCGCTGTTGCAGGACATTTTTGCGCCGCTGGATGTGCCGGTACTGGCCGGCTGGCGTAGTGGCCATTGCGATCCGAACCTGTGCCTGCCGCTGGGCGCTCAGGTGCGGCTCGACAGCGAGAGGCAGACGCTGGTGCTGCAACAGGATTTGTTCAGGGCTTGAAATTGCCGGGGGCGCTTTGCGCCCCTATCGCGACACAAGGCCGCTCCTACAGTTGGCCGCGCACGTCAATTTTACGCGGTCAACTGTAGGAGCGGCCTTGTGTCGCGAAAGGGCTGCGAGCAGCCCCCGGCAATCTCACTACTGACGCAAACTCTCGAGCAGCTTGTGCGTCGGGTAGCCGTCAGCGGGCATGTTCTGCGCCTGCTGAGCTGTACGGATGGCCTTGCGGGTATTGGCACCGATGATACCGTCGGCATTGCCCGCGTCATAGCCGCGGGCATTGAGCAGGTTCTGCAGCTCGATGCGCTCGCTGCGGCTCAATGGCAAGTCATCCTTTGGCCAGCTACCGGCAATGAAGCCCCATCCGGAGAAACGATCGCCCAGCAGGCTCACCGCCAGCGCGTAGGACGACGAGTTGTTGTACTTAAGGATGGCGCGGAAGTTGTCCAGCACCAGGAACGCCGGGCCGCGGGCGCCGGCCGGCAGCAGCAGAGCCGCCGAGAGTTGATTGCTGCCCGCTGGCAGCTGGGTGCCATTGGGCAGCTTGACGCCCAGTTGCAGCCATTCACTGACGGTCTTGCGCTGGGCGCCATCGGCGATCCAGAAGTCGAAATCGGCCGGCACCTGGACTTCGAAGCCCCACGGTTGGCCACGCTTCCAGCCCGAGCTTTGCAGGTAATGCGCGGTCGATGCGAGGGCATCGGCTGTACTGTTCCAGATGTCGCGGCGGCCGTCGCCGTCGAAGTCGACGGCATGGGTGTTGTAGGTGGTCGGGATGAACTGGGTCTGGCCCATCGCCCCGGCCCACGAGCCACGCATGGCCTCAGGCAGAATGTCACCGTTCTGCAGGATCTGCAGCGCCGCGATCAACTGGTCCTGGGCAAACTGCGGCCGGCGGCCTTCATAGGCCAGGGTCGCCAGCGAGCGGATTACCGATTTGCTGCCCTGGAACTGGCCGAAGTTGCTCTCCATGCCCCACACCGACACCAGCACCTGGCGGTCCACGCCATAGCGTTGTTCCAGGCGCGTGAGCAGCTCGGCGTTCTGTTCCAGCAGCTTCTTGCCGTTGCGCACCCGCAGCGGCGACAGCGCGCCGTCGAGGTATTCCCACACCGGGCGGCTGAACTCGGGCTGGCTGCGATCGGCCTTGATCACGTCCATGTCCGGCGTGACACCGGCAAACACGCGGTCGAACAGCCCGGCATCAATGCCGGCCTGCAACGCTTGTTGACGGAAACCGGCCTGCCACTGGGCAAAGCTCTGCACTGGCTGAATTTCAGCATTGATGTCGGCGTTGCTGGTGGGCAGGGTAACCACCGGTGCGGGCTGGGCAGGGGCCAGTGGCACGGCGTCGGCGGCGGTAGGTTTTTCCGCACAGGCGACCAGCAGGATAAGGCTGGAGGCCGCGATCAGCTGGCGTGGTTGCCAGCGTGGGAACAGACTGAGGGACATGCACAGATCCAGGAATTACAGGTCAGGTAGCGACCATATCATGCCTGCGCGCTGGATGCTTTCATGCGGCCAAAAAGTAAGAAGCCTCCCAATCTCTCGATTGGAAGGCTTCGCGGCGGTAGCTGCCTTTGCCCTTGTCTGGTTGCTCCTGGCGGCTGCGAAACAGCGGCTGGGCAATGATCGACTTGGCTTTGTTGGGGCGGTGCTTTTGCGGCTTTTTGCTCATGGCGGGGTTCCCCGGCTTGGGTGGGTGTGCGGAGCGGACTTTAGGGCTTGGCGCCGGGTGGGGCCAATTGATTATGTATATAGCTGAGATTATTGCGGCCGCAAAGCGGCCCCAGCTATTCCGATGGGAGCACCAATCGCTGCCCAGCCATCAACAGCGCCAACCGCGACAACCCAGTCCAAGGCGAACCAGGCGCCTGGCCCTTGATCTGCGCATCAATCCGCTGGGCATCCTGCAGCAACTGCGCCCAGCGCTGCGCCGACAGCCGTTGCAGGGCCTTGCTGACCAGTGGCCGGCGCTTGTCCCATACCGGCGGACGCGCCTGGCTGAAGGCTTTGTCCAGCGGGATGCCCTGGCTGAACTGCAAGGCAATACCCGCCAGCAGGCGCAGCTCGCGGGCCAGCGCCCAGAGAATTACTGGTGGCTCGACGCCCTCACCGCGCAGGCCTTCAAGCATGCGCAGCGCATGGCCAGCATCACCCTTGAGAATCGCATCGACCAGGCCAAACACATCGAAGCGAGCACTGTCGGCCACCGCGCTCTGCACGGTTTCGACGGTGATCTGGTTGCCTTCGGCGAGCAGCTTGAGCTTTTCGATCTCTTGGGCGGCTGCGAGCAGGTTGCCCTCGACCCGCGCCGCAATCAGGTCGACCGCATCCCGCTGGGCCGACAGCCCGGCCTGGGCCAAGCGCTGATTGATCCACTGTGGCAACTGCTGCGCATCGATCGGCCAGATCTGGATGAACTGGCACTGACTACCCTCGACCAGCGCCTTGCCCCATTTGGTTTTCTGCGCACTGCCGTCGAGCTTGGGCAGGCTGATCAACAGCAACGTGTCTTCAGCGGGCCGCGAGCAGTACTCGATCAGCGCCGCCGCGCCCTTGTCACCAGGCTTGCCCGAGGGCAGGCGCAGCTCGAGCAGGCGTCGCTGGGCAAACAGCGACAGGCTGGCACCGGCTTGCAGCAGCGTACCCCAGTCGAAGTTGGCATCGGCACTAAACACCTGGCGCTCGTCAAAACCCTGCTGGCGGGCGGCGGCGCGAATCGCGTCGGCGGCCTCCTGGCACAGCAGCGGGTCATCGCCGCTGACGATATAGACAGGCGCAAGAGTACCTTGCAGATGCTTGTTGAGTTGGGCGGGGGCGAGCTTCATGAGCAGAGGTCGGGGCACCTGGCGGTGCCCCGCACGGGCTTAGGTGCCCGGGATTTCCAGTGGCGACTGCTGCGGGGTTTCATCACGATAGCGCTGCGCGGCTGCGGCGGCTTCGGCTTCAGCCTTGGCACGTTGATCCGCTTGCTGCTGCAGTTCGTCGAGTTGAGCTGGGGTCAGCATCTGCAAGCGTACGACCATGGCCTGGACCAGATCACGGCGCATCTCGTCGCGGGTCTGGGTGCCTTCCTGGTCGGAACCGGTGATGTTGTCGCCGTCACGCACGTAGATCTTGCGCACTTCGAGCTTGTCGCTGAGCAGCGGCACGTTGTTCAGGCCGTTGATGCTGTAGTTGAGCACGGTGGTGAGTTCGTACTCGGCCGAGCGACTGCCGCTGCTGTAGGTGACTGCGCGCTGGGTCTGCTGCTCGTTGTCGAGCGACAGGCGATACGGCGCACCGCTGCGCAGGCTGACGCCGCTGCGCTCAAGTACCTGGCGCAGTTGGGTAACGGTCTGGCCGTAGGCGTCACGCGCGCTGACATCAAGTTCCTTGATGGTCAGCTCGGTAGTGCCGGTGCCGCGCAGCTGGAAACCGCAGGCGCTGAGCATGACGGCCAGGCCCATTACCAGCAGATTGCGTTTGATCATGTTGAAGCTCCCTTGTGGGCCGATTCCGCTCGCCCGCAGTGCATGCGGGCGAGCGTTGCCATCAGTTGGCGACGATGTTGACCAGTTTGCCTGGAACCACGATGACCTTGCGAATGGTCAGGCCGTCGGTGAAGCGCACCACGTTTTCGTTGGTGCGCGCCGCAGCTTCGACTTCTTCGCGGCTGGCAGTGGCGGGCATTTCGACCTGACCACGCAGCTTGCCGTTGACCTGTACCACCAGCGTCACGCTGTCTTGCACCAGGGCGCTTTCATCCACGCTCGGCCAGGTAGCGTCGATCACCGCCTCGCTGTGGCCCAGGTGCTGCCACAGCGAATGGCTGATGTGCGGGGTGATCGGCGCCAGCAGCAGGGTGACTGCTTCCAGGCCTTCCTGCAGCAGGGCACGGTCCTGGGCGGTAGCGGTCGGGGCTTTTTCCAGCACGTTCATCACGGTCATCACCTGGGCGATGGCAGTGTTGAATTTATGGTGCAGGCCAACGTCGGTGCTGGCTTGCTTGATCGCCAGGTGAATCGCGCGGCGGATCGCCTTTTGCCCGTCATCCAGTGCCGCAGTGTCCAGCTTGCCCGGCAAGCCGAGGCTCACGTGGGCCTGGGCCAGGCGCCAGACGCGACGCAGGAAGCGGCTTGCGCCTTCAACGCCGGAATCGGACCATTCCAGGCTCATGTCCGGCGGCGAGGCGAACATCATGAACAGGCGGCAGGTGTCGGCGCCGTAGACGTCGATCATCGACTGTGGATCGACGCCGTTGTTCTTCGACTTGGACATCTTCTCGGTGCCGCCGATTTCCACCGGCAGGCCGTCGGTCTTGAGGCGAGCACTGATGACCTTGGCCTTGCTGTCGCGCTCCAGCTCGACATCAGCCGGGTTGAACCAGTCCTTGCCGCCATTGCTGGCTACGCGGTAATAGGTTTCGGCAACGACCATGCCCTGGGTCAGCAGGTTCTTGAACGGCTCGTTCGATGTGACCAGGCCTTCATCGCGCATCAGCTTGTGGAAGAAGCGCGCATACAGCAGGTGCAGGATGGCGTGCTCGATACCACCGATGTACTGATCGACCGGCAGCCAGTGGTTGGCCGCTTTCGGGTCGACCATGCCACCTTCGTAGTTCGGCGAGGCGTAACGGGCGAAGTACCAGGACGACTCGACAAAGGTGTCCATGGTGTCGGTTTCGCGCTTGGCCGCAGCGCCGCACTTGGGGCAGCTGCATTCATAGAACTCAGGCAGGCGTGCCAGTGGCGAACCGGCGCCATCGGGTACAACGTTCTCTGGCAGGGTGACTGGCAGTTGGTCTTCCGGCACCGGCACGTCGCCGCACGATGGGCAGTGGATGATCGGGATCGGGCAGCCCCAGTAGCGCTGGCGGCTGATGCCCCAGTCGCGCAGACGGAACTGCGTGCGCGATTTGCCCAGCTCCTTGCTGATCAGTGCGGCTTCGATGGCGTCGAACGCGCCAGCGAAGTCGAGGCCGTCAAAGGCGCCGGAGTTGATCAGAGTGCCGTGCTCGCCGTAGGCGGCTTCCCAGGTGCTGCCGACTTCGTCGCCAGCGCTGGTGCGCACCACGGCCTTGATCGGCAGCGAGTACTTCTGGGCGAACTCGAAGTCACGCTCGTCGTGGGCCGGCACCGCCATGACAGCACCGTCGCCGTAGTGCATCAGCACATAGTTGGCGACCCAGACCGGCAGTTTCTCACCGGTCAGCGGATGCTCGACGAACAGCGAAGTGGCCAAGCCTTTCTTTTCCTGGGTGGCCATGTCGGCCTCGGCAACGCTGCCGCCTTTGCATTCGTCGATGAACGCCTGCAGCGCCGGGTTGCCCTGGGCAGCCTGGGTCGCCAGCGGGTGCTCGGCAGCGACGGCGACGTAGGTCGCGCCCATCAGCGTGTCGGGGCGGGTGGTGAAGACTTTAAGTGCGCCGGCATGACCAATGCTTGCCTGGTCATAGGGGAACTGCACTTCCATCCCGCGCGACTTGCCGATCCAGTTGCGCTGCATGGTCTTGACCTGCTCAGGCCAGCCCGGCAACTCGTCGAGGCTTTCCAGCAGCTCGTCTGCGTATGCGGTGATGCGGAAGTAGTACATCGGGATTTCGCGCTTTTCGATCAGCGCGCCCGAACGCCAGCCGCGGCCGTCGATAACCTGTTCGTTGGCCAGTACCGTCTGATCGACAGGGTCCCAGTTGACCGTACCGTTCTTGCGGTAGATGACGCCTTTTTCGAACAGACGGGTGAACAGCCACTGTTCCCAGCGGTAGTAGTCCGGTTTGCAGGTGGTGACTTCACGCGACCAGTCGATGGCCAGGCCCAGGCTCTTGAGCTGGGTCTTCATGTAGTCGATGTTCTCAAAGGTCCACTTGGCCGGGGCGACGTTGTTCTTCATCGCGGCGTTTTCCGCCGGCATGCCGAAGGCGTCCCAGCCCATCGGCTGCAGCACGTTCTTGCCGAGCATGCGCTGGTAGCGCGCGATCACGTCACCAATGGTGTAGTTGCGCACGTGGCCCATGTGTAGCTTGCCGCTCGGGTACGGGAACATCGATAGGCAATAGAAGGTGTCTTTGCCTGGCTGTTCGGTAACAGCGAACGATTGTTGCTCGTCCCAGGATTTCTGGGCGGCGGCTTCTATGTCACGGGGCGTGTATTGTTCGTGCATGGCTACTTTTGGCTGAGAGAGAGAAGACCTTGTTCCCGGCAGCGGAACCTCGCTGCATCCGGCACTCCGGTGTCGGTGAGAGTGAACGCCGTAGCATACATGAGCGCTGTGTATCGTGGGAAACCCAATTGGCCCGCAGCGGCGCCGGGGGCCGTTGGTCGCAGCGCTCTGCTGCTTTGCACAACGCCGCTAAGCTCAGGTGTGGGGGGAGATATCGTTATCTTCAATGAGGTGAACGGATGGGAGAGTCGCAGTTACCCGCAAGCAAACCGGAGCTGTATGAGCGCTTGATCGACCGCCTTGGGCTGGCGTTGGAAGCTGCCCGCACGGCGGTGCGATTGCGTGACGAGATGCCAGCGGAACTTGAGTTGCGTGGCCTGAGCCCCGCAGAGTTCGAAGTGATCAAGGCCTATCTGGAGACCTTTCCAGAGAGCCGCATTGCCAGCGCCGCTGCCGTCAAACCAGCGGAGCCGAGCTCAGCCAAGATCATCTGGCTCAAGGACAGGAAGCGCTCCGTCGCCCCGGTCAGATCCAGGACGCTGCCGCATCGGTAACCGTGCTGGCCTGCTGGCGCGCAAGACGCCGCGCGCCGGTTCAATCATCTACATAGCATGATCGGCGCCGGGCGCTACTTGTCGCTCGGTGTCGATCCTCTTAGTCTGCACGCCTTCACAGGAGGTGCAGGCAATGCCTATTCGATTCTTTATCAAGCAGTGGCTGATGCCGCCTGGCTTGCTGTTCATCTTGCTGCTGGCCGCGTGGTGGTTGCGCAAGCGCCGGCCGCGGCTGGCGTTTGCCTGCTTTACGTTGGGGCTGGGCGGCCTATGGCTGATGAGTCTGCCGCTGGTGGTGGAGCAGGTCGCGCGCCAGCTGGAAACCGAAATGCCGCTGAGCCTGGCGCAGTGGTCGGGGCTGGCCCAGCGGGCAGATGCGATCGTGGTGCTCGGCGCCGGCCGCGAGCGCGGCGACCCTGCCTGGGGTGGTCAGGATCAGCCTACCGGGCACGCACTTGAACGCATGCGCTACGCCGCGCAATTGGCCAAGGCCTCTGGCTTGCCGGTGTTGACCAGCGGTGGCTTGCACTACGGTACCCCGCCCAGCGAGGCGCAATTGATGGCCGATCGGCTGCGCGACGACTTTGGCGTTACGGTGAAGTGGCAGGAGCAGGCCAGCCGTACTACCTGGGAAAACGCCCAGATGAGCGCGCAACTGTTACAGCCGTTGGGCATTCGTCGGGTGGTGGTAGTGACCCAGGCCTGGCATATGCGGCGTTCGCGCTGGAGCTTCGAGCAGGCAGGCTTCGAGGTAGTGCCGGCGCCGGTGGGCTTCCTTGGCCAGGATCATGCGAGGCCGTTTGCCGGGCTGTTGCCTGAAAGCAGGGCGATGTGGCAGAGCGGGCAATTGCTCAATGAGGTGGCGGGTATGATCGGTTATCGGCTGTTCTACTGAGGCAATGCGCCTTGCGCTCATTACACCGCTCCTACAGTGGACCGCGCAGGCAGGTGTTGCGCGGTTTGCTCACACGGTTTTGGCTATGCGCCTGGCCGCCAACGCCCAGCCCATCAGCAACAGACAAACAATCGCCAGCGGCCACGAGCGCCATTGCAGGTACGGCGTCAGTTGCTGCATCGGCACCACTTCGCCATACAGAACCGCCTGCTGGAACTGCGGAATCTGCGCAGTAATACGGCCAAACGGGTCGATCAGCGCGGTAACGCCATTGTTCGTCGCACGGATCATCCAGCGCCCTGCTTCAAGCGCACGCATCTGCGCCATCTGCAGGTGCTGCAGCGGGCCGATCGAGGTGCCGAACCAGGTATCGTTGCTGATGGTCAGGAGCAGATCGCTGCGCGCCGCCAGGCTGGCGGCAAACTCGGGGTAGACCACTTCGTAGCAAATGTACGGAGCGATCTGATAACCCTTGGCCTGCAGCAGCGCCTGGTCGGCCGGGCCGCGGGCGAAGTCCGACATCGGCAGGTTGAAGAACTCGATCGCCCCGCGCAGCATGTCCTGCAGCGGCACGTACTCGCCAAACGGCACCAGCTTCTGCTTGAGGTAGGTGCCATCGCCTTCACCGGTCACGGTGATGCCGTTGAAGTAGCGTCGTTGCTGATGCACCACTTCACGCACCGGTACCCCGGTAATCAATGCCGAGTTGCGTTCGGCGGCAAAGCGCCCCATCACGTCGATGTAGCCCTGGGCCTGATCCTTGAGGACCGGCACGGCCGTCTCGGGCCAGACCAGCAGATCCACTCGCTTGGAGGTAAAGCTCATGTCGCGGTACAGCGCCAGTTGCGCGTCGATGTGCGCTGGGTCCCACTTCAGATCCTGCTCGACATTGCCTTGCACGGCGGCGACGCTCAGCGGCTCGCCGGCAGGGCGCGTCCAGGCGTGGTCCTTGAGGGCGATGCCGAGCACCCATGGCGCCACCAGCAACAGTGCGCCAACTGCCATGAATGCCGGGCGTGCGCGCAGCCGGTGCAGGTTGCACAGCAATGCAGCGCTGAGGGCCAGGGCAAACGAGATCAGCCACACCCCGCCGAGCGGCGCGAGGCCGGCCAGCGGGCCATGCAGCTGGCTGTAACCGGAGTACAGCCACGGGAAGCCGGTCAGGAACCAGCCGCGGAAGGCCTCTTGCAGCAGCCACAGCGCGGCAAAGCACAAGGCGTCGGCTAGCGGCGCTTCGTTGCGGCGCAGCCAGCGCGCCCAGAGCCAGGCGGGTAGGGCAAAGAACCAGGCAATGGCGGCAAAGAATGCCACCAGCAGCAGTACCGCCAACAACGGCGAGGCGCCGCCGTAGGTGGTCATGCTGATGTAGATCCAGCTGGTACCGGCGCCGTACAGGCCGAAGCCGAAGCACCAGCCGCGACCCATGGCCTGGCGTGGGCTCAGCTCGCGCAGGCCAGCGTAGAACAGGCCGACGGCAAGCAGGGCCAGCGGCCACAGGTCGAACGGCGACAGGGCCAGCAGGGTAGACGCGCCGGCCGCCATGGCCAGCAGGTTACCGGGCCAGCCGGGGCGGGTGATCCAACGCATGGTGTTCCTTAACGGCTAATCGGGGTCAGGCGCAGCAAGTGCACGCGGCGGCTGTCGGCGTTGAGCACGCGGAAGCGATACGCGCCGATTTCGGTGGTTTCGTTGCGCTTGGGCAGGTGACCGAAAGCACTCATCACCAGGCCGCCGACGGTGTCGAACTCGTCATCGGAGAACTCGCTGTCGAAGAACTCGTTGAAGTTCTCGATCGGCGTCAGCGCCTTGACCAGGAAGTCGCCGCTTGGCAGCGGCTTGATGTAGCTGTCTTCTTCGACATCGTGTTCGTCTTCGATGTCGCCGACGATCTGCTCAAGCACGTCTTCGATGGTGACCAGGCCGGCAACACCACCGTATTCGTCGATCACCACGGCCATGTGGTTGTGGTTGGCGCGAAACTCGCGCAGCAGCACATTCAGGCGCTTGGACTCCGGCACGAAGGTGGCCGGGCGCAGCAGATCCTTGATATTGAAGCTGTCGCCGTTCTCCTGAAGGATCAGCGGCAGCAGATCCTTGGCCAGGAGGATCCCGAGCACATCGTCATGGCTTTCGCCGACCACCGGATAACGCGAGTGCGCGGCATCGATCACCGACGGCAGAAACTCGCGCGGGGTCTGGCTGGCCTTGATGCTGATCATCTGCGAGCGCGGCACCATGATGTCGCGTACCTGCAGGTCGGCGACCTGAATTGCACCTTCGACGATGGTCAGCGCTTCGCTGTCGAGCAGCTTGTTCTGATGGGCTTCGCGCAGCAGCTCGAGGAGCTCCTGGCGGTTTTTCGGCTCATGGGCAAAAGCCTGGGTCAGTTTGCCCAGCCAGGACTTTTGCCCGTTGCTCGATCGGTCTTCGCTCATGGCGGTTACTCGTGTTCCTTGCTGATATCGGTAGTAGGGAGGTGGTCGTCGGCATACGGGTCAGGGTGACCCAGTTCTGCCAGCAATGTTCGTTCCAGTGCTTCCATCTCTTCGGCTTCGTCATCATCGATATGATCGTAGCCAAGCAGATGCAGGCAACCATGGATAACCAGGTGTGCCCAATGTGCTTCAAGTGCCTTGCCCTGTTCGGCCGCTTCGCGCTCGACCACGGCCACGCAGATCACCAGATCGCCCAGCAGGGGAATGTCGAGCAGCTCGTCGGGGACGTCGGCAGGAAATGACAACACATTGGTTGCGTAATCTTTATGACGGTAGGTGTGATTGAGCTCACGGCCTTCGGTTTCATCGACCAGGCGAATGGTCATTTCCGAATCGGCAGTGCGCTGGCGCAAGGCCAGCTCACACCAGCGGCGGAAGTCGGCGTCATCAGGGCTGGCCGCATCGGTAGCCCGTTGCAGGTCGAGTTCAAGCATCGCGTGCGGGGGCCTCGGCCTGGCGGCTCTCGAAACGGTCGTAGGCCTCGACGATGCGCTGCACCAATGGGTGACGCACGACGTCCTTGGACTGGAAGTGGGTAAAGCTGATGCCCTGCACGTCCTTGAGCACATCGATGACATGGGTCAGGCCCGACTTGGTGCCGCGTGGCAGGTCGACCTGGGTGATGTCACCGGTGATGACCGCAGTCGAGCCGAAGCCGATCCGGGTGAGGAACATCTTCATCTGCTCGAGCGTAGTGTTCTGGCTCTCGTCGAGGATGATGAAGCTGTTGTTCAAGGTGCGACCGCGCATGTACGCCAGCGGTGCGATCTCGATGACCTGGCGCTCGATCAGCTTGGCCACGTGCTCGAAACCGAGCATCTCGTAGAGAGCGTCGTACAGCGGTCGCAGGTACGGGTCGATTTTCTGCGACAGGTCGCCGGGCAGGAAACCGAGCTTTTCGCCCGCTTCGACCGCCGGACGCACCAGCAGGATGCGCCGCACCTGTTCGCGCTCCAGCGCATCGACTGCGCAGGCTACGGCAAGGTAGGTCTTGCCGGTACCGGCCGGGCCAACACCGAAGTTGATGTCGTTGGCGAGGATCTCTTTGACGTAGCGTTGCTGGTTGGCACCGCGCGGGGTGATCTTGCCCTTGCGCGTGCGCAGCGAAACGCTGACCTCGTTGACCGCCGGGTTGGCGATGTGTTCGACCGCCGACTCTTGCAGGTACAGGTGGACCGTTTCCGGCGACAGCTCGGTGGCCTTGGTCTCACGATAGAGGCGGCGCAGCAGCTGTTCGGCAGCGGAGGTGGTCTTGGGTTCGCCGACCAGTTCGAACTGGTTGCCGCGGTTGCGGATCTGGATGGACAGACGCTGCTCGATGAGCCGCAGGTGCTCGTCGAACTGGCCACACAGGTTGGCGAAACGATGGGCCTCGAAGGGTTCGAGGATGAAACGATGGGGTTCTATGGGTGCGTTCAAGGTCGTTTTAGGCCGCTCGCCGGCTATAGAGGTGAACTCAAGAATAACCCTTGTCTGACAGTGGCGAAAGCACTGAAACGATCAAGGGTCGGTGCTGGCGCTTTTGCCGACCAATTGACCCGCCTTCGGTGCCTTGTGAGGCCTCGCAATGGGCCGGGCTCTGCTATGATGCGGGCCATTTTCAGACCAGTGTGCCTATACGCCGATCATGAGCAAAAGCGAACCCGCGATCTACAAAGTGATCTTCCTCAATCAGGGGCAGGTCTTCGAAATGTATGCCAAGCAGATCTTCCAGAGCGACCTCTGGGGTTTTCTCGAAATCGAAGAGTTCGTCTTCGGCGAGCGCACCCAGGTGGTGGTCGATCCGAGCGAAGAAAAGCTCAAGGCGCAGTTTGAGGGAGTGATCCGCAGCTTCGTGCCGATGCACTCGATCGTGCGCATCGATGAAGTCGAGCGGTTGGGTACGGCGAAGATCAGCGAAGCCAAGATCACCGGCAACGTGATGCCGTTCCCGATGCCAATACCTACCAAATAATCCTTACGGCAGCGGGGCGAAAGGGCTGCGGCCTTCGGCGTTCTGCAGTTCGAGCAGGTATTTGCGGAAGATCTGGCCGAGCACCTGGGTGGCGTGCTCAAGTTCGTCGCGGGGCATCTGCTCGGTGACCTCGTCAGCCAGGTCGAGGGCATCCTCGGCACCGTTGACCGCGGCCATCTTCAGCAGAATGTACGCCTGGACGTTGTTGGCCTTGACCCCTTCACCATGGAAGAACATCGAGCCAAGCCGATACTGGGCCTGAGCATGGCCTTGCAACGAGGCTTGCTGGAACCAGTTGAGGGCTTTGTTGAGGTCGCGTGCGGCTTGCTCGCCGTTACCGCTGTAGTAGAACTCGCCCAGCTCGTACTGCGCCTGGGCATCCCCAGACTCGGCAGTGTGCTCGCACGTCTTGAGGGCGTTCTGCAGGTCCTCTGGCTGAACGTTGAGAGTGCAGCGGCCCGTCGCTGGAATCAGCAACGAGTTGCCGCCCTCTGCCAAGGCCAGCAGGGGCTGAAGGAGCAACAGGCAGCCCAGGGTCAGGGCGCGGCCGGTGCGGTTCATGGGGATCGACTTACCTCTGCAAGCTGTCCGATGTCTCTGGTGGCACATTATGGGATAAGCAGCGCCAACCTTACAAAGTTTTACTCGATTTTCTGTTGAAGGTGGGGCTGCGGGGGCCTATTCGCGCCGGACCGCCGCGAATAGGCCCTCAGCCGCGCTGATTTACTTCAGTTTGGCAAACGCCCGCTCGGCCGCATCCAAAGTGATTTTCAGCTCGGTATCGCCATGCACGATCGAGGTGAAACCAGCCTCATACGCGCTTGGCGCCAGGTACACACCGCCTTCCAACATCAGGTGGAAGAAGCGCTTGAAGCGCTCGGTGTCGCTGGCCATGACGTCGTCGAAGGTGACGATATCGTCCGCGCCGGTGAAATACAGGCCAAACATACCACCCGCTTGAGTGGTGACAAACGGCACGCCCGCAGCATCGGCGCGCTGTTGCAGGCCGTCGAGCAGGTTGCTGGTGAAGCGGCTCAGCTCATCGTGGAAGCCCGGACGGCTGATCAGCTTGAGGGTAGTCAGGCCGGCGGCCATGGCCAGTGGGTTACCCGACAGGGTACCGGCCTGGTACACCGGGCCGAGCGGGGCGATGCATTCCATGATCGCGCGCTTGCCGCCGAAGCAGCCGACCGGCATGCCGCCACCGACGATCTTGCCGAAGGTAGACAGGTCCGGGGTGATGCCGTAATGACCCTGGGCGCCGCCCAGCGATACCCGGAAGCCAGTCATCACTTCGTCGAAGATCAACACCACGCCATGCTTGTCGCACTGCTCGCGCAGGCCTTCAAGAAAGCCCGGCGCCGGCGGTACGCAGTTCATGTTGCCGGCAACCGGCTCGACGATGATACAGGCGACGCTCTGGCCGACTTCGGCGAGGGTCTTTTCGACTTCGGCGAGGTCGTTGAACGGCAGGGTCAGGGTGTGCTTGGCAAAGTCTGCCGGGACCCCGGCCGAACTCGGCACGCCCTGGGTCAGCAGGCCGGAGCCGGCTTTGACCAGCAGGCTGTCGGAGTGGCCGTGGTAGCAGCCTTCGAACTTGATGATAGCGTCGCGGCCGGTGTAGCCACGGGCCAGGCGAATGGCGCTCATGGTCGCTTCGGTGCCGGAGCTGACCATACGCACCATATCCATCGACGGCACCAGCGAGCAGACCAGGTCGGCCATCTCGGTTTCCATCGCGGTCGGCGCGCCGTACGACAAGCCATGCTCGAGTTGCTTGCGCACCGAGTCGAGCACGTCCGGGTGGCTGTGGCCGAGAATCATCGGCCCCCACGAGCCGACATAGTCGACGTAGCGCTTGTCGTCTTCATCGATGACGTAGGCGCCCTGGGCGTGCTTGAAGAACAGCGGCGTGCCACCGACGCTCTTGAAGGCACGCACCGGCGAGTTGACGCCACCGGGGATGTGCTTCTGGGCCTGGGCAAAAAGGAGTTCGGAACGGGACATGGTTTTCTCTCGAATTCAGGAAGCGAACAGCGCGTTGAACGCGCGGGCCCGGCGGGTGACTTCGTGGGCGTCGTCAGCCGCAAACAGGCCATGAATGACGGCCAGCAGGTTGGCGCCGTGGTCGATCAATGCCGGGGCGTTGTCGAGGGTGACGCCGCCGATCACGGCGATCGGCAGTTTCACCGTGGCGCGGGCCTGGGCCAGCAACTCCAGGCTGGCAGCCGGCGCGCCGGGTTTGGTCACGGAGTTGAAAAAGCGCCCGAAAGCGACATAGTTGGCGCCTTCACGGGCGGCCTGCTCGGCCAGCTCGAGTTGAGCGTGACAGGTCGAGCCGATGATTGCATTGCGCCCGAGCAAGGCTCTGGCAGGTGTCAGCGGGCCGTCGGTCTGGCCCAGGTGCACGCCGACGCCCAGGCGCGCGGCCAGCTCGGCGTCGTCGTTGATGATCAGTTGGGTGCCGTAACGCTCGCAGAGCACCTTCAAGGCTTCGGCTTCGCGCAGGCGCTTGGCCGCATCGTCGCTCTTGTCGCGGTATTGCAGCAGGCGCACACCGCCGGCCAGCGCCGCTTCTACATGGGATTCAAAGCGGCCAGCGAGCAGCTGGCTGTCGGTGATCGCGTACAGACCGCGTAGCTTCATGTCAGGCCTCGTGTGCGTAGCTCAGGAACAGAAATCCAGCGGCAGGCGGCGCGGCACGAATTGGCCACGGCCCAGTTGTTCGGCGTCGCGCAGAGTCCGCCAGGTGTAGTCTAGAGCGCTGCGTACGGCGCTTTGCAGTTCTTCGCCAAGGGCCAGGCGACCGGCCAGGGCGCTGGCCAAGGTGCAACCGGAACCGTGATAGCTGCCCGGCAAGCGCTGGCAGAGCCAGGTCTGGCTGCTGCCATCGCGGCTGTACAGGCGGTTATGAATGGCGTCTTCGTCACCGTGGCCGCCGGTAATCAACAGGTTTTTGCAGAACGGCAGCAGCTTGGCTGCGCACTCGTCGGCAGTGCCTTCCGGCAGCTCGGCGAGAATGCGTGCCTCGGGCAGGTTGGGCGTGGCGATGGTCGCCAGCGGCAACAGCCGTTCGCGCACGGCATAGCCGACTTCATCCTTGCCCAGCCGACCACCGCCGCCAGCGCGCAGTACCGGGTCACAGACCAGCGGCAGGTGCGGGTGCGCGGCCAGCAGCTCGGCTACGGTGTCGACCATTTCGATCGAGCCGAGCATGCCCAGCTTCACCGCCGCCACCTGCGAGTCGTTGAGCACGGCGTTGGCCTGGGCCAGCACCCACTCGCGGTCGAGCACGCGGAAGTCGGAGACGTTGACGGTATCCTGCACGGTCAGAGCGGTCACGGCGGGCGCGGCGTGACAGCCTTGGGCGATCAGGGCTTCGATATCTGCCTGCAGGCCGGCGCCGCCACTGGGGTCGTGGCCGGAGAGACAGAGGACAACGGGGCGGGAGCTGTAGATATTCATGGTCGGCGAGCTTACCACCAAACCTATTTCGGCGAAGCGCTCCGCGTGTCGATAGTGCAGGGCGTTGCTCGGGATGGGACGGTTATTTCGCCTGTAACTTGCGTGCTAGAGCCGTTCGGTCAAAATCATGCGGACTTGATGGCCATCACTGATGGCTATGCTAGAGTGCACAAATAATTCGATAACGGGCTCTACCGGATTACGTCGCCTCAAAGGGAAAGGGGGGCAACGCGACGCAACCGAAAGGGCCATGCTGGGGCTGTAATGCGCTATTTGCTGATCATCTTGCTGGGCTGCTTGCCCGTGCTCGCCGCAGCTGTGGATTTTGACGACGAGACCCGGCGTCTGCCGCTAGGCAAAATCATGCAGGTGTATGAAGACCGCACGGCCAGTGCGACCATTGCCGAGGTCAGCTCGGCGGAATTTGCCGAGCGTTTTGTCACCCATAAAGAAGACGTGCTCAACGCCGGTTATTCCAACTCGGTGTTCTGGCTGCGCCTTGATCTGCGCTACGTCGCGCCGGCCAGCCAGGCCGCCCGGCAATGGCTGCTGGAACTCGCCTACCCGCCGCTCGATCACCTCGAGCTGTACCTGGCCGACGCCCGCGGCCATTTCAAGCTGGCGCAGCGCACCGGTGATGCCCTGCCGTATGCCAGCCGGCAGATCCAGCAGAACAACTACCTGTTCGAACTACCGCTGCAGCCCGGCCAGCCGACCACGGTGTATCTGCGCCTGCAGAGCGAAGGCTCGGTTCAGGCGCCGCTGACGCTATGGTCGGTGAATGCCTACATGGAAGATCAGCCTACCCGCCTGTATGTGCTGGGAATGATCTACGGCGTGTTGCTGGTGATGCTGGTGTACAACCTGTTCATCTACATCAGTGTGCGCGACGTCAGCTACCTCTATTACATCTTCTATATAGCCTCGTTCGGCTTGTACCAGGTGTCGGTCAACGGCGCCGGAGTGGCGTATTTCTGGCCGGACAGCCCATGGTGGGCAAACGCCGCGACCCCGCTGTTCATCGGTGCCGCCGGCTTGTTCGGCTGTCAGTTTGCCCGCCACTTCCTGCAGATGGGCTTGCTCAGCCGCGGCTTCGACCGGCTGCTGCAAGTGCTGATGCTCGGCGGCGCGCTGGTCATGGTGCTGGCGGTGACCCTGCGCTACGGCGTGGCTCTGCGCATGGCTACGGTGCTGGCGCTGCTGTTCACTGTGAGTATCTTCAGTGCCGGGCTGTATGCCTGGTGGCGCGGGCTGCGGGTGGCGCGCTGGTTCATCATCGCCTGGTCGGCGTTTTTGCTCGGCGGGCTGGTGAATACCTTGATGGTGCTGGGCTACCTGCCCAACGTGTTTATCACCATGTACGCCAGCCAGCTCGGCTCCGCGCTGGAAGTCGCCTTGCTGTCGCTGGCTCTCGCCGATCGCATCAACAGCTTGCGCGAGCAGCAGGCGCAGACCCTGCGCGACACCGGCCAGACCCTGGAGCAGCTCAACCAGCAACTGGCCCGCAGCAACCGTTTGAAGGACGAGTTCCTGTCGACCGTGACCCATGAGTTGCGCACGCCGATGAACGGCGTGATCGGCTCGCTGCAACTGATGCAGACCCTGCCGATGGACAGCGAACTCAGCCAGTACCAACACACTGCCACACGCTCCGCCCAGGACATGATGGTGATGGTCGACGACATCCTCATCCTGACCGAACTGCAGGCGGGCCGGCTGCGTGCGCATCCGTTGTCGTTCAACCTGCGCCGCGAGTTGCAGGAACTGCGCGCCAGCTTTGCCGGGCTGGCCTTGAGCAAAGGCCTGTACCTGAGTTTGGATATCCCGGCCGACCTGCCCGACGAGCTGGTCGGCGATGCGCCAAAACTGATGCGCTGCCTGCGTTGCCTGGTCGACAACGGCTTGAAGTTCACCGAGCAGGGTGGGGTGATGATCAAGGTCCGTGGCCGCCGGGTTGGCCCGCACAGCCTGGCGCTGTCGTTTATCGTCAGTGACAGCGGCATTGGTTTTGATGACCTTGATCAGGCCACGCTTTATCAGCGCTTCTTCCAGGTCGATGGCTCAATGACCCGGCGCTATGGCGGGCTGGGCATCGGCCTGTCGATCTGCCGGCAGTTGGGCGAGTTGCTTGAAGCGAGCCTGTCGCATGAATCGACCCGCGGGCTTGGCAGCCGTTTTGAGCTGACCCTGAACCTGAGCGCGGCCCAGGTACAGGCGCCGCCGGGCCGCGTTGCCAGGTTCTGAGTGCACGGCGCTGTCGTAAAGCGCCGCCGCGATAGGCCGATTCGTCACTTTGACTGACCGCGCAACGGTGCTTCACTGGCAGTCCAAGGCCAGCACGGCTCCAGGAGCGCGCCCATGAACCTGCACCAGTACGCCGAGACTCATCAGGTCAGCAACCAGCCGCCTTCATTGGATGGCGCCAACCTGTACCGGCTCGATCTGCCCTTGCAGCAATGGTCGCAGCGCTTTGGCGCCGGCTGGGCGCAGGCGCAGCTGGACAGCTATGGCGCGCTGGCCGGTGGGCCGCTGATGGCGGCGGGGTTTCTGGCCAACGCGCACAAGCCCGAGTTCCACAGCCACGACCGCTATGGCCATCGCATCGACCTGGTCGAATTCCATCCGGCCTATCACCAGTTGATGCGCACTGCTGTCGAGCATGGCTTGCCATCCTTGCCCTGGGCCGCGCCGCAGCCTGGTGCGCATGTTGCCCGCGCGGGGCTGACCTATCTGCACTCGCAAGCTGAAGCTGGCACCGGCTGCCCACTGACCATGACCTTTGCCGCGGTCCCTGCGCTGCGCGTGCAGCCGGAGCTTGCCGAGTACTGGCTGCCCAAGCTGCTGGCCCGCGACTACGACCCGCGCAATGTCGGCGAGCGGCACAAGGCCGGTGTCACCCTCGGCATGGCCATGACCGAAAAACAGGGCGGCACCGACGTGCGCGCCAACACCACGCGGGCCTATCCGGTCGGCGCCGGTGGCCCCGGCCAGGCGTACGAGCTGGTTGGGCACAAGTGGTTCTGCTCGGCGCCGATGTGCGATGCGTTTCTGACCCTGGCGCAGACCGACAAAGGCTTGAGCTGCTTTTTGCTGCCGCGCCATCGCCCCGATGACAGCCGCAACCAGTTCTATATCCAGCGCCTGAAAAACAAACTGGGCAACTGCTCCAATGCCTCCAGCGAAATCGAATTGCGCGGCGCCCTGGCGTGGATGATCGGCGAAGAGGGCCGCGGCGTGCCGACCATCATCGAAATGGTGGCGATGACCCGCTTCGACTGCATGGTCGGCTCCAGCGCGCTGATGCGCCAGGCGCTGACCCAGGCCGCACACCACTGCGCCCATCGCCAGGTCAGTGGGCGCCTACTGGCCGAGCAACCCTTGATGCAGAACGTGCTCGCTGACCTCGCCCTGGAAAGCGAGGCCGCGCTGGCGCTGAGCCTGCGCATGGGCCAGGCATTGGATCAGCTCGAAGATCCGCAGCAGGCGCATTTCGCCCGGCTGATGACTGCGGTGGGCAAGTATTGGATCTGCAAGCGCGCCCCGGCGATGATCAACGAAGCAGCGGAGTGCATGGGCGGCGCGGGCTACGTCGAAGACAGCATCCTGCCGCGGCTGTACCGCGAGGCGCCGGTCAACTCGACCTGGGAAGGCTCGGGTAATGTGCAGTGTCTGGATGTGCTGCGTGCACTGAGCAAGGAGATCGGTATTCAGGACGCGTTGTTCGCCGAGTTGGGTGATGGCCACGGCGACGCTCGGCTGGCGGCGCATATTGCCAGGCTCAAGACCGCCTTGGCCGACACCAGTGACATCCAGTACCGCGCCCGCCAGCTGAGTGAAGATATCGCCCTGGCGGTGCAGGCCAAATTGCTCCTCGAAGCGGGCAATGCGCAGGTCAGCGATGGCTTCATCGCCAGCCGCCTGGACGGCTCGGGCAGGGTCTACGGCGCCTTGCCGCGCGGTGTCGACGTGCAGGCGCTGGTCGCGCGGGCGACGCCGCCGTGGCCGTGCTGAGGCTAATGCATCCGCAGGGGTGTATTTGCTACCGAAGCAAGGCAAGATGGCTGCACGCATGACAGAAAACAGGAAGCCCAGCGTGAGCCAAGCGTTTGTAGTCGTTGATACCCCCGAACAGGCCGTCGACCGTCTGGCGGCCCTGCATGAACAGGCCACCGGTGCCCTGAGTCAGGCCCTCAAGCGTTACCTCAAGGACCGCACCGAACCGGACGCCGAAGAGCGCGCCCTGTACCGCTACCCAGCCTTGCGCCTGACCTACTACAGCAACGGCGAAGTCGCGGCCACCACCCGTGCCTATGGCAAGGTCCAGGTCGCTGGCACCTACAGCGTCACCGTGACCCAGCCTGAAGCCTTCCGCGGTTACCTGCTCGACCAGTTGCGGCCCCTGATGCACGACTACACGGTGACCGTGGAAGTCGGCGTCAGCGAGCAGAACATCCCCTACCCGTACGTGGTCGAGCAGGGCGATGAACTGGCCGGCACCGGCATCACCGCCGCCGCTCTGGCGCGGGTGTTCCCAAGCACCGACCTGTCGGCTGCCACCGACGATATCGCCGACGGCCTGTGGGACTGGAGCAATGCCGACAATCTGCCGCTGGCGCTGTTCGACGCCGCCCGCGTGGACTTCTCGCTGCGCCGCCTGGTGCACTACACCGGCAGCGACTGGCGCCATGTGCAGCCATGGATCCTGCTGACCAACTACCACCGCTACGTTGACCAGTTCATCGCCCATGGCCTTGAGCAGTTGCGTGACGACCCGCGCTTTGTGCGCATGGTCTTGCCCGGCAACGTGGTCATTGAAAAAGGCCTGAACGAAGGTGAGACCCAGGCGCTGGTGGCCAGCGTGGTCTGGCACCGCTTCCAGATGCCGGCCTATCACCTGATCGCCGCCGATGGCGACGGTGTGACCCTGGTCAACATCGGCGTCGGCCCGTCCAACGCCAAGAACATCACCGACCACCTGGCCGTGCTGCGCCCGCATTGCTGGCTGATGATCGGCCACTGTGGCGGCCTGCGTCAGTCGCAGACCATCGGCGATTACGTGCTGGCCCATGCCTACATGCGCCGCGACGGCATTCTCGATCGAGTGGTGCCGCCGAACATTCCTATCCCGGCCCTGGCCGAGGTGCAGATGGCGTTGCAGGAAGCAGCGGCGCAAGTCACCGGTGAGCGCGGCGACGAGCTGAAAAAACGCCTGCGCACCGGCACCGTGCTGACCTACGACGACCGCAACTGGGAGCTGCGCTGGGCCCAGGAACGGCCGCTGATCAACCTCTCGCGGGCGGTTGCGGTCGACATGGAAAGCGGCACCATCGCCGCCCAGGGTTATCGCCTGCGGGTGCCTTACGGGACCTTGCTGTGTGTGTCGGACAAACCTCTGCACAGCGAGATCAAGCTGCCAGGTTCGGCCAATGCGTTCTACAACCGCGCGGTCAGCCAGCACTTGAAAATCGGCATCGCCGCGCTGGATCTGCTGCGTACCGAGCTCAATTCGTTGCACTCGCGTAAACTGCGAAGCTTCGATGAGCCGCCGTTCCGCTGAGGATCCATGCCCCTGCCACCCCGTTCCAAGCCGCGCCGCACCCCAGCGCCGCGGCCCGCCGGCCTCCGCCGGCCGGCCAAGGCGCCACCGGCCGAGCCGCGTCTGGTGCTGTTCAACAAGCCGTTCGACGTGCTGACCCAGTTCAGTGACGGCGACGGCCGCGCGACCCTCAAGGATTTCATCGATATCCCTGGGATCTATCCCGCCGGGCGTCTGGATCGCGACAGCGAGGGCTTGCTGTTGCTGACCAACGACGGTCGCCTGCAAGCGCGGATTGCCGACCCCAAGCACAAGCTGGCCAAGACCTACTGGGTCCAGGTTGAAGGCGAGCCGAGCGAGGAGCAATTGCAGCGCTTGTGCCAGGGCGTCGAGCTTAACGACGGCATGACCTTGCCGGCCGAGGCGCGGCTGTTGGCCGAGCCGCAGTTGTGGCCGCGCGAGCCGCCGGTGCGCTTTCGCAAGAGCGTGCCGACGGCCTGGCTGGAGCTGGTGATTCGTGAAGGGCGCAACCGTCAGGTGCGCCGCATGACCGCTGCGGTCGGCTTGCCGACTTTGCGTCTGGTACGGGTGAAGATCGGCGACTGGACCCTGGACGGGTTGGATCAGGGCTGCTGGCGCGACGCACAGCCCAAGCTGTAGATGAGCAGGGCGTGTGCGTCAGACGCCCTCGATCATTCCCACCACCACGCTCTTGATGATGAACGCGAGCACGCCCAGGCCGAGCACGAAGAACAGGATCAGCGTGCCGAAGCGGCCTGCCTTGGATTTTTTTGCCAGGTCCCAGACGATGAATCCCATGAAACCGATGAGAATGGTCACCAGGATGATCATCATCCATTCTTCGAATTTTTCAGGATCCATCTGTGCGCTCCAGGCAGGCTCAAGCGGCTGAGTATACGCCCGGGCCCCTCAGCTGTTAACGCAGGTGGGTCAATGGCAGCTCGGTGCTGGCCAGTACCTGATTGAGCACGAAGCTGGAACGCACGCTGGTAACGCCTTCGATGCGGGTCAGGCTGCCCAGTAGCAGTTTCTGGTAATGGTCCATGTCCGGCACCACCACTTTAAGTTGATAGTCAGCGTCCATACCGGTCACCAGGCTGCATTCGAGCACCTGCGGCAGGCCGCGAACGGCGGCTTCAAACGTCTCGAAGCGCTCCGGGGTGTGCCGGTCCATGCCGATCAGAACATACGCGGTCAGGCTCAGGCCGAGCTTCTTGCGGTCCAGCAGTGCAACCTGGCGCGAGATGTAGCCGTCGTCTTCCAGTTGCTTGACCCGACGCGAGCACGGCGAGGGCGACAGGCCGATGCGTTCGGCCAGTTCCTGGTTGGAGATGCGCGCATCGCGCTGCAATTCGGCAAGGATGCTCAGGTCGTAGCGGTCGAGCTTGCTCATGAAAGGGGCCTTTTCTGTTCGGATTGCGGCGAATTATCAATCCAGGGTTAAAAATTGCGCAAGTGCTATTTATCTGAGCAATCTTCGCAATCCTGTGCCGGGCTCTGGCCGGTATCTTTATCAACAGAATCACTGCCCGGACATCAGTCCACGGCGACCGGCCCAGGAGGCCGCTCGCGGCCCGCGATCAACACGATCAGCCGGCCCCCGGGCTACGCACTGTCTACCAGACGGGGTGAGGTGAGCCGGCGCCACAAGTGCCGAGCACGGACGACAATTGCAAAGGGAGGCCACTTGGCCTCCCTTTTTTATGGCTGGATTTTCATCTGCCCACGCATGCTGCGCGGTAAACTGGCGGCAGTTGCGGTTTTACTTGTCGAGAGGAATACCATGAGGTCGCGCGGCTGGCAGTTGGCAGGGGTAAGTGTGCTGGCAATGGTTATCAGCGCCGCGGTGCTGGCGCAGGCGCCGGGCGATGGCCGTGGGCCGCAAGAGCCGAATGGCGGCGGTAGTTCCGGCTCGTCATTGACCTCCCGCGATGAAGTGCGCCAGACCCAGCCACCCCGGCAAGGTTATTACCAAGACATACCGCGCCGCGGCCCCGACAACCGCCATTGGCAGGCGGGCGGCCCCGGCCAGCGTCCCGGTGACAACTGGTCAGGGCGCCCCGATGGCCACGGCAACGGTTGGGGACCCGGCCCGCAATACCATCCTGGGCAGGCAATCGACCGCTTCCCTGAGCAGCACTGGAAAGTGCCCTATCGCGGCCGCGATTATTTCTACTCCGGTGGCTACTGGTATCAGCCGCAGGGACCGCGCTACGTGGTGGTGCGCCCGCCTTATGGCGTGCGCGTCGGCTACCTGCCGCCGTATGCGCGAGAAGTCTGGCGCGGCGGCGTGCTGTTCTTTCTGGTTGCTGACACCTACTACCAATACCTGGCCGACAGCCGTGAGTACGTGGTGGTGAATCCACCGGTCAGCCAGCCTGTGCCACCGTTTCAGGCCAGCAGTGGTTATGACGTGGTCGCTTACCCAAGCTACGGGCAAAACCAACAGCAGCAGGATCAGGACCGCTATCAGTGCCATCGCTGGGCTGTCGAGCAGTCCGGCTTCGATCCGGCCCAGGCCAGCTATGCGCCGGCGGCAAATGTCGCCGACCTGTATCGGCGCTCGCTGGGGGCATGTTTGAGTGGGCGTGGGTACAGCATCAACTGATAGCGCTCGTTTCTGATTTTTTTGTCTGGTTCGAGTATGTCGGGGGCTGCTTTGCAGCCCTTTCCGACCGGTCCGGCGTCCCGGCAAGGCCGCTCCAGTTGAGCTCACCC